>NZ_JBHXMA010000026.1:0-176523 GCF_042721035.1 Streptomyces sp. NPDC058464
GCCCGGCCGGGCCGCCTGCGCGGCCGGGCGCCGCAACCAAGCCCTCTGAGGACCTACTTGGGCCCGTCCGGTCCGTCCGCGTCGAGCGCCGCCGCCCGCAGGGCGGCCGCCACCCGGGTGACCGCCTCGGCCGGCGGGTGCGGCAGCCGGGCCAGGAGCTGGCGGCGCTGCTCCTGGGGCCCGCCGCGCACCGGCAGGATCCGGACACCCGGCGGCACGGCGGAGACGAGGGCGCCCGGAATGGTGGTCAGGCCGCAGCCGGCGGCGACGAGATGGAGCTTGGCCAGCCAGTCCCGCGCGACGTGGGCTATCTCCGGCCGCTCGTCCAGGCCGGGCCACACGCCCATCAGCCGGTCCTCCCCGGACGCGGAGCCGACGATCCAGCGCTGCCCGCGCAGGTCGGCCACGTCGACGTAGTCGCCGCGGGCCAGGGGATGCCCGGCCGGCAGCGCGAGACACAGGGCGCGTTCGGTGAGGGTCTGGAGCACCAGCGGGGGCGATTCCGCGTCCGGTGCCCGGAACGGGGGCGCCGAGGCGAGCAGGGCCAGGTCGATGCTGCCCGCGCGCAGGGCACGCACCAGTGCGGGGGTGGTGCCCTCGCGGCCGACGACCCGGAGTCCGGGATCCGTCCGGCGGAGCGCGGTCAGGGCGCGGGGGACCAGTACGGCGCCCGCGGTGGGGAACCAGCCGAGGCGGACCGTCCCGGCCTCTCCGGGCAGCCCGGACAGTTCCCTCGCGGTCGCCTCGATCTCGTCGAGCACGGTCGTCGCGCGCCGCATCACGACGCGGCCGGCCGCGGTGAGCCGTACCCCGTCGCGCCGCCGCTCCAGCAGCTCCGCGCCCGCCGCCCGCTCGATCGCGGCGATCTGCCGGGACACCGCCGACTGGGTGTAGCCCAGCGAGGCGGCGGCCGCGGTGAAGGTCCCCTGTTCGGCGACCGCGCGGAAGACCCGCAGCGCGGTCAGTGACACATCGTTGAAGTCCATGATGTTTACGCATGCTAGCCGTGCGCAACTTTCGTTGGACTCATGAAGGCCTCGTTCCTAGCGTGGGAGGCATGAACGCTTCCCGCATCGCCCTGGTCACCGGCGCGAACCAAGGCCTCGGCCGCGCCCTCGTCGAAGGACTCGCCGCCGGGCTGGGCCCGGACGACCTGGTCCTGCTCACCGGACGCGACCCCGGCCGCGTGACGGACGCCGCCGTCGAGGTCGCCGGCCGGCCCGGGACCCGCGCCCGCGTCGAGGGCCGGGTCCTGGACGTCACCGACACCGACGCGATCGCCCGGCTCGCCGAAGACCTCCGGGCCCGCTACGGCGGGGTGGACATCGTCATCTCCAACGCGGTCGCCCGGGTGCTGCCCGGGGACTCGCAGTCCGAGCGGGCCGACGAGTTCATCGACGTCTCGAACACCGCCACCCAGGCGGTCCTGCGCTCCTTCGGCGCGGTCCTGCGCCCGGGCGGCCGGCTGCTGGTGGTCGCCAGTTCGCTCGGCACCCTCGGCCACCTCGACCCGCGGCTGCACCACCTGTTCGACGGCGCGAGCCTCGACCAGGTCGAGTACGCCGTCGAGTCCTGGCGCAGCGCCGTCCACAACCGGACCGCCACGGAGGCGGGCTGGCCGGTCTGGCTGAACGTGCCCTCGAAGGTGGCCCAGGTCGCCGCCGTCCGCGCGGTCGCCGCAGACCGCCGGGAGCAGGACCTGGCCGGCGGCACCCTGGTCGCCTCCGTATGCCCCGGCATGGTCGACACCGCCACCTCCCGCCCCTGGTTCAGCGACTTCAGCGGGGCCCAGTCCCCCGCCGAGGCCGCCCGCGCGGTGCTCGACCTGGTCTTCGCCGAACAGGTCGACCCCGCCCTCTACGGGGAGCTGGTCCGCTTCGGCAAGCCGCTGCCCTGGCACGAGGGCACGCCTCCGGTGGAGCAGGACCGTCTCGTGACACCGTGAGCGGCGACGGGCCGCCGGGGCCGACTCCCCGGCGCCGGTAGCGCAGTTCGGCGCGGTCGCCGTGAAACGCTGACCGGGACGCGTGCATCCGAGCCCGTCGAGGAGGACGTCGTATGCCACCCCTGGTCGACCCGGTACCCGGTGGGAGCCCCGGCGATCTCGCCCGGGCCCATGCCCTCGCCCACGAGCTCTCCGCGCAGGGTGTGCGCGGGATCGTGCTGGCCTATGTGGACACCGCCGGGATCTGCAGGGTGAAAACCGTCCCCTGGCAGGGGCTGCAGCCGGCGGTGGCCTGGGGCGTCGGCATGTCCCCGGTGTTCGACACCTTCCTGGCGAACGACGCGATCGTGCGTACCGACGTCCTCGGCTCGCCCGACGGCGACCTGCGCCTCTACCCGGACCTGGACCGGCTGGTGGTGCTGGCCGGGCAGCCCGGCTGGGCCTGGGCCCCCGTCGACCGGCTCACCCAGGAGGGCGACCGGCACCCCGGGTGCAGCCGCGCCTTCCTGCGCAGGGTCGTCGCCGACGCCGAGGACCGGCACGGCGTCACCTTCAGGGCGGGCATCGAGATCGAGTGGACGCTCGGCCGGGCCGCGGCACCGGCCGACGAGTTCGTGCCGGCGACCTCGGGCCCGGCGTACGGCGCCGCCCGGCAGATCGAGCTGAGCGACTACGCCGCCGACCTGCTCGGGGCCCTGGAGAAGCAGGAGGTGCCGGTCGCCCAGTTCCACCCGGAGTACGCGCCCGGTCAGTTCGAGCTCTCCACCGGCGCCCTGGACCCGCTGGCGGCGGCCGACCAGAGCGTGCTGGTACGGCAGACCATCCGCGCCGTCTCGCAGAAGCACGGCCTGCGCGCCTCCTTCGCCCCGGCCGTCGCCGAGCGGGGCGTCGGCAACGGCGGCCACCTCCACCTCTCGCTCTGGCGCCACGGCGTCAACCTGCACGCCGGGGGCGACGCCCGGTACGGCATGACGGCCGCGGCGGAGTCCTTCATCGCCGGGCTGCTGACGCACCTGCCCGCGCTGACGGCGGTGACCGCGCCGAGCCCGGCCAGCTATCTGCGGCTCAAGCCCTCCCAGTGGGCGGGCGTCTTCACGGCCTGGGGCCGGGAGACCCGCGAGACCGGGGTGCGGGTCGTCACCGGCACGGCCGGCCACCAGGCCCAGGACGCCAACCTGGAGATCAAGCCGGTCGACCTGGCCGCCAACCCGTATCTGGCCCTCGGCTGCGCCATCGCCGCCGGACTCGACGGGCTCGCCTCGGCCGCGCCGCTGCCCGAGGAGGTCACCGACGACCCGGCCCGGCTGATCCCGGACGAGGCGGTGGCCCGGGGGGTGCGCCGGCTGCCGACCTCGCTCCCCCAGGCCGTCGAGGAGTTCCGCGAGAACGAGGTGCTGCGCACCGCGCTCGGCCCGGTCCTCGCCGACGCGGTGATCGCCGTACGCGAGGGCGAGACGGGGTCCGTCGCCGGCCTGGACGACGCCGGGGTGGCCGCGGCCTACCGCTGGAAGTACTGATGCCGGGACCGATCCGGGAAGCCTTGGACGCGCTGCCCCTCGTCGACCACCACTGCCACGGCGCGGTCACCGCCGACCTCACCGGGCCGGAGTTCGAGTCGCTGCTGACCGAGGGCGCGGCCTGGCCGGGCGTGTCGCCGTTCGACAGCCCGGCCGGCATCGCCGTACGACGGCACTGCGCGCCCGTGCTCGGCCTGGACCGGCACGCGCCCGCCGCCGACTACCTGGCGCGGCGGGCCGAGCTGGGCTGGCAGGAGGTCAACCGCCGGTTCCTGGCGGCCGCGCACACGGAGACGTTCTGCGTGGACACCGGCTACGCTCCGCACCCGGTCACCTCCCCCGCCGAACTCGCGGCGGCGGCCGGCGCGCGTGCGTACGAGGTCGTACGGCTGGAGAGCATCGCCGAGGCGGTCGCCGCGCAGGGCATCGACGCGTCCGGGTACGCGGCCGCCTTCCGGGCGGCGGCCGAGGAGGCGGTACGGCGGCCGGGTGTGGTCGCGGTCAAGTCGGTGGCCGCCTACCGCACCGGCTTCGCCCTGGACCCGGCGCGGCCGTCGTACGCCGAGGTGACCCGCGCGGCCGCGCTGTGGTTCGCCCGGGGCGGCAGGCTCACGGACCCGGTGCTGATGCGTCATCTGCTGTGGACCGCCGTCGGACTCGGGCTGCCGCTCCAGCTCCACGCCGGTTTCGGCGACTCGGACCTGCGGCTGCACCACGCGGACCCGGCCCTGCTCACCGACTGGCTGCGGCTGACCGTGGGCACCGTCCCGGTGCTCCTGCTGCACTGCTGGCCCTACCAGCGCCAAGCCGCCTACCTGGCCGCGGTGTTCGAGCATGTGCACCTCGACGTCGGCCTCACGCTGCACCACGTGGGCCCGGCCCGGGCCGGGGCGGTCCTGGCGGAGGCGATGGAGATCACTCCGTTCCGCAAACTCCTGTACAGCTCGGACGCTTATGGTGTGGCCGAGTTCCACCACCTCGGCGCGCTCTCCTTCCGGCAGGGACTGGCCGGAATGCTCCAGGACCGGGTGGACGCCGACGAACTGAGCCCGACCGACGCGGTGCGGATCGCCGCCTGGACAGGACGTGACAACGCCCGTCGCCTCTACGGACTTCCCGCATCCGACCCCGGCCGCGACTGACCGCGCGCCCCACCCGGAAAGTATGATCAAGCAATGTCTGACATGACCGAAACCACGCCCGGTTGGCTCTCCTCCGACGAGCTGGAGATGGCTCGCGCCCGTATGCCGATCCTGTACGTGGAGGCCGTGCCGGTACGCGTCGACGACAGCGGCGAAGTCACCAGCATCGGACTGCTGCTGCGCATCGGACCGGACGGAACCGTCAGCCGGACCCTGGTCTCCGGCCGGGTCCTGCACCACGAGCGGGTCCGCGACGCCCTGCTGCGCCATCTGGAGAAGGACCTCGGCCCGGTCGCCCTGCCCCGGGTGCCGACCTCGCTGCAGCCGTTCACGGTGGCCGAGTACTTCCCGACGCTGGGCGTCACCCCGTACCACGACCCGCGTCAGCACGCGGTGTCGCTGGCCTACATCGTGCCGGTGACCGGTGACTGCCGGCCCCGGCAGGACGCCCTGGACCTGGTGTGGGTCAGCCCGCAGGAGGCGGTGTCCGAGGCCTTGCAGGGCGAGATGCCCGGCGGCCACGGGGTGCTGCTGAAGCAGGCGCTGGCCCATGTGGGGTTCGTGAGCTAGGGGGTCGCCCCGGGCACCGGGCCGGTGTGCCGCCGACGGCGTTCAGCCGAGCTGTTCGGCGGCCCAGCGGGCCCACTCCCGCTCCATCTCGGCCCAGCGCAGGCCGTATTCCAGGGCGATCCGGCCGTTGGCGGTCAACGGCCCCTCGTCCTGCTCCAGTTCGGTTCTCAGCTCCGCGAGCCGGTCGTGGTAGTCCCCGGCCAGCTCCGCCCGCTCGGCGAGGACCGCGCGGGCCTGCTCGTCCGAGCCCAGGTTGAAGAAGAACACCTTGAGCAGGAGTTCGCTGCGGCGCGGCTGCTGCTGTGTCGGGGCGACCAGCCACTCCCGCAGTTCCTTGAGCCCCTCCTCCGTGACCCGGTACTCCTTGCGCCGGCGCGGGCCCTCGGCGGACACGTCGACCAGGCCGGCCTCCGCGAGCCGGTTCAGCTCCCCGTAGACCTGGCTCTGGGTGGCCGGCCAGACGTGCGCCAGCGAGGTGTCGAACAGCTTCAGCAGGTCGTAGCCGCTGGCGGGGCGGTCGACGAGGAGTCCGAGGAGTGCGTGGCGAAGGCTCATGCCTCCATCGTAAATCCAACATTGACAGATTCGGTAAGACATCTTTGCTTCGACCTGTCGATACTGGAATGTCAACCGGAATGTCAGGCTCCGGGCTCTCGGCAGTGGGAGCCGTTCGGGATCTCCTGCTCGGTCCAGATGCACTTGGCGTCGCTGAGGTAGCGGGCGCCCCAGCGCCGGGACAGGGCGGCGACCAGCTGCAGGCCGCGGCCGCCCTCGTCGGTGTAGGTGGCGTGGCGGATGCGCGGGGTGCTGAGGCTGCCGTCGTAGACCTCGCAGGTCAGGATGCGGCTGCGCAGCAGCCGTAGCCGCATGGGGCCCTTGGCGTGCCGGATCACGTTGCCGACCAGCTCGCTCACGAGGAGTTCGGTGGTCATCGACAGGTCGTCCAGGCCCCACCGGGAGAGCTGGTCGCGGACGATCTCCCGGGCCTGGCCGGCCGCCCGGGGGTCGTCGGGCAGACCGAAGGAGGCGATGTCCCCGGCGGGCAGGGCCCGGGTGTGGACAATGAGCAGGGCCGCGTCGTCGTTGGTGTGCTCCCGGTCCGGCAGCAGTTCCGCGACGACCGTGTCGCACAGCTCCTCCACGCCCCGGACGTCCTCCTCCTGGTCGGCGCCGCTGAACCGGGCCGGGCGGACCCCGGCGCCGCCCAGGACACGCACCAGCTCGGCCAGGCCCTGCTCGGCGTCCTGGGCGTCGGATTCGATGAGCCCGTCGGTGCACAGGACGACCAGGCTCCCGTCCGGGAGCGGGAGTTCGTGCACGGCGAACGGCGGGGTGGCGGCGCCGAGCGGCGGATCGGGGCTCACGACGGGGCTCCGGACGGTGCCGTCGGGATGCACGAACACCGGCGGCGGATGCCCGGCGAGGGAGTAGCAGCAGGTGCGGCCGACCGGGTCGTAGACGGCGTAGAGGCAGGTGGCGTAGAAGTCCTCGCCGAGGTCGCTGACCAGGTCGTTGAGGTGGCCCAGCAGCTCGTCCGGGGCCATGTCTAGGTCGGCGAGGGTGCGTACGGCGGTGCGCAGCCGGCCCATGGTGGCGGCCTCGGCGATGCCGTGGCCCATCACGTCGCCGACCACGAGGGCGACCCGGTCGGCGGAGAGCGGGATCACGTCGAACCAGTCGCCGCCCACCTGTTCACCGCGGCCCGCCGGAAGGTAGCGCGCGGCCGCGACGGCGGCGGGCAGCCGCGGCAGGGTCCGGGGCAGCAGGGCGCTCTGCAGTTCCTGGGCGCGGGCGTGCTCCAGGTCGTACAGGCGGGCCCGCTCCAGCGCCTGGCCGACCAGGGCGCTGAACGTGGTCAGGTGGGCGCGATCCTCCTCACTGAAGAGGCGCGGCTGGTTGTACGACAGGACCGAGACCCCGACGGCCCGCCCGGAGGCGATCAGCGGCAGGAACGCCCAGGCCATCTTGGGCGAGGTCCCCATCAGGATCTTGTCCGTGACGGCGGAATAGCGCTCGTACATCTGGGTAGGCGACTCCATGAACTGCGGCCTGCGGGTGCGCAGCACGTCGGTGACGGGCATGCCGGCGTTGAGCGGGCCCTCGAACCGCTTGAGGTAGTCCTCCGGGTAGCCGACCTCGCCGACCCTGGTCAGCCTGCCGTCCTCGAACACGGAGACGACCAGCCCGTCGGCGCCGAACGGCGACAGGACGTGCTGCGCCACGGCCCGTACGACGTCCTGGACGGTCACGGCCTCGGCGAGCGTCGCGGTCAGCGCCATCGTCCGGGCCGTGCGCCCGTGCCCGGGCAGGGGTTCCCGGTGCGGCGACCTCCCGGCGGCGAAGTCCAGGCACTCGGCGGTCCAGGCCGCCACCGCGTGCAGGAAGGACAGCTGTATGTCGTCGGGCTCGCCGGTTCCGGGCACCAGCAGTACCGAGAGCGCGCCGACGGGCCCGGCGGCTCCGATCAGGGGGACCGCCACCGTACCGGCCGCGCCGGTCCCGAGGCCGTCCCCGGCCGCCTGGACGAGGACGCCGCGGCGCAGTGCACAGGACGGCGGTACGTCCTGTTCCTCGCGCAGCTCCGCCCAGGGCCGCGCCGCCTCGGCGTCGACACCGTCCACCGCCACCAGGGTCAGCCGGCCCGCCCCGGGATCCCACCGGTGCAGGAGGGCACCCTGTCCCCCGACACCCGCCACCGCCTGCCGGAGGGCCAGCGCCAGTGCCCTCGCCCGCGCCCCCACGGCCGGGGACGACTCGGGTTCGGCCCCCTCCGGACGGTTCGGGCACATAACGACAGGTTAACGCGGCAGGTCGGAGCGACCACCGGGACCGGCGGACCCGGTCGGGCCGGTCATCCCCGGGACAGTGCGGCGCGCAGCGCCTCGTCGATGCCGGGCTGCCGGAAGGTGAAACCCGCCTTGAGCAGACCGGCCGGAACGGCCCGGCAGCTGCCCGTGATGCCCTCGGAGAACTCGCCGAGGACGATCCGCAGCGCGAAGGCCGGCACGGCGGCGAGGGTGGGCCGGTGCAGGATCCGGCCCGTCGCCCGGGTGATCTCGCGGTTCGTGAGCGGCTCGGGGGCCGTGAAGTTGAGGGGGCCGGCGAGGTCGTCGTGGTCGATCGCGTGGCGCAGGGCGGCGATGTGGTCGGGCAGTGAGATGAACGGCCAGAACTGGTCTCCGGAGCCGAGCCGGCCGCCGAGGCCGAACCGGAAGAGCGGGAAGAGCCTGCCCCAGGCGCCGCCGTCCGCGGAGACCACGAGACCGGTGCGCGGGTGCACGACCCGGACGCCGGCCTCTGCGGCCGGCGCGGCGGCGGACTCCCAGCCGACGCAGACGGAGGCCAGGAAGTCGCTTCCGGCCGGGTCGGACTCCGTGACGACGCGGTCTGCGGTGTCGCCGTAGTAGCCGGTGGCCGAGGCCGAGATCAGCACCCGGGGCGGTACGGCGGCCTCGGCACAGGCCTCGGCGACGGTCCGCGTCCCCCGGAGGCGGCTGAGGCTGATCTCCTGCTTGTACGCCGCGGTCCAGCGCCGGTCGCCGACCCCCGCTCCGGCCAGGTGCACCACGGCGTCGACACCGTCCAGGACGGCCGGGTCCAGCCGGGCGCCGGGCTCCCACGGCGCGGATTCGCTCCCGTCCGCCGCCCGGGCCGCGGTCCGCCCGCGGGTCAGACGCAGCACGCGGTGGCCGTCGGCGAGGAGGGAACGGGTGAGGGCGGAGCCGATGAGTCCGGTGGACCCGGTGATCGCGACGCGCATGACGTTCTCCGATGAGCGATTTGTTTGAGAGTTCAAACCCTCGGTCGCCAGAGTACGCCGACCGGTCCCGAGGGACGCGCCCACCCCTGAAGGCAACCACCCACCAACCCGCTCTGTCCTGCATAATGAAACCGGCGTCCTTGTTTGCAGAACAATAGTGGCCTACTGTGGAACGGCGTCCAGGTGGTGAAGGTCTCCGCACACAACGGCCCCGATTCCCACCCGCCACAACCGGAAGGTCAGTTCATGCGCTACGTCTCGTACTTCCGTGACGGAACACCCCATGCGGGACTGGTCGACGGTGACGACGTCGTTCCCCTTCTGGGCGTCGGAGCCCTGGGGCGGGACACCCCCAAGGAGGTACTCGCCCGGCCCGACCTGGACGAGTCCGGTCGCGTCCCGCTCGCGGACGTGACGCTCCGGCCGGTCGTCCCCGAACCCCAGAAGATCTTCTGCGTGGGGCTGAACTACCGGTCCCATGTCACCGAGACGAAGCGGGAACTGCCGACCTACCCGGTGCTGTTCACCAAGTTCCCGACGAGCCTGATCGGCCCGGACGACCCGATCCTGGTCCCCGCCGAATCGGAACAGGTGGACTACGAGGCCGAACTCGCCGTGGTGATCGGGCGCACCGCGCGCCGGGTGACCCCCGCGGACGCCTTCGACGTGATCGCCGGCTACACCATCGCCAACGACGTGACGATGCGCGACTACCAGTACAGGACCCACCAGTGGCTGCAGGGCAAGGCCTGGGACGCGAGCACGCCGCTCGGCCCCTGGCTGGTCACCGAGGACGAGATCGGGGAGCGGGTCGGGAAGCTAGCGGTGAGCCTCACCCTCAACGGGGAGGTCCTGCAGTCCTCCGACACCTCCCGGCTCATCTTCGACATTCCCACGCTGGTGAGCACCGTCTCCGAGTTCACCACCCTGCTCCCCGGCGACGTCATCCTCACCGGCACGCCGGGCGGGGTCGGTTTCCGCCGGGATCCCCAGGTCTTCCTGACCCCGGGCGACCGGGTGGCCGTGGTCATCGACGGCCTGGGCGAACTCACCAGCACCGTACGGTCCGAGACCGCCGCCGACGCGGGCTGACCTCGCCCCGACCACACACACTCTCACCGACAGGAGCGGCGCACACCATGGCCATCACCGGACTGGGCCACACCGGCCTCTGGGTCAACGACCTCGACACCATGCGGGACTTCTACACCCGGCTGCTGGGACTGACGGTCACCGACGAGGACCCCGACCTCGGCATCGTCTTCTTCAGCTCCCAGCCCGAGGAGGAGCACCACGAGTTCGTGCTGCAGCGCGGGCGGACCGCGCCGGACGGCGCCAAGCTGACGCATCAGATCTCCTGGCGCGTCGACTCGCTGGAGACGCTGGTCGCGTTCCACCGGCGGTTCCGCGACGAGGGGATCCGCGTGCAGCAGGAGGTCACGCACGGCAACGCCTACGGCATCTACTTCTTCGACCCCGAGGGCAACCGCAACGAGGTGTACCTCCGGGTGGAGCGGGACGTGCGCCAGCCGTTCCGCAAGACCCTCGACCTGGACCTGCCGCTGGAGGAGATCCACGCCGAGGCCGAACGGCTGCTCAGCGACGGCGGCAAGGCGTACCAGCCGGTGCAGTAGCCGTACCGCCCGCGCCGTCAGCCCTCGGCGAGCGCCAGTACGTCGCTGATGCGGCGGGCCGCGTCGAGGACCATCTCCCGCACCTCGGGGAGGCGTTCCGCCGGCACCCGGCGTTCGAGCGCCGCGACGCTGATCGCCGCGGTCACCCTGCCACGGGCGTCCCGCAGGGGGCCGCGATGCCGAGGATGTCCTGGTCGAGTTCGCCGCGGGAGACGCAGTAGCCGTCCTCCCGGATCCTGGCCAGGCGGGCGGTCAACTCCCCCACGTCCGTCAGGGTGTTGGGGGTGAACTTGGTCAGCGATTCCTTCGCCAGGAGGCTCTCGGCATCCTCCGGGGACAGCCAGGCGAGCAGGACCAGCGCGGAGGCGCCGGCGTTGATGGGGAGGATGCTGCCCCGCTCGTAGGAGATTCGGGCGGGGTGGTCGGCCTCGGACCGCTCCAGGCAGATGGCGTTCCCGCCGACGCGCCGGGTGAGCAGCACGGTCTCCCCCACGCGGTCGCGGAGTTCGTCCATCACGGGCAGGGACGCCTCGGACAGCCCGTACGCCCTGCGGGCCAGCCGGGCCAGTTCCAGGACCCGGGGGCCGAGCCGGAATCCGCCCTGCGGACTCTCCTCCAGGAATCCCCCGCCGACCAGGCTCTGCAGATAGCGGTAGGCCGTGGACCGGGCCGTCCCGAGTTCGGTGGCCACCTCCTGGCCGGTCAGGGTCAGCCGGGAGGCGGTGAAGAGGCCGAGGATGTCCAGCGCCCGGTCCGCGGTGGAGTTGCGCTCTCGGTAGTGACCGGAGCCTCCGGCCGTCTTCTCGGTCTCGCGTCCTGTCTTGCAGGACAGTGTAACCGCGCCGTCGTCGGTCGCCCGCCAGCTCAGCCCCACGAACCGGTCGACGTGACCGCCATGCCGGTCGGCCTGCCGTCGTCCGCCAGGGCACAGACGGCGATGACTCCGCTGGGGAAGCAGCCGGACGCATGGCGCAGCCTGCGCGGGTCCAGCCCCTCGTCCTCGCCGGGGCGCACCCAGCCACCCGGCAGCCCGTGTTCTTCGATCGCCACCTCGGTCATCACCCGTTCCTCTTTTCTTTCTCCTTGTGCGTGTCGAGGGGGAGGGCGAGCAGGCCGGTGGCCGTCGCCCGGTGGAGAGCGGCGGCAGGCACCTGCGCGCTCAGGGCTTCCCGGCCGAGCCGGCGGCAGGATGTCCGGCCCGCGCCGTCCAGCGGTCGATCGCGGCGGCCACGGGCCCCTCGGCGCCGGGCTGCCAGGCGGCGGCGATCACATGGTCCGGCCTGACCAGCAGGAAGCCGCCGCGGTGCGGTGCGAACGCCTCGTCGAGCATGCCGTCCACGTCGACCAGGACCTCGACCCCGTCCGGTACGGCGTCGGGGAGTTCGTCGGCGACGCACACATGCACGCGCGCCGCGCCGAGGGCCTCCGCGAGTCCGCCGGCGGCCCGCCAGGCCTGCCCGGTGACGCCGACGCCGAGCACCGACCACCGGTAGCCGGTGACCGCGTCCAGGTACCGGACCTCGCTCGCCGCCATGGCGAAGGCCCGTGGCTGCGGGACCGGGCGGCCGACGACCTCGGCGGTCTCCGGGGCGGGGGCGACGAGGCCGCGGGTGAGGTGCATCGACGGGCGGTAGCGCATCTGCTCGAAGAAGTCCCGTCCCTCGTCCGTGGCGAGCGCCTCGGCGACGATGCGGTCACGGGACTCGGCCAGGCGCCGCGAGGTGGTCATCACGACCCGGCCGAGCTTCTCCGACAGCCGTACCGATGCCCGGGCGTGCGGCGCGCGCTCCGCCTCGTAGCTGTCGAGAACCGCGGCATCGAGTCTGCCGTGCAGCACGTCGGCGAGCTTCCAGCACAGGTTGGCCACGTCCCGCAGCCCGGAGTTGAGGCCCTGGCCGGCGAACGGCGGCATCATGTGCGCGGCGTCCCCCGCGAGGAAGACGTCGCCCTCGCGCCAACGGTCGGCGAGCAGGCCGTTGAACTGGTAGACGACGGCGCGTTCGACCTCGTCCGGGGTGATCTCGCGGTACGGCGCGAGGAGTTTGGCGATCAGCTCCGGCCGGGGCGTCTCACCGGGGAGGCCCTCCCCGGGAAAGAGCAGGAACTCGTACCGGCAACGGCCGTTCCTGCCGGGGATGATCACCGTGGGGCGCTCCGGGATGCCGAGGTGCATCCCGTACCTCTCGCGGTGCGGGTCGCCGAGGGTGTCGGCCACCAGCCACGGCTCGTCGTAGGAGCGACCGCTCATCGTGATGCCCAGGGACTGGCGGACGGTCGACCGTCCGCCGTCGGCGCCGATGACGTACCGGGAGGTGATCGTGTCGTCGCCGGCGTCGGACGCGACACGGACCGTGACGCGTCCGCCGTACTGGTCGATCCCCGTCACCCGGGTACCGAAGCGCAAGTCGACGCTGGGGTCCGCGTGCAGTACCGAGGACAGCACGCGTTCCAGGTCGGGCTGCGCGAAGGGGTTCTTGAACGGGTGGCCGAGGCGGTAGGGCCCCGGACCACGCGCGTGGAAGGACATCGCGCCGTTCCGGTCGAAGTACCTCGTGCCCGTCCCCGGGGAGACGATGCGCAGCACGGCGTCGCCGGCTCCCGCGTCGGCATAGGTCCGCAGCGACTCGTCGTCGATGCTGATCGCCTTCGGGTCACCGCTCGTCGTGTTGTTCGCCTCGAGCACGACCGCCCGGACACCGCTCGCAGCCAGCAGTGCCGCCGCGGTCATGCCGACCGGCCCCGCCCCGACGATGACGACTTCCTCCATCACCCACCTCAGAGATCGGTCCTGATATTCGGGTCATCAGAATCGTAATACAGGACATCGAGCTGCAGCCACCCTTGGAGGCGTGCGATATTCCCGAAAATCAGGACCTTTCGCCTGCATTTCGAGACGGTTGCCGCATAGCCGACGGCCCGAGTCGCTCGACTCGGGCCGTCCGGTCTTCATTGCGTCAGTTCGAGTCCTGCTGAGCGACCGCGTGGCCGAGAACCGTGTGGTCGGCCCAGTTGCCGTGGAATCCGAAGGGGACCCGGCTGGGCAGCTTGACCCGGGCCAGCGGGGTGTGGCGCAGGTCGGCGGCGTCGTGGACGAGGAGTTCGCTCAGGCCGGTCTCGCGGTTCCACCACAGGGTGAGGAGGTAACCGTCGTCCTCGGCGGTCGCGTTCTCGCGTGCCACGAAGACCGGCTCACCCGGGTTGGTGAGATGGTCGGGACCCTCGACCACGGTGGTGGCGTCGCGGAGGTAGTCGTGCTTGGCGAGGCCGTCGGTCATGGTGTCGGCGGCCAGGGCACGGGTGGTGACGAAGTATCCGTAGCGGTGCCGGCGTCCGGTGACGGCGTCATTGATCCGCGGGAACTCCCCGGCGGTGCCGCCGGTCATCTGCTCCGTCGCCCGGCCGGTGGCCAGGTCGACGCGCCAGCGGTGCGGCAGCGCGGGCGGGAACCAGGAGTGGGAGCCGACCGGGGTGTGCAGGCGGTCGGCGGGGGTGCCCAGGCGGGTGATGCGGTGCCCGTCGATGACGACCTGGCCGTCCTGTTCGTAGGCGTTGTAGAAGTGCGTGTTGGCCCAGTGCCCGCCCACCTCGTGCCAGGTGACGGCATGCGTGCGACGGTCCATGAGCACGATCTGCACGCCGTGCGGAAGCGATGCCTCGTCCCAGACGACGCCGGGTTCGCCGCGCATGATGTGGTCGAAGCGGAACTGGGCCGGGGTGACGAAGAAGATCGCGTAGTTGTCGCTGACGGCGAAGTCGTGCATCAGCACCGGCACCTTGATGTCGAAGGTGTGGCTGTCGACGACCTGGCCGGTCTTCACGTCCGCCCGGTACCAGGTGATGGTGGGCCCGGTGGCGGCGAAGAACAGCAGGTCGCCGCTGTCGGGGTCGGTCTTGAAGTGGGCGGTGCACAGGACGTCGATGCCGCCGTGGAAGTCGTAGGTGCCCTGCGTTTCCAGGGTTTCGGGGTGCATCGAGTACGGCAGGCCGCCCTCGAAGTAGACCAGCAGGTGGTCGTCGAAGATGCCCACGTTGGTGTTGGCGACGTTCTTCGCCGACGGGGCGCCCTCGGGGAGGGGGCCGGGAGCGGGGGTGCCGTTGGCGAAGCCGCTGTAGACCGCCTCGCCCTGTTCGACCTCGAACTTCATGGAGTCGGTCAGCGCCCAGCGGGTGCGGTAGGCGGCCCGGCCCTCGCGCAGGTAGATGCCGCAGACCATGCCGTCGCCCTCCCACCAGTGGTAGCGGTCGGGGTCGCGGGGCTCGAAGCGGGGGTTGGCGGAGATCCGGAACAGCGCCCCGGCCAGGTCGGCCGGGATCTCGCCGTCCACTTCCAGGTCGTAGGCCTCGCTCTCCTCGGTCCAAGGGGTGAAGGGACCCTCCAGGAACTTGTTGCCGGGCGCCCAGCCGGCGGCGTCCTGAGGCAGCCGCGGAGCCGGCGGCTGGGCGGCGGCACGCGGGGCGATAGTCATCGGGTCCGGCAGCGGATGGCCGGGGCGAGGGGCGGTGGTGGTCATCTGTGTACTCCCGTTTGCGGGTGAATCGGTTCGGGGCGCTCACGGCCCTCGCGGTGCGACCGGGTCAGCCCGGGCGCCGGCAGCCCGGTCTGCGCGGTGGCTCGGGCTGCGTGGTGGCTCGGGCTGCGTGGTGGCTCGGGCTGCGTGGTGGCTCGGAAGCAGTGGTTCAGAAGGGGTACGCCGGGATCTCGCCGCGGACGGTCACCCACTGCTGTTCGGTGAAGGCTTCGAGGTTGGCGAGGGTGCCGCCATGGCGGGAGCCGTTGCCGGACGCGCCGACGCCGCCGAAGGGGATGGTGGCCTCGTCGTTGACGGTCTGGTCGTTGATGTGGACCAGCCCGGTCGGGATCCGGTCGGCCAACGCCAGGCCCTTGGCCACGTCCCGGGTCAGGATGCCCAGCGACAGCCCGTACTCGGTGTCGGCGGCCAGCCGCGCGGCCTCGTCCAGGTCCCGGAACGCCACCACCGGCGCGACCGGACCGAAGATCTCCTCCGCGTACGCGCGCGCGGTCAGCGGCACGTCCGCCAGCACCGTCGGCCGGTAGAACAGTCCCTCGAAGGTGCCGCCCGCCGCCAGCCGCGCCCCCGCCGCCACGCTGTCCGTCACGATCGCGTGCGCCGACCGCAGCTGCCGGTCGTCGATCATCGGGCCCAGGGCGACCTGACCGGTGGCCGGGTCGCCGACCGGTGCCGCGTTCGCGTGCTGGGCCAGCAGGTCGGCGTACTCACCGGCGACGGAGGCGTGCACCAGGTGGCGGCTGGAGGCCATGCACACCTGGCCGGAGTGGTGGAAGGAGCCGAAGGCGCCGGCGGAGACGGCCTTCTCCAGGTCGGCGTCGTCCAGGACGATCAGCGCGGAGTTGCCGCCGAGTTCGAGGTGCACCCGCTTGAGGTTCTGCGCCGCGGCCGCGGCGATCGCCTTCCCGGCCCGCGTGGAGCCGGTGAACGCGATGACGGGCACGCGCGGGTCGTCGACCAGCGCCGCGCCGACGTCGGCGCCGCCGGGCAGCATGTGCAGCACGCCCTCCGGGAGCCCCGCCTCCTCGAAGACCCGGGCGATGGCGACACCGCCGCAGACCGCGGTGCGCGGGTCCGGCTTGAGGACGACGGCGTTGCCGAGCGCCAGAGCCGGGGCGACCGCGCGCATGGCCAGCACCATCGGCGCGTTGAACGGGGATATCACCCCGACCACACCCACCGGGCGCCGCCGGGAGAACGACAGCCGCTCCTCCAGCGAACGCAGCACCTCACCGTAGGGGGCCGCGGCCAGCGCGGCGGCCTCGTAGCACTCCTCCGCCGCGCCGTTGGCGGTCTGGAAGTCCGCGAACGGCCGCAGAGTGCCGGCCTCGCGGACGATCCACTCCGCGATCTCGGCATGGTTCTCCTCGAAGAGGCGCGCGGCCCGCCGCAGCACCTGGGCCCGCTCGAGGTAGGGCCGTGCCGCCCACTCACGCTGGGCGCGCACCGCCTGCTCCACGGCTTTGCCCAGGTCGGCAGGGGTGGCGGCGCCGACCCGGCCCAGCGTCTTCCCGGTGGCCGGCTCGGTGGAGTCGTAGGACTCGCCCGCCCCCTTCACCCAGCCACCGGAGAAGATCCGGCCCTGCCAGTCAGCCGCATCCAGGAAAGTCATGGTGTCCCCTTTCCGCAGAACACCGTTCGGCGTCCTACATAGTCGGACTTGCTATTCGCCATACAGGACACTCTCTTCAGGGAGAGGGTATGTCAAGGGCTCGGTTCGATTGGACTGAACTGTACAGTTCACTTGATGGCCAGGGCACATCCGAGACATTCCTCAGCGATGTCGACGCGCTCGGCTGTCGCTTCCGGTTCGCCGGCGCCTTCTCGGACGGGTCCCAGTGTTCGACCAGCTGTCCGTCCCGGACCCGGAAGACGACCGGTGCGAACGCGTCGTACGTCGCGCCCGGTGCGGCGGGGTCCGGCAGGCGGCGCTGGAGCAGCATCGAGACCAGGTCGTCCTCGACCACGAACCCGACCGGGACGGGCGGCGCGGAGAGCAGCGGTCCGGTGCGGAAGGCGGTGGCCAGACCCTCGCGGCCGTCGGCTCCGGGCGCCGGGCCGGTGCCGGAGTAGCGTCCGGCCGCCCAGCCCCGCCCCGACATGCCACGCCAGCCGACGATCGACAGCAGCCGCCGATCGACAGTCGATCGACCATCGCCGAGGAGACGACAGCCCAGCTCGGGCCGTTCCCGTACTGCGCGACGTTCGACCCGTCGGGCCGCTACGTGGCCGTCTGCGACGCGGGCAACGACACGGTGACCGCCCACCAGCCGGACGAGGACCACGGCAGGCTCTTCGCGGAGCCGGGCGCCGTCCTGTCGCTTCCCCCCGGTACCGAGCCCCGGCAGCTCGTCTTCCACCCCACGGGCGAACTGGCCTACACCAACGGCGAGTCCAGCCTCAGTCCGACGCCCCTGGGCTTCGACGCCCGACAGGGGACATTCACCGAGCTCGACCGGGTCGAGATGCTCACCGAGGAGCCGAGAGCCGCGACGGCGGGCAAGCGGCTCGGCTCCGCGGAACTGGTGCTCGACGACACGGCACGGTACCTCTACGTGTCCAACCGCGGCACGGACACGATCGCCGTGTTCGGCGTCGAAGAGGACCCCGGCCGGCCGCAGTTGCTCGACCAGATCGCCGGTGGCGGCTCGGGACCGAGGCACATCGCGCTGAGCCCGTGCGGGCGCTTCCTGTACTCGGCCCACCAGGGCAGCGCCTCCGTGACGCAGTTCGCCGTCGACGGGAAGTCCGGAGCGCTCCGGGCCATCGGCTACCACGTGCGGGTACCGGCGCCGACCTGCATCGCCTTCGCCTGACAGCACGCGGTGCGGCACGTTGCCCACCGCCCTGGGCAGGCGTCCGCACCGCTTGCCTTCTTCTTCCGCTCCAGCGGCAGGTATCCGGCTGCCGGCTCGGTACACGGGTTTTCATCTCGAGACACGGGCCGGCGATCGACCGCCGGCCCGCCCAGGCCAGGGTGATACTCAGGCCCATCCCAGCACGTAGAGGACAACCGTCGGAATTGTCCCGCCGTACAGCTTCCACAGCAGCCCAGTGCGGTTGCACCCCTTCCTAATGGACGGTGTACAGCAGGGCGGGAGCCACGGCCGATGCGGCGACTGTCGTACTGACCTGCCCCAGGAATTCCGTCGAGTGGCCCTGCCACACCACGGCGACCAGGAGGCGAAGTGATATCGCCTCCCCCAGAGACATGGCGCCGACACCCCTACTCGGCAGGTTGCTCGAAATCGCCCGGCTGAAAATTCCCGCCCATGCTGACGCGCTTGATCCTGCCGTTTTCCATCGTGTAGTGGATCACGCCCTGCTGCCGCATGACCTGGCCCTTTTTGACGCTTACACCCATGTAGTCCGCATCCCTTTTGACCGCAAAGGTGCTTTGAATCTTGGCCGCGACCGCATGCTCATCAGCCACGAACCATATGAGTTCAGGGCTCTCGCTCATGATCTCATGAATACTCTTGAACGCGGCGTCGATCGCCTCGACCCCTTGCAGGAGCATGGTGGAGCCATCGGGTGTCGGGAATTCCATCGCGGCTCCGGGTGCGTAGTACTCCTTCCATGCGGGATCCGACTCCATAAAAAGTCGCAAATACCTCTCGTAATCGGCTCGGGTCATGACGGGATCGACCCTGTCGTTGTGCAAGCTCATCACTTCGTTCTCCTTTTGCTGGAGCACGTCATGTCGTCATGCCGGCCGGGCGGTTGTGGTCGGGCGTGTTCTCGGTCCGCCACGGGGGCGGGAACTTCGGAAGCACGGCCGCGAGGACTGCGCCGACCACCGTCAGGGCGGTGAGGATGAGCACCGGCGCCGTGTAGCTCCCGGTCGCGGTCTCCGCCGCGCTGACCACGACCGGCGCCACGCCGAGAAACAGCGTGGAGATCGCCAGCGTCAGCCCTTGCAGCTGTGCGAACGACGCGAGGCCGAAGTACCGCGCGATGAGGAACGGGCCCAGCGCCGACTCCGCGCCGGTGGCGAAGCCGAGGAGGATCATCGCGACGAACAGCAGCGGCGTCGAGCCGTGGTTGGCGAGCGCGATCGCGAGCCCTGCCGGCACCGCCCCGAGCATCGGGACCACCACCCAGGGCCGGTCGGTCCGGTCCAGGACCATTCCACCGACGAGTAGCCCCACGACCGACGCGGCGAACAGCGCGGACAGGGCCAGTGAGACCGTCGGCTCGTCGAATCCGCGCTCGCCGAAGAAGTCGACCGCGTTCTGCCGCACGGCCATGGGACCCGCTGCCGCGAAGGCGAGGGAGATCGCGATGGTGATCCAGACGCGCGTCGGTATCGCCTTGCGCAGCGGGATGCCCGGGAGGGCGGGCAGCGCTGTTTCGCGCTCCGCCGTATGCGGTTCCCCCGGCTCCGAGACGAGGAAGACGGCGGTGGGGATCGCCACGAGCGCGATCACCGCGGCCACCAGGAGGTAGGTGCCCTTCCAGCCGAGCCCGGCGCCGCCGTCGATCAACCACTGGAACAGCGGTGAGAGCACCGCGGAGGCGAGGCTCGAGACGACGCCGATGAGGGCGAAGCCGATGCCCTTGTGCTGGGGCAGCCAGGTCGAGACCACCTTGAAGACGACCCCGAGACTCGCCATGAAACCGAACACGGACGCCAGGACCAGCACGACCGTCAGCAGCGGCGTGCTGGATCCGCACAGCGGGACGAGGGCTGTCAGCGCGGCGTAGAGGACGGTGGCGGGGACCGCGACCCTGCGGGCGCCCAGTCGGTCCACCCAGCGGCCGGCGAAGGGCAGGACGACCGGCCCGACCAGCAGGGGGAGGGTGACGAACACGAGAATGCCGGCTGCCTTGGCGGTACCCGTGTCCTTGGCGAACGCCGGCACGATGAACGTCGTCATCGCACTGAGACCGGAGGGACTCACCAGCACGAGAAGCAGGCAGCCGGCCACCGCTGCCCTGGCCTTCGGCGGTGCCTTCCAGAGGTCGACGAGGTAGGACCTCCAGCCTGCCTCGGACGAGGACGGGACGAGGTCGCCCGTCGGCGCGGAAGTGGTCATGGAAATGCCTCCGTTACTCATACGTCGCGTCCCCATTGGCGCGACGAGTTGTTCAGAGGGCGTCTCGTCCGGCGCTGGCCCGCGGTTGTGGCGCCTGTGGAAGGCCACGTTCCTGACCAACCGCGGGTGCTCTCACGGCGAGTGGCGCCCTCTGCACCGACGCGGCCGCGGGGCGGCGGCCGTACCGGTACGGCGACCCGGAGGTGCCGGTGGCGATCGTGTGCATCGCCGGCTCTAGGCGCATGTGGGGTCAGCTGCCGCCCTGCTTCGGCCCGGCGGGGCCGGCCTCGCGCCGGTGTTCGACCGGGTGGAGCTGTGTGGTCCTCCGGGGGGTCATGCGGGGCGCGGCACCGGGCCGGGGAAGTTGCCGCTGGCCGGGGGCGGAGGCATCTTCGCGGGAGGCGGCGAGCTGAGCGCGGCAATCACCGGGAACGGCTCGAGGCCGAAGATGTCCCGGCCGTTGATCTCCGCCATCGGGTCGATCCGGAACGCCCCGTGGGTCGCCAGCACGTGCACGTCCCGGACGAAACGCTGGATCGGGTTGTTCAGGCCGACGGTCGAGGAACCGAGTGCCAGTTGCAGCCCGTCGATCACCTGCAGGCAGGCGTGGATCTGGTGGACGAGGTCCATCGTGATCTCGGGTTCGTCCCACGGGTGGAAGTCCTCGCCCGCCAGCGCGCGCCGGTCGATCTCGTCCGTCTGCCGCTCGATGACCGCCGCAGCCGTGTTGATGACGGCCCTCGCCTTCCCCGCCACGACCTGCGTCGAGGCCATGGCCGCCATGTTCGGATACGGCAGGTTGAACGGCGGCCGCTTGGCGGCCTGTTCGACGAAGGCGGCCAGAGCGCCCTCGGTCATGCCCAGCGCGAGCGCCGCGAAGGCCGTCGTCGTGGCGACCATGGTTCCGGTCGCGGAGTGCATGAACCCGAGTCCCTGGTACTTGCCGCGGAGCGCGTCCGTCCGCACGATCATGTCCATCGTGTGGATGACCCGGTACTCGGGGATGAACACCTCCTCGTGGGCCTGCACACTGTTGCTCGACGTGGCGCTCAGGCCCATGACCTTCCAGTCGTCGACGATCGTGTACTGGTCCTGGGAGAGGAGCCCCATCGCACGACGCCGTTCGCCGGTCTCGAGGTCGTCGTACTCGAATCCGACCGAGCCCCACTTCGCGATCTTGCAGCTGCTGCCGAACGCCCAGCGGCCCTTCACCATCCAGCCGCCCTCGACCTTGCGTCCGTCGCCGACCTTCGGCGCGAAGACGGTGGCGCCGAACAGGAGCGGTCCCCGCCAGGTCTCGATGTCGGCGAAGACCTCGTCCCTCACTCGGTCGTCGAAGGCGAGCGCCATCCGGGACGCACTGGAGACGATGGCCGTCCAGCCGGCCGACGCGTCGGCGCGTCCGAGTTCACGCACGACCTCCGCGGTGTCACGGGCGCCGAGCGCGAACCCGCCCAGCTCCACCGGGACGGTGATGCGGAACACCCCTATCTCGTGCAGCACCGAGACCGTCTCGGGCGTGAGCGTGCCCAGCAACTCGCCCTCGCGGGCGCGTTCGGCAAGGCCCGGCGCCGCCGCGCGCACCGCGTCGCGCATGCGCCGTCCCTCTTCGCTCAGATAGGGCGATTCGGGGAACCTGCTCACTTTGGGCAACGTCATGGTCATCTCAGTTCTCTTTCTTCATTCCTGGGCATCGCCGTACGCGTTCGGCGCGGCGCGTGGGAGGGAGGGGGACGCGAGCTGCAGCGACGGTCTGTGGTCGGGCCGGGATCGCTTCTCAGCTCTGCGGCAGCGGCGCAGCCATCTTCCGGAAGGCGCTCCAGTGTTCGGCGAGCTTGCCGTCACGCACCCGGAACACCGTCAGGATGTACCAGTCGTACGTCTTGCCCGGGCTCGTCGGGTCCGGCGTCGGCTCCTTCAGCATCACGCACGCCAGATCGCCCTCCAGGACCACGCTCACCACCGGGGGCGGGGTGCCGTTGCCAGTCGGGACGTGGCGGAAGTGCTCGATGAGGTTGTCCAGGCCGTTGCCGGGCGCGTTGGGGTCGTGCTGGACGTAGTCCTCGACGATGTAGCGCTTCATGACGTCGGCGACGTTCTCCTGCACCGTGTCGTCGCGCACCATGCGGGCGAGATCCGCCTCGAAGTCGATCAACAGTCGCTTGACGGCGGTCCGTTCGGGTGTGTCGGCCTGTGCGACGGCGGCCTTGTAGTCCTCGCGGTCGAGCCAGGTCCCGTACAGCTCGGGATCGTTGATGTGTGCGACGCCGTCGATGACGCTGAAGTCGTTCATGCGCGGATCGGCTCCTTGGGTCTGGACAATCGGGAAACAGGGGGCAGGCAGGCCCGGGATAAGGTGCCCGTTCGGCTCTCAGGAAGCGGGGGCGGGCGGCGGGCCCGGGCGCTTGGGGGGAGCGGTCTTGGTGGTGCCGCTCCAGTGCTCGGCGAGCCGCTTTCCGCGTACCCGGTAGGCGTCGTAGACGAAGTACGGGTACAGGGCGCCGCTGCCGTCGGGCTCCGGCTGGGGGAAGAGTCCGGCGAACACCACCATGTCGCCCTCCGCGAGGAGTAGCACCGGAGGGTTGCTCATCTCGGGCGGAGTCGGGACCGGGCCGTCGGGGAAGAGGCCGCGGACGAATGCCCGGAGTCCGGACCGGCCGGCCGGGTAGTGGGAGACGTGCTGGTGGTAGTCCTCGGCGACGAAGTCCGCGACGGCATCCGGGTTCTGCGCGTCGAACACGCAGCGGTAGAAGTCGAGCACCAGGCGTTTGTTCGCCTCGGGGTCGTTGTCGGGGGCGTCGTCGACGGTGACCGCGCGGGACGGTGTGCCGGGCTCGGGGAGCCGGGGCGGGGCGATCTTGTTGAGTGACGGCCAGCGTTCCGTGATGCGGCCGTCGCGGACGCGGTACGTGGTGAACGCGTAGTGGTCGAAGAGGGTTCCGGGATTGTCGGGATCCGGTTGCGGCAGGTAGTGGCAGACGCAGACCAGGTCGTCCTCGGCGACGACGAACGCGGGCTCTCGGGGCTCGGCCGGACGGCCCTGCTCGCGCTCGAACTCCTCGCGCAGGAACGCGGCGAACGCGTCCGCGCCGTCCGGGAGATCGGCGCCGTGCTGGACGAGGTCGGCGGTGACGTAGTCGGCGACCGCGTCGGCGTTGCGTGCCGCGAACACGTCGCCGAGGAAGCCGGTGATCAGCGGCTTGCCGGAGTTGCTCCCGTGGTCTGGTGCAGGGGCCATGGGACTGAGGCCTCCTTCCGTGGTCCGCCCGTGCGGAGCGGGACGTCGACTGAACTTTTCGGGCATCGCGCCTGGCGCGCTCCATCTACTGAACTGTACGGTTCAGTCCAAGTCAACCCGCGGGCACGGCCCCACCTCCACGGATCCGGGCGGCCTGCGGTCGGCGGTCAGGCGGCGGGCTCCGCGGCCCGCCCGTGGTTCTCCAGCCGCCGGAAGCGGCTGCCGTGGAAGACCAGGGGCTCGGACGCGGGCCGTGTCCACAGCCGGTCGATCTGCAGCAGCGCGATGCTGTGGTCGCCCGCCGGCACTTCGGCGCGCAGGGTGCAGGAGTACCAGGTGACCGCGCCGTGGAGGAACACCGCCCCGTCGTCGCTCTCCCAGCCCACCTCGGCGAACCGCTCCTCCTCCGGGCCGGCCAGGGCCCGGCACACCGATCCCTGCTCCTCACCCAGCACGCTCAGCCCCAGCCGCGGCGACTCCCGCAGCCGCGGCCAGGTCCTGGAGGAGAGTTGCAGGCACACCGACACCAGCGGCGGCTCCAGCGACACGGAGGTGAAGGAACTGACCGCCATGCCGGTGGGTCGGCCGTCGGCCATTCCGCACACGGCGGTCACTCCGCTGGGGAAGCAGCCGAACGCCTCCCGCAGGGTCCGGGTGTCCAGCGCGGTCGCGGGATCGGGCCGCGGCCCACGGCCCACGGCCCCGTGAGAAGCGTGAGGTTGGCTGCGCAAGGTCATCAGTCCTTTCTGGTACGGCCTGGTACGGCCTGGTACGGCACGGGGCGGAACACCGGCCGCAACGGGGGGTGTCCGACCCGTCAGGGGACGCCGGAGAGGCTCAGCCCACCTGGGGCACGCCGCCGGCGAACATCGGGAACGGTCCGAGACCGAGGGTCTGGCGGCCGCTGATCTCCGCCAGCGGGTCGAAGCGGATCGCACCGTGCGTGGCGAGGACGCGCACGTCACGGGCGAAGCGCTGGACGGGGTTCTTCAGGCTGACCGAAGAGGACCCCAGGGTGAGCTGGAGCCGGTCGATCGCCTCAGCGCACAGTTTCACCGCGTAGACGAGGTCCATGGTGATCTCGGTCTCCTCGTCGGCCGTGAAGTCCGTGCCGGCCAGGGCGCGGCGGTCCACCTCGTCGGCGTGGCGCAGGATCGTGTTCCCGGCGAGGTTGATCATCGCGCGGGCGGTGCCGGCCGCCACCTGGGTGGAGGGCATGTCCGCGACGCTCGGGTAGGGCACGTTGAAGGGTTTGCGGGCCTTCGCCTGTTCGACGAAGCACTCCAGCGTGCCGCGGGCCATGCCGAGCGCGATGGCGACATTGCTGAGGCAGGTGATGAGCATCAGCCCGCGTGTGCCGTTGCGGAAGCCGATGCCGGAGTAGCGCCGCTGCACACCGTCCATCACCGCGGGGAAGTCGGCGAGGTCGACGAAGCGGTGGTCGGGGACGAAGGTCTCCTCCTGGACGGTGACGCTGTTGCTGGAGGTGCCCTGAAGGCCCATCACCTTCCAGTCGTCCAAGATCGTGAACTGCTCGCGCTGCAGCAGGGCCATCCCCCGACGCGGTCGGCCCTCGGCGTCCTCGTAGCCCACACCGACGGCCGCCCAGGCCGCGTGCTTGCACCCGCTGCCGAACGCCCACGTCCCGGAGACCAGCCAGCCGCCGTCCGTACGGCGGGCGGATCCCACGCTGGTGGAGAACACCGAGGCGCCCACGGCGAGCGGGCCGACCCAGGTGTCGATCTCCTTGAACACCTCCTCGACGGTCTGCTCGGGGAATCCGAGGAGGTTGCGGATGCCGCCGGCCACGAACACCGTCCAGGCCGCCGAACCGTCGCCCTCGCCGAGCGCCGCGACGATCTCCACGGTGTCGCGGGCCCCGAGCGCGTACCCGCCCAGCTCGACCGGCAGACAGATCTTGAAGACGCCCGCCTCGTGCATCGCCCGGAGCGTCTCGGGCGGCAGGGCGCCGAGGGCCTCGCCTTCCCGCGCGTTCTTCCGCAGCAGGGGAACCAGGGCCAGCGACTCGTCCCGAACACGTCGGCCGACGTCGCTGAGGAACTCCGATTCGGTTCCGGCGGCGGGCGGGGGCTGCTTGCTCATGGATGGCTCCTTCGGGACGGAGGAACGGGACACCGCCGTCCACAGCGGGATTGCACTGAACCGTTCAGTACAGTTGGACCGTACGGTAGAGTCCAGTCCGTGGTCAACAGGCAGGAACAGGGCTGTGACGAGGAGCGAGATGACTGAACAGGCGCACCCCCCGAAGAAGGCGCCCCGCAGCAAGCGGGAGGCCGCGCTCGACGCGGCCGTCGAGCTGTTCATGTCCGGCGGCTTCGACCGGACCTCGATGGACGCCGTGGCGGCCCGCGCAGGCATCTCCAAGACGACCGTCTACGCCCACTTCGGCGACAAGCTGGAGCTCTTCCGCGCCGTGACCGAACGCGCCGGCACGTCCCTGGACCTGGACCTCGACCGGGTCGTACTCGCCTCCGCGGACGACCCCGAGGACCGGCTCACCCACATCTTCTTCAAGGTCCTGGAGGCCACCAGCGCCCCGCAGTACCTGTCCTTCGTCCGCGTCATGGCCGCCGAGTCGGCCCGGTATCCGGAACTGGTCGAGACCGTACGCTCCCTGGGCGTGCCGCACGTCGTCGACGTGGTGGCCACGACCCTCCGCGAGGACGCCGTCCGGCGCGGGTACGCCCTGCCGGACCCCGAGGCGTACGCCGGGCTGTTCATCCGGATGGCGGCGGCCGGTGTGCAGATGGACGCACTGCTCGGCATGGGCGGCGGACGCGACGCCGCGTTCCTGGAGGCACTGGCCCGCTGGACGGCGGTCGTCTTCCTGCGGGCTCTGCGCAACGGAGATGCCGGCGATCTGCCGAAGGTCCCCGACGGCGCCGGCGACGTCTTCTCCTGGGCGCCCCGCTCGTCGTCCTGACCGCACTCGGGCGCCGGCGGGGCGGCGCCCGAGAACTTTCCGTGAGGTACGCAGACCTCTTGACCCGCCATATGAACTGGACCGTACAGTGCGGCATCGATCGACGCCGCCAGGTGCCGTAGCGCAGCCCTTCTGCGCATCCGCACCGCCCCCGGACCGTATGGCGGGCGTGCGTCACCCCTCGCGTGCGGAAGGACGACGATGTCCCCGAACCCTCATGGCGACCCCACGACACCGACACCGACACCGGCACCCGACAGGCCGGCACAGCACACCGCGGGCTCCCTCCGTGAGTACGTGACCTCCCTGCGGGGTTACCCCACGCCCGCATGGCGGGCCGCGATCGCCTGCGCGCTGGCCATGGCCCTGAGCCCGGCCGCCCTCAATTCCACGATCACGTTCTTCGTCGGGCCCGTCTCCCGGGACTTCGGCTGGTCGCAGTCGCAGACGCTGACCGTCTTCAACATCCCGACCGTCGCCGCCCCGATCGTCCTGCCGCTGGCCGGCCGCTGGGTCGACCGCTGGGGTGCCCGTGCCGTCGCGGTGCCGGGCGCTGCGCTGTACGCCCTCTTCACCGCGGCGACCGCCCTCGCCGGCGGCGACACCGTGCTGCTGCTGTTGCCGCTGTTCGCCGCCACCGTCTGCGGCTACATCGCCATCATGGGCGTGTTCTACAAGGTCGTCGCGGAGTGGTTCCCCCATCACCGGGGGTCGGGCTACTCGCTGTTCATCGGTGCCGCCACCAGCCTGGGCGCAGCGGTCCTGTCCCCGCTGTGCCAGCTGTCCGTCGACGGGCTCGGCTGGCGCCAGACCTACCTCCTGCTCGCCCTGTGCATCCTCGTGATCGTCTTCCCCGCCCAGTACTTCCTGCTCTCCGACCCGCCGCGGGCCCGTGAGAGCGACAGTGCGGGGAAGGCCGTACCAGGGGCGGAAGAACTGCCCGGCATGCCTCTCGGCGCTGCGTTGCGCTCCCCGGGCTGGTTGCTCACGGCGGGAGCCATGGTGCTGATCGCGGCGGTGGCGATGAGTGTGCGGCTCAACGCAGTCTCCCTGTTCGGCGACCGCGGCTATTCGGCGACGGTCGTCGCTCTGTCGTTGTCCGTGCTGCTCCTGTCCTCGATCGGCGGCCAGTTCCTCGCCGGAGTCGCCATGGACCGGTCGAGGAGCGCACGCGCCTTCGCGCCGTTCGTCGCGTGCCTCGTGGCAGGCATGCTCGCGATCTTCGCCGCCCGGGGCGGCACCTGGGCCCTGCTTCTGGCCATGGGGCTGCTCGGCATGGTGATGGGCGCCGAGTCCTCGGTCGGGCCGTATCTCGTGGCCCGCTACTTCGGCCTGCGCGCCTTCGCGCAGATACAGGGCACGACGCTGGGTGTCGTGGCCCTCTTCGGCGTCGGACTGTCCCCGGTGGTGGTGCAGCGGACAGCCGAGGCCACGGGCAGTTACCAGGGTCCGCTGATCACCCTGACCATGGTGAGTGTCCTCACTGTGGCCCTCGTCTTCCTGCTCCCGCGGTATCCGGTCGGCGCGAAGGGCGAGCCGGCGGTCGCGGACGAGGCACGGTCGGAAGCGGGCTGACGTCCGCCCGGCGGACGTCCGGGCCTGCGCGCACGCCTGTTGCCCGCGCCGGGTGTCGGCGCGGGCAACATCTCGCCGTCGAAGCCGGGGGTCTGGGCTACGAGGCGCTCACCGTCTGCGGGCCGGGCGCAGGTGCCGACCCCGGCAGGGCCGCCGGAGGTCCGGGCAGCGGAGGCGGGGGAGGCGGCGGGGACGTCCGCAGCGGGCGGAGCACGTTCGCCCAGCGGGCGAGTTCCGCGAGCATGGGCCCGACGGACCCGGCGACGGGCGGGGGCGGGGTGAACACCCCGTCCTCGATGTGCTGCATGACGAAGGGCACTGCGACCCCTTCCGGGACCGGCATCATGCGTACGGTCGTGACGATCTGCTTCATCACCTGCACCGAGCGCAGACCGCCGGCGATTCCGCCGTAGCTGACGAAGCCGACCGGTGCGTACATCCACTCGTTGTGAAGGTAGTCCACGGCGTTGAGCAGGCTGACCGAGGGGCCGTAGTTGTACTCCGGGGTCACGAAGACGAAGGCGTCCGCCTCCTTGATCTTCGCGCTCCAGCGTCGCGTGTGCTCGTGCTCGTAGCGGCCCGCCCGGGGGTGGCCCGGTTCGTCGAGGAGCGGGAGGCCGTAGTCGGCGAGATCGACCAACTCCACCTCGAAGCCGCCGTGCTTCCGGGCCGCCTCCGCCGCCCATGCCGCGATCGGCAGCGCCAGTCGGCCCGGCCGGGTGCTGCCCACGATGACCTGCAGTCGTGGAGGCATCGACGGAGGGGTCGGCGGTTCCCTGCGGACAGCGGGCTCGGACATGGGCTCTCCCTGCTGAGCGAGACGATGGATTACATGAACTGTACCGTTCAGTTCAGTATGCTTGTCAAGGCCGGCCGAACCCACACGGAGAGGTACGGATATCCGACGAGGCGGCCAGTTCGCGGGCCGGACGGAAAGCCGGCCGGCAGACCCCAGGAACGCGAAAAGCCGTTCTCCCCTGTATGAGAGAACGGCTTCCGACCTGCATCAAAGCTGGTCGGGACGACAGGATTTGAACCTGCGACCCCTTGACCCCCAGTTGTGGAGCCACTGAGCGGTGTGCGCCGGGTCGTTCTTCGAGGTCAGTGTCCAGCGTACTCAGCCGAGTAAAGGAGTCTGCGCACTCAGGCTTCCGCCGGACAGCCACGCCGCCTCACGCACCGCCTTCCACTGGTCGAGCGGAGCCGCTACAAGCCCCCCGCCGCCGAGAGGGCGTCTTCTGGACGCGATCCTCAACGTGAACCGGACCGGGATCCCCTGGCGTCACCTCCTGCTCGCCTACCCGCAACGGCTGCCGCCGTGGTAGGTTATAGGTCGACCACTAACGTAGGAGTGAAGATGACAGGCAAGGAAGACGACGCCAGCCGCCGCACCGCTGCCCAGCACGCCCTGGCCGAGCACCTGCGCCTTACCGCCGCAGGACGCACCGACGAATGGGTGGAGCTGTTCGCCCCGGACGCGGTGCTCGAGTTCCCGTACGCGCCGGCCGGCGTCCCCCAGCGGGTGACGGGGCGAGAGGCACTGCGCGCGCACATGAGCAACTTTCCCGAGACCTTCGACGTGGAGTTCGTCGACCTGGTGTTCCATGACACGGTCGATCCGAGTCTGGTGATCGCTGAATTCCGCTCGAAGGGCACGGCGCTGCCGACCGGCAAGCCGTACGAGCAGACGTGCATCTCCGTCGTGCGGACCGATGACGACGGGCGCATCACCCACTACCTGGACTACTGGAACCCACTGGTGGCGATCGAGGCGCTCACGCCCGACGACGTGCCGTCCGACTCCGACCTCAGCGTGACTTTTGGGGGCTGAGGGGAGCCGTGTTTGACTGACGCCCATGCCTGCCGCCGGTACCAGCACGAAGAGCGACGAACGACGCCGGGCCATCATGGCCGCCGCGGTCGACTGCTTCGCGCAAAAAGGTTTCTACGGTACGACGACGCACGAGATCGCAGCGTGGGTCGGCGTCTCTCAGCCGTACCTCTACCGCCTGTACCCGAACAAAGAAGCGCTGTTCGCAGCGGCGGTCGACCACGTGTCCGTCGTCATGACCGACACGCTGGTCGCGCACTCGCCGGCGTCGGGCGGGACGAGGTTGGCGCCCGAGGCGGCGTTGGATGCCGCACGCGGCGCCTACGCCGCGCTCGTCGCGGACCGGAACATCCTGCGTTTCCTCATGCACGCGAACTGTGCCGTCGGCGAGCCGCTGGTGGCACAGGCCGTGCGCCGGTGCTACGCCAAGCAGGTCGACACCGTTCGGCAGCTGCTGGGCGACGACGACGCCGTGCGGCGCTGGTTCGGCGCCGGAATGCTCGACAACGTGGTCGCCGTGCTGGGCCTGGCCGACATCGATGAGCCGTGGGCGCACGTCCTCACCGCTCGATGACCCGACACCGGCAGTTCGGCGACGACGGCCCCGATTCTTCCTCGTACGCCGGCTCGACCGGTGGGACTCGGCTTCATCGCCCAAGCGATCACGAGCTTCTCCCGCTCGGCCTGGACCTCCTGCAGCTGCTTGGCCAACTCCGCAGCGACGTGCCCAGTTCACTCCGGCGAGCCGTGATCCGCTCCAGCTCCTGCATCCCCGCACCCTCCCACGCTCTCCCGGCGTACCTGCCCGGCCACGGATCGTAAGAGCGGTGCAGCAGAACCCGAAGACGGCCCCGAACGACATGTCAGACGATCTTCGCCGTGGACTTCGGCCGGCGACTAGCGCGAGTAGCTCTCCCGGCCCTCACACCAGACCCGTGACCAGCAACTTCACGATGCACACCACTCCATGGGCCCCGACTACCTGGAGGACTGGACCCAGGTGAAGACAGTGGTCACCAACGGCGGCTGAAGGGCCACTCGGGAGGGTATCCGCATCGCCGACGGGACCGAAGCCCCGGACGAGGTCCGCGCGATGGCCGCCAGGCACCACGACGAGGAGCAGCTCATCGCCCTGGTGTCCCTGCTCGCGGCCATCGCTCCATTCAGCCGGCCAGCGGGAAGTGGCAGGCCACCTGGCGGCCGGCGGCGCCCGGCGCGAGCCGCGGGCGTTCCGCCGCGCACCGCTCCTGGGCGTAGGGGCAGCGGGTGCGGAACGGGCAACCTGTGGGTTTGTCCACCGGGTTGGGCACCTCCCCGGTCAGGACGATCCGTTCCCGGGGCGGCCCGTCGTCCGCGAGCGTGCCGTCGTCGATGTCCGGGACCGCCGACAGCAGGGCCTGGGTGTACGGGTGCGCGGGGGCCGTGTACAGCGCCTCCGTCTCGGCGAGTTCGACGATCTCGCCGAGGTACATGACAGCGATCCGGTCCGACACGTGCCGTACGACTCCGAGGTCGTGCGCGATGAAGACGTAGGTGAGGGCGAACTCCTCCTGGAGGTCGGCGAACAGGTTCAGCACCTGGGCCTGGATCGACACGTCTAGCGCGGACACCGGTTCGTCGGCGACGATCAGCTTCGGGCTGGTGGCCAGGGCCCGCGCGATGCCGATGCGCTGGCGCTGGCCGCCGGAGAACTCGTGCGGATACCGGTCCAGATGCGCCGTCGCCAGTCCTACGACGTCGAAGAGCTCGGCGACCCGCCGGCGCACCGCGCCCGCGTCGCCGTACCGGTGTACGAGCAGCGGCTCGGCGACGATGTCCCCGGCGCGGCGGCGGGGGTTGAGGGAGGCCTGCGGGTCCTGGAAGACCAGTTGCATGCCCGGCCGCACCGGGCGCAGGCGGCGCGTGGAGAGGGTGGAGATGTCCTGCCCGTCGAACTCGACCCGCCCGCCGGTGAGTCCGGTGAGCCGGACAAGACAGCGGGCCAGCGTGGACTTGCCGCAGCCCGACTCGCCGACGACACCGAGGGTCTCGCCGCCGCGCACCTCCAGGGAGACACCGTCGACGGCGCGCAGGACCCGGCGCGCGCCCCGGAGGGGGTAGTGCTTGGTGATGTCCGTGGCGCGCAGCAGTACGTCGTGCGCGGGGACGGTCGTACCGTCTTGCGCTGTCGTCACGACGCCACCTCCGTGTCCTGGTCCCTGCCTTGCTTCCCGTCGGCCGCTGGTGCGGTCAGCCGCAGTCCCGCGCGGTCGTCCGGTGCGAGCCAGCAGGCGTCCAGGTGCGAGGCGTCCTCGCCGCCGGGGGTCAGCACGGGCCGCTCCGCGCACCGGTCGTGGCGGAGTCGGCAGCGCGGGGCGAACGCGCAGCCCTCCGGAAGGGCGCCGGGCGAGACCGGCACGCCCGCGATGGTGGGCAGCCGGCGCAGCCGGGGGCCGCCCACGCGGGGCACCGAGTCCAGCAGGCCCCAGGTGTACGGGTGCCGCGGGCCGTGGAACACCGCCCGCCGCGGGCCCTCCTCGGCCGCCCGGCCGCCGTACATGACGAGGACCCGGTCGGCGATCTGCGAGACCACGCCCATGTCATGGGTGATGAGCACCATCGCCGAGCCGCGGGCGTTCAACTCCCGCATCAGATCGAGGATCTGCGCCTGGACGGTGACGTCCAGCGCCGTGGTCGGCTCGTCGGCGATCAGCAGCGCGGGGTCGCAGGAGAGGGCCATCGCGATGACCGCGCGCTGGCGCATGCCGCCGGAGAACTCGTGCGGATAGGCGTGCGCCCGGGAGGCCGCGTCGGGGATGCCGACGTCGGAGAGCAGCCGTACCGCGCGGGCCCCGGCCTCCTTGCGGGAGACCTTCTCGTGCGCCCGGATCTGTTCGGCGATCTGCCAGCCCACGGTGTAGACGGGGGTCAGGGCGGTCATCGGGTCCTGGAAGACCATGGCGATCTCCCGGCCGCGCACCGCCCGCATCTCCTTGGCGGGCAGCGTCAGCAAGTCCCGTCCCCGGAAGCGGACTTCGCCCGACACGGTGACGTTCGGGTGGGTGAGCAGCCGCAGTACGGCCAGCATCGACACGCTCTTGCCCGAGCCCGACTCGCCCACCACGCCCAGGACCTCGCCGGGCGCGACGGCGAAGGAGAGTCCGTCGACGGCGGTGACCAGGCCTTGGCGGGTGCGGAACCGCACCCGCAGGTCTCGTACGTCCAGCAGGGGATCAGGCATGGCGGGCCCTCGGGTCGAGTCGCGCGTACAGGATGTCCACCAGGGCGTTGGCGAGGACCACGAAGAACGCCGCGTACAGGACGGTCCCCATGATCACCGGCAGGTCGAGGTTCTGGAGGGCGTCGTAGGTGAGCTTGCCGATGCCGGGCAGTCCGAAGACCACCTCGGTCAGCAGCGCGGCCCCGCCGACGAGCGCGCCGAAGTCCAGGCCGAACAGCGAGACGATCGGGATCAGGGAGCAGCGCAGCGCGTGCCGGAGCAGGATCCGCCGTTCCGAGAGGCCCTTGGCGCGGGCGGTGCGGACGTAGTCCTCGCCGAGCGCGGTGACGACCTCGCCGCGCAGCAGCCGGGCGTAGATCCCGGCGTAGAGCAGGGCCAGGGTCAGCCAGGGGAAGAGCATGTGCAGCGCCCACTGGCCGGGGTCCTGGCCCAGGCCGACGTAGCCGGGTGGCGGCACCCAGGAGAAGAGGGAGTCGTGGAACTGCTTCTGGGTGAGGAGGTTGACGACCTCGCCGAGCCAGTAGGCGGGGAGGGAGACGCCGACGACACCGACCAGCATGATCAGCGGGTCGGCGGCCCTGCCGCGCAGGGTCGCCGCCGCCGTGCCCATGAGGATCCCGGCCGTCATCCAGATCAGGGCCGCGCCGACGACCAGGGAGAGGGTGACCGGGGTGGCCTGCACGATCTGCGGGATGACCTTGGAGCCGCGGTTGACGAACGACTCAAGGTCCCGGTCGATCAGCAGGTGCCGCATCATCAGCAGATAGCGGACGGGCAGCGGCCGGTCGAGGCCGAAGGAGTGCCGCACCTGGGCGAGGGTGGCCGCGTCCGCGTTGCGGCCCGCGATCCGGGCCGCCGGGTCGACGCCCGGGGTGGCGAAGAAGATCAGGAACACCATCACACTGATCGCGAACATCACCAGCAGGGCCGAGCCGAAGCGTTTGAGGGCGAAGGCGAGCATGGTCACACCCCTCCGCGCAGCCGGGCGCCCGGGTCGAGGGCGTCGCGCACCCCGTCGCCGAGGACGTTGAGCGCGGCCGTGGTCAGCGCGATCAGCAGACCGGGGGCGATGGTCACGGTGGGACGGGTGTAGAGCAGTCCCAGACCGTCCTGGATGATCGTGCCCCAGCTGGCGTCGGGGGGCTGGACACCCACCGACAGGAAGGACAGCGCCGACTCGGTCAGCATGGCCAGCGCGGTCATCAGCGGCACGAAGACGATGGCTGTGGGGACGACGTTCGGCAGCACCTCGCGGCGCAGGATGCGCAGGGTGGGGGCGCCGGAGCCGATGGCCGCCTGGATGTACTCCTTGTTCCGCAGCACCAGCACCTGACCGCGCAACGGCCTCGCGATGTACGGCACATAGATCGCCGCGATGATCGTGATCGGCAGCCAGAGGCTGCCGGCCTCCACGGTGACAGGGCCCAGCTTGAGGCCGTTCGTGAGCAGGACCACCGACAGACAGATCGCCAGCAGGTACACCGGGAACGCCCAGATGACGTCCAGGATCCGGGAGATGACCGAGTCCACCACCCCGCCCGCGTACCCGGCGACCACACCGACGGCCGTCCCGACGGCACAGGACAGCAGGGCCGCCGTCACCCCGATGAACAGGCTCGTGCGGCCGCCGTACAGCAGGCGGGCCATGACGTCGCGGCCCTGGTTGTCGGCGCCGAGGAAGTAGTGGGCGGGGTCCCAGGTCGGGCCGATGGGCGTGACGCCGAGGCCGAGGCCGGTGCTGCTCGGGGTGAGCACCGGCACGGTCCTGCCGTCGATGACCGTGGTGCCGGAGACATGGGACTGGAACGGGTCGGTGCGGGCGATGTGGTCCGCGTACAGCGGTGCGCACAGAGTCGCCAGCACGACGAGGAGCAGGACCGCGGCGGCGGCCAGCGCCGACCTGTTGCGGAGCAGGTCTGCGGCGGCCGTCCGCCAGGGGCCCGGCGAGCGCCGGGCCCCGGTCGACGGGACGGAGTTCACCGCGGGAGCGACTGCGGGGGTCATTTCACCCACAGTTGCCCGAGCAGCATGTAGAACTGCTTGCTGAACCGGTAGTTGCCCACCCGGGTCGAGGTGAAGTCGATCAGCTTCGGGTTGATCAGCGGGACCACCGGCGACTCACTCATGATCTCCTGGTCGATGGCGCCCCACTGCTTGTTCGCGGTCGCCTGGTCGGTCTGCGCGGTCTTGATCGCCGTCTGCATGCTGGCGTCGACGCCCTTGTCGCAGAACCCGGAGATGTTGATGCTGGAGTCGCTGCCGGGGTGATAACTGGCGCAGGACAGCAGGACGTTGAGGAAGTCGGAAGCCGCCGGATAGTCCTGGTACCAGGACGTGAGGGCCAGCTGCACCTTGTTCTTGGTGTTCTGGATGTAGGTGAACTGGATGTTCGCCGACAGCGGCTTGAGCGTCGCCTTGTAGCCGAGTTGGGTGAGCAGGCTCTGGAGGTACTGCCCGATCGATTTGTTGACGTCGTCGTCCTGGACGACGATCCCGACCTCCTGACCGGCCGTACCGGACTTCTTCACCAGCTCCTTGGCCTTGGCGAGGTCCGCGGCCTTCCAGGTGGTGCCGCCGCCCTTGGTGTAGTCGCACGTGTCGACGTGTCCGGGGAAGCCCGGCGGGAGGATCGTGCAGGCGGGGGAGGCGAGGTTCGTGCCGCCGTACAGCCGGACGACGGCGGACCGGTCGACGGCGTAGTTGATCGCCTGGCGAGCCAGTTTGTTGTTGAACGGCGCCATGTTGACGTTGAGCGTGGCGTACCAGAACGCGGTCAGCGGATTCACATGCGCCTGGGAGGCGTACTTGGTCCCGATCTCGTTGAGGCGGTCGGCGGGCGGCGGGTCGTACATCCAGTCCGCCTGTCCGTTCTCCACGGCGGTCACCTCCGACTCGACCGTCTGGCCGAAGGTGTAGTCGATGTTGTCCGGGTAGCCCTGCGGCTGCGCCTCGCGCGACCATTCCTTGAAGTGCGGGTTACGCACCAGCTTCAGCGCCCGGTTGGGGTCGTACGACGCCGCCATGTACGGGCCCGTCGTCGGGAGCGGCTTGGTGCCCGCGTCCTTCGCCGACGAGTCCTTCGGGACGATGCTGGCGTGCGGGACGGCCAGCTTGTACGCGAACTCCGAGTCGGCGGCGGTCAGGTTGATGGTGACCGTGCCCGTTTTCGCGTCGCCGATCACGCCCTTGGACAGCGTGCAGGAGGCCGGCGTCTTCAGACAGGCGTCGGCGCCGACGATGCCGTTGTAGAAGGTGCCCGCGGTGGGGCTGGAGACCTTGAAGATCCGTTCGAAGGACGCCACCACGTCGTCGGTGGTCAGGGCCTTGCCGTTGGAGAAGGTGACGCCCTTGCGGAGCGTGAAGGTGTAGGTCTTGCCGCCGTTGCTGACCTTCGGCATGGCGGTGGCCAGGTCCGGGACGACGGTGAAGGACTCCTGCCCGTTCACCTTCTTGAAGGCCAGCAGTCCGTCGTACATCGACTGGTACAGCTGCCAGTACTGGAGCGTGTAGTTGACCTGCGGATCGAAGCTGCCCGCCGCCGCGTGGGCGACCAGCTTCAGGGTGCCGCCCTTGTGCTGTGACTGGAAGGCGGCGGAACCCGAGCCGGAGGTGGAGCTGCTCGGGTCGGAGGAGGAGCCGTCGTCGGAGGACGAACAGGCGGCGGCGGTCAGGGCGAGCGCGACGGTGGCGGCGGCGAACGCGCTCCGTCTGGCACGGTGCGGCAGGGCGCTGCGAGGCATAGTGGTGAACTCTCCCGGTCTCGGTCGGGGATCAGTCGGTGGAGTCGAGGAACTCGCCGACGACCCGGAGGTAGAGCTCCTCCTCCTCGACGTGCGGCATGTGGCTCGAATGCTCGAACATGTGCCAGCGCACATCGGGGATGCGGTCGGCGAAGGGGCGGAGGGTCTCGGGAGTGGCCTCGTCGAACCGTCCCGACACCAGCAGGGTCGGCGCCTCGACCAGGTGCAGCCGGTCGATGACGGACCAGTCCTTGAGGGTGCCGACGACGTGGAACTCGTTCGGGCCGTTCATCGTGTGGTACACGGTCGGGTCGGCCTCGATGTTGTCCCAAGTCGCCTGGACCTCCGGCGGATTGGGGGTGAGGCGGCAGACATGGCGGTTGTTGAAGACCTGTTCGGCCGCCCGGTAGTCGGGGTGGTCCGTGGTCCCGGCCTCCTCGTGGGCGAGCAGGGTCCGCTGGACCTCCTCCGGCAGTTCGGCGCGGAGTTCGGCCGCCGCCTTGAGCCACAGCTCCATGGACGCGGGGGAGTTGGCGATGACCAGACCTCGCAACCCGGGTGGGCGGCGCACCGCGTGCTCGGCGGCGAGCATGCCGCCCCAGGACTGACCGAGGATGTGGTACGCGTCGGCGATGCCCAGTTCCCTGAGCAGGTTGTCGAGTTCGTCGAGGAAGAGCTGGACGGTCCAGAAATCGGCGCCCTTGGCGGGCAGATGGGTGGAGTGTCCGGTGCCGAGCTGGTCGTAGTGGATCACGGAGCGGCCCTGTCGGGAGATGCCCGCGATGCTGAGGGTGTAGTTGTGCCCGGCGCCGGGGCCGCCGTGCAGGACCACCAGGGGTGTCCTGCCCGGTTCGCCGGTGATCCGGTACCAGGTGGAATAGCCGTTGAAGTCGGCGGTTCCGGTGTGGTTCGGTTCGGGGATCGCCACGGGGAAGCCTCCCAGACCGGCCGGAATCAGCCGACCGCTGTCTGAAAAAGTTGGGGGGTGACGGATGAGTGAGATAGTGATGGGGAAAAAGGTCAGCCCACAAGACCTTTTGGTCGGGCCAGGGCAAGACGTAACGGCGGGTTTACGTGGGTCGCCTGCGTTTACAGAAGCGACGATTTTCGGGAGGACACCTGACATCCGCATCAGAGTCAGCTGAGTCACCTGACTCGCTCGGGCCTTCGGGAAACCGTGATGAGTACGCGCGCCTGATCGACCGCGTCCTCCTCGGCGGCAGCCTCTCCTCCACGCTTCGCCCGGTGCGGGTGACCTCGGCCGTCGACGAGGTCGCCGACCGGCTCCTCACCGCGATCGCCGTGGGCGACTTCCTGCCCGGCGAACGGCTCCCGGCCGAGCGCGAGCTCACCGGGCTGCTGCACGTCAGCCGCCCCACCGTACGCGAGGCCGTCGGGCGGCTCCAGGCCCTCGGTGTCATCGAGATCCGCCGGGGCCGCAACGGCGGGGCGTTCGTGCAGGACAGCTGGAGCGAGTCCTCCGGGGCCGCGGTCCGACGGACCCTGCTGCCCCGCTGGGAGGAGTTCGAGCAGCTCTTCGACCTGCGCGGGCTGGTGGAGGGCATGGTGGCCGCGACGGCCGCCCGGCGCCGGCGGCCCGAGGACCTGGCGCCGATGCGGGAGGCCCTGTCCGCGCATCTCTCCGCGAGCACGCCCCGCGAGGAGCAGGCCGCCGACAGCGCCTTCCACCGCGCCATCTGCGAGGCCACCCACAACCCCCAGATCACCCGGCTCAGTCGCGAACTGCTGACCCGGATCAGCCTCGGCTTCCCGATCGAGCCGTGGGGAAAGGGCGAGCGCAGCCACTTCCACCGGGCGGGGGAAGGGCACGCCGCCCTCTACGAGGCGATCGCGGCGGGAGAGCCGGAGCGGGCGGAGGAGATCGCCCGGGAGCACTTCATGATCAGCGCGGAGATGATCCGGGAGGTGCTGGCTCGGGTGAGCGGGGAACGGGCTGGGTGAGGGAAGGGCGTGGCGAGGCCGAGCCGAGCGGGCGGAGGGGGTGGTCACGTCCCGGAAGACGAGGGGCATCGTGCCCTGTAATCGCCCTTGCCCGGGCACGACGCCGCACCATTGCCCTCTGATGTACCCGGACTGCCGCGGAACGTACGCGCGCGCTCATGACACCGCCACCGGCCATTCGGACTCGCCACAGCCGGGAGCGGACCTCGCTCATCCCTGAGCCCCCGGGGTGCAGAACCTCTCTACGGAGCGCGCCCACCAACTCGGTCAAGACCAAGCCCGCGCAGTCCTCGGCCCGAACCGCACCCTCCGGTCCCTTCCGCCCTTGCCGCGGTAATGCACCGACTCGGTGATCAGGTCAATGTCATCGACCAACAGGTTGCCGACCTCCGACAACCGCGCCCCCGTATTGCGGTACAGCCGGATGATCGCCTCGTCCCGCAACTGAGCGAACTCGCGGCCCCTACAGGTGCCCAGCACCTTTGAGGTCTCCTCGCCACGGATCACCGGGACCAGCTTCTGCGGCAGCTTCGGCTGACGGACCCGCTCCATCGGCGACCTGACGATCTCGCCCTCGTCGAGCATCAGGCACTTGAAGAACTGCTGCAGCCCCTTGTGCTTGTTCAGCGCCGTCGACGCCGACCGCGTCTCGATCATCCACGCCTGGAACGCCTCCACGTGCGCTCGCGTGACCTCGACCGGATCCTCGGCCGCCGCGCCGGCGTCCTGATCCGGCGAATACTCCCCCAGGAACCGCGCCAGTTGCGCGGCCGCCAGCAGATAGTTGTAGCGCGTGGTCTCCGGGTAATTCCCCGACCGCAGCGAGCGGTCCCAGGCCCGCAGGAATCCCGACCAGGTCTTCGACAGACCCGTGGTCGTTTTCTCCAGGTCCAGCAAGGGCATCTTCGCCAGCCTCCAAGTAAAGGTGCCGATGAGCGGCATACTCAACCCCGAAGCCGGAAACACCCCACGCGAAAAAGGGCCCCCGCAGGCTCTCGCCTGCGAAGACCCTTCGCACCGTCGGGACGACAGGATTTGAACCTGCGACCCCTTGACCCCCAGTCAAGTGCGCTACCAAGCTGCGCCACGTCCCGGTGCCGTTTGACCTGGGATTTCCCCGGTCGAAACGCGCAAGGAAACAATACCGCACTCGGCTCGGTGGTCGCGCACGCCTTTTGTCCCGGCCGGCCGTGGCGGTGCGGGGCGGGTGTTCAGCTCCCGCCCGGCAGCCCCAACTCCGGGTAGGAGTCGAGGAGTCGGGGCGGGGCCGCCTGCCGCCAGGAGTCGGCGAGGATGTCGCGCAGTTCACCCTCGTCCTCCAGGGCGGCGAGCCGGACGCGGACCCAGGCGAACTGGGCCTCATGGTCGGCGATCCAGAACTTGGCCGGCTCGGCGAGCACCAGTTCGTCGCGCTCCTCCTTGGGGCAGCGCACGGCGATGGAGGTCTCGTCCTCGGGCAGCGTGGCGAACATCTTCCCGGCGACCCGGAACGTGGGCATGCTCCAGGCGATCTTCTCGCTGGTGTCCGGCAGGGACAGGGCGACCCGGCGTACGTCTTCGGCTTCCTGCATGTCCCGAACCGTAGCCCCCGCCACTGACAGTCACCCGGCCCGAGCGCCCACGTGCTTGTAGTAGAGGGTCGTCGGGCGCAGCACCCCGGCGGGGTCGAGGGCGTAGTCGGGGATGACCCCGGCGCGGGTCCAGCCGGCCGAGCGGTAGAGGTGCTCGGCGGGGCTGTCCGTCTCGGTGTCCAGGTGGAGAAGGGTGATCCCGGTGGCGACCGCGGCCTCCTCGGCGACGGCAAGCAGCCCGCGGCCGACGCCCCGGCCGCGGGCGTCGCGGTGGACCATCAGCTTCACCAGTTCGGCGCGGTGCGGGCTGTTGGGCTTGTCGGGGTGGGGGAAGGCCAGGCCGACCGTGCCGACGGCCCGGCCGGCGCCGTCCAGCGCGACCCAGACGGCGAGTTGCCCGGCGGCCACGGCGGCCGCCCGCCCCCGCCACCAGGCGGCGGCCTGCTCCCGCTCGAAGGGGGCGAGGAAGCCGACGGACGCCCCGCCGTTCACGGTGTCGGCAAGGAGCTCGGCCAACTCGCCCTCCCGTCGGAGCAGTTGTTCCGCGTCGAGGCGCAGTGCCCTCACGGCCGCACCACCGCCAGCACGTACCGCGTCTCCCCCGGTCCAGCGCACCGGAACCGCGTCGGCCCCCACACCCGCAGCCGCAGGCAGTCGCCGGCGTCCAGGAGGTGCTCGGTGCCCTCCGCCGTCACGGCGAGGCTGCCGTCGAGCACCCAGATGTGCTGCTCCAGGCCGGGCACCGGCGGGCGGTCGTAGGCGATGTCCGCCCCCACCGAGAGCCGGCCCTCGACGAGTTCGCCGCGCAGTCCGCCGTGCGGCGGCGACACGGAGCGCCGTACGAAACCGGAGGCGCGGTCCTCCCACACCTGCTGTTCGGCAGCGCGCAGCACGGGCGCGGGTTCCGCCTCGACCTCGCTGAGCAACTGGGACATGGTCCGGCCGTAGACATGGCAGAGGCGGTTGAGGAGGGCTGCCGTGGGGCTGGTCTCGGCCCGTTCGGCCCGGGACAGGGTGGACCTGCTCACTCCGCTGCGCTCCGCCAACTCGCCCAGGGACCAGCCGTGTTCGGCCCGCAGTTCGGCGAGACGGGCACCGAGGCGGACGTCGACGGGGTCGGGGGCCACCATCTGCTCCTGTTTCACATCCGGGACGATATCCCAGATGTGAAACGCCAGCGTTAAGAAGGGCTCACATCCGTGCCGCCTCGCCCAGGGCGGTCAGCACCGGGCGGATCAGCGGATGTTCCTCGGCTCCGCGTCGTACGGCCGCGAAGACGCGGCGGGTCGGGGCGACGCCGTCGACGGGGTGGACGACCACCCCGGTCAGGTCCATGCCGCGCAGCGCCGAGCGCGGGACGAGGGCCACGCCCGCGTCGGCCGCGGCCAGGGCCACCACGGCGCGGAAGTCGTCGGAGGAGTGTTCGAGGCGGGGCTGGAAGCCGGCGCTCTCGCAGGCCAGGACCACCACGTCGTGGCAGGGGTTGCCCGGGTACGGGCCGATCCAGGTGTCCTTGGCCAGTTCGGCGAGGGGCACCTCGGAGGCCTCGGCCAGCCGGTGGTGCAGCGGGACGACGGCGTCGAACGGCTCGGCGTACAGGGGTACGTGGGTGAGCCGGGGGTCGTCGGCGGGCGGGGCCCCTCGGTACTCGACGGCGACCGCGACGTCGACCTGCCGGTCCAGGACCATCGGGAGGCTGGCGTCGCCCTCGGCGTCCTGAACGCGGATGCGGATGCCGGGGGCGGTGCGGGCGAGCTGGGCCACGGCCGGGGCGACCACCTGCGCGATGCCGGTGGCGAAGGCGGCGACGGTGACCGTGCCGGCCTCGCCGGAGCCGTACGCGGCCAGCTCGGCCTCGGCCCGCTCCAGCTGGGCGAGGACCGCGTTGGTGTGGGCGAGCAGGATCTCGCCGGCCGGGGTCAGCCGCACACCCTTGGCGCTGCGCTCGACCAGGCGGTGGCCGGTCTCCTGCTCGAGGGCCGTCAGCTGCTGGGAGACGGCCGAGGGGGTCAGATAGAGCGCGGCGGCAGCCGCCGTCACCGTGCGGTGGTCGGCCACCGCACGGAGGATGTGGAGCCGCCGCGCCTCGATCATGGGATTGATTATCGCAATCTGTCGGCGCCGCTCGGGCCGTCGGCCCAACTCGGACGGGCGACCCGGCTCGGACCGCCTTCCCGGCTCGGACCGGCGGCCCGCCGTCCCGCCCGGCTCAGCCCGCCAGTTCCGCCCGGGCCGCGACGAATGCGTCCACCGCGCGGTTCACGTCGTCCGTCGAGTGGGCCGCGGAGAGCTGGACCCGGATCCGGGCCTGGCCCTGCGGGACCACCGGGTAGGAGAAGCCGATCACGTACACGCCGCGCTCCAGGAGCAGCTCGGCCATCCGGCCCGCCTCCGCCGCGTCGCCGATCATCACGGGGGCGATGGCGTGGTCGCCGGGGAGGATGTCGAAGCCCTCCTCGGTCATCCGGCGGCGGAACAGGGCGGTGTTCTCGGCGAGCCGGACCCGCAGGTCGTCCGCCGCCTCCAGCAGGTCGAGGACCTTGAGGGAGGACGCCGCGATCACCGGGGCGAGGGTGTTGGAGAAGAGGTAGGGGCGGGAGCGCTGGCGGAGCAGGGCGACGATCTCGGCGCGGGCCGCGACATAGCCGCCGGAGGCGCCGCCGAGGGCCTTGCCGAGGGTGCCGGTGATGATGTCGACGCGGTCCATGACGCCGTGCAGCTCGGGGGTGCCGCGGCCGGACGGGCCGACGAAGCCGACGGCATGCGAGTCGTCGACCATGACCATCGCGTCGTAGCGGTCGGCGAGGTCGCAGATCTCGCGGAGCGGCGCGAGATAGCCGTCCATGGAGAAGACACCGTCGGTGACGACCAGCCGGCGCCGGGCGCTCTGCGCCTCCTTCAGCTGCCGTTCCAGGTCGGCCAGGTCGCGGTTGGCGTAGCGCAGGCGGCGGGCCTTGGAGAGGCGGATGCCGTCGATGATGGAGGCGTGGTTGAGGGCGTCGGAGATCACCGCGTCCTCCTCGCCGAGCAGGGTCTCGAAGACACCGCCGTTGGCGTCGAAGCAGGAGGAGTAGAGGATCGTGTCCTCCTGGCCGAGGAACGCCGACAGGCGCGCCTCCAGCTCCTTGTGCACCTCCTGGGTGCCGCAGATGAAGCGGACCGAGGCCATGCCGTAGCCCCAGCGGTCCAGGGCCTCGTGGGCGGCGGCGATCACCTCGGGGTGGTCGGCGAGGCCGAGGTAGTTGTTGGCGCAGAAGTTGAGGACCTCGCCCGGGCGGCCGCCGGCGGTGACGGCGACGGTCGCGGACTGCGGGGTGCCGATGACCCGCTCGGGCTTGTGCAGACCGGCGGCGCGGATCTTGTCGAGGGTGGCGCGCAGGTCGTCGCGCACGGAGTCGAACATCATCAGTCCTTGGGTGTCGTCAGCGGGTCCGTCAGTAGGGCCGTCAGCGGGGGCCGTCACCGGGTCCGTCAGTGGGTCCAGTCGAGGATGACCTTGCCGCCGCGGCCGCTCGCCGCGTCGGCGAAGGCCGCCTCGAAGTCGCGGTAGCCGTAGCGGCCGGTGATCACGGGCGCGAGATCGAGTCCGCCTTCCAGCAGCACCGACATCGCGTACCAGGTCTCGAACATCTCACGGCCGTAGATGCCCTTGATGGTGATCATCGAGGTGACGATCCGGGCCCAGTCGACTGGGAACTCCTGGGCGGGCAGGCCGAGCACGGCGATCCGGCCGCCGTGCGTCATGTTGGCGATCATGTCGCGCATGGCCTCGGGCCGGCCGGACATCTCCAGGCCGATGTCGAAGCCCTCGCGCAGCCCCAGCTGCCGCTGTCCGTCGGCGATTTCCGCCTGCGACACGTTCAGGGCGAGGCTCACGCCGATCTTGCGGGCGAGTTCGAGGCGCTCCTCGCTGACGTCGGTGATCACGACGTGCCGGGCGCCCGCGTGCCGGGCCACGGCGGCGGCCATGAGCCCGATCGGCCCCGCGCCGGTGATCAGGACGTCCTCGCCCACCAGCGGGAAGGAGAGCGCGGTGTGCACGGCGTTGCCGAACGGGTCGAAGATCGCGGCCACGTCGAGGTCGACGGGGACCCGGTGCACCCAGACGTTGCCGGCGGGCAGCGCGACGTACTCGGCGAACGCGCCGTCCCGGCCCACGCCCAGGCCGACCGTGGCGCGGCACAGATGGCGCCGCCCGGCCTGGCAGTTGCGGCACTTGCCGCAGACGAGGTGGCCCTCGCCGCTGACCCGGTCGCCGACCTTGATGTCGGTGACGTCCCGGCCGGTCGCCGCGACCTCGCCGACGAACTCGTGGCCGACCACGAGCGGGGTGGTGATCGCCTGCTGCGCCCAGCCGTCCCAGGCCCGGATGTGCAGATCGGTGCCGCAGATGCCGGTCCGCAGGACCTTGATCAGTACGTCACCCGGTCCGACCGTGGGCTCCGGTACGTCCGTGAGCCACAGCCCGGGCTCCGCCTTCTCCTTGACCAGCGCCTTCAACGCTACGGCTCCTGTGCGTGAGATCCCGGCCGCGGGGTCGCCGAGGCGGCCCCGCGGCCGGGGAGGGGGGTGGAATCTCACAGCAATCTGCCCCACCCCGGCGCATCGGTCCATCGAGGATTTCTTAAGCGCCGCCACAGCTCCGCTTCACACCCTCGGAACACCCGCCAGGACACGGCTAGTCGAGGCGGGAGACCTGGTAGTGGGCGATACGCCAGTCTTCGCCCGTCCGGGTGACGAGGACGGAGAGCTTGACGTCCAGCGGGGGCCGGTCCGTGAACGAGAACTCGACGGCCAGGTACCCGAGGACGACGCCGTCGGCGGGCCGCCTGGTCTCCAGGACCCGGTACGCCGCCTTCATGCCGAGGGGCTGGGAGTCGTAGTACGCGGCGACACCCTGCCGTCCGACGCTGTAGGGGTGCAGCCCCTGGAAGACGGCGTCCTCGGTGAACTCGGCCGCGACGCGCTCGGGTCGGTGTGCGTCGACGGCCGCCTTCCACCGGTCGAGCACTGCGCTCAGGATGGCCGTCTCGTCGGTCGTGCTGGTCATGTCCGCTCCTTGCTCTCCTTGGTCGGTGACTCGCCCTGCCGTCAGTGTCCGGCGCTCATACCGCCGTCGACGTGCAGGATCTCGCCGGTGACGAACGGCGCGGTCTCCAGGAAGAGGACAGCGTCGACGATGTCGCTCACTTCGCCCATCCGGCCGACCGGGTGCAGGGCGGCGAGGAACTCGTGGGTCTCCGCCGGGTGCATCGGGGTCCTGATGGTGCCGGGCGACACCGCGTTGACGCGGATGCCACGGGTGGCGTACTCGGTCGCCAGGGACTTGGTCGCGGACTGCAGGCCGCCCTTGGTCAGCGAGGCCAGGACGGAGGGGACGCGGGCGTCCGGGCTGTCGACCAGGCTGGTGGTGACGCTGACGACGTGCCCGCCGCCCTGGGCGAGCAGGTGCGGGACCGCCCGCTGGGTGAGGTGGAAGAAGCCGGCGACGTTGATGCCGGTGACGGCGGCGTAGTCCTCTGCGGTGTAGTCGGTGAAGGGCTTGGCGACGAAGACGCCGGCGTTGTTGACCACGGTGTCGATCCGGCCGAACCGCTCGACGGCGGCCGCCACCACCCGCTCGGCGGTCGCCGGGTCGGCGATGTCGCCCTGGACGGTCAGGACGCCGGCGCCGTCGGCGGGGGCGATGGTGCGCGAGGTGGCGACGACCGCGTGGCCGAGCTTGCGGTAGCCCTCGACGAGGGCGGCGCCGATGCCCTGCGAAGCACCGGTGACGATGGCGACCTTCTGCTGCTGCGTGCTCATGATGACCTTCTCCGTGGTGGCTGACCGGTACTAGCCGACCGGTCGACTATTCGGAAGGTAGGTCGGGCCGGGACAGGGCGCCAGGATCGGTGTCCTCCCGGCTGGGAGGCGCGGCCTCCCAGTGCAGCTCAGCCGGGGAGTGCGTACGGGTCGCCGGTGGGCAGCCAGGCGTCCGGGGCGTGGATACCGAGGTCGCCGACGCCCTCGCTCAGGGCGTCGACGGCGGCCAGGACACCGGCGCGGTCCTCCCCCGCGCGCCAGACCAGGGACCAGGTCCAGTACACCTTCGGCGCGACTACCTCGCGGCGGACCAGGTCGGGCGGGAGCGGAGTGGTCTGGCCCTTGGGCGAGTTGAGGACGGGCCGGGTGCAGCGGCGGACGTGGTCGAAGTAGGCGGGGCCGGTGACGGCACCGTCGGAGATGCGCACCGCGCGGGCGCCGACGGCCCGCGTGAGCTCCTCGGCGTACTCGTTCCAGGAGGCCCAGGAGGTGATGTCGTCGTCGATGAGGACGTCGGTGTCCCGGGCCGGCAGGTCGCTCGTGTCGGTGCCCTTCGCGACGGCGTACAGCCGGTCCGCGCCGATCAGCCGGGCCCGCAGCCCGAGCCGTTCGAGGTCCTCGGTGCGCACCCAGCAGACGGCGAGGTCCAGACTGCCGTCGGCGACCCGGGCGGCCTGGGTGTGGGAGGGCGCGACCCAGGCGTCCACATGCACCCGGGCGACCGCGGCCGTCCGTGAACCCAGGTCCGGCGGAAGCCAGTTGACATATCCGAGCCGTACCGCCTGGGATCCCGAGAGCCGGCCCGCCCGGCGCCTGAGGTCGTCGGCCCGCGCCAGCAGGTCCCGCGTGTGCGGGAGCAGCTCGGCGCCCGCCGGGGTGAGGGAGACCGAGCGTCGGTCCCGGTCGAACAGCCGGACGCCCAGGTCCCGTTCGAGCGCCTTGATCTGCTGGGAGAGCGAGGGGCCCGCGATGAGCAGCCGCTCGGCGGCCCGGCCGAAGTTCAGTTCCTCGGCGACCGCGACGAAGTAGCGCAGCTGGCGCAGTTCCACGCGCGTCATGCTACGCGCGCTGGGAGGCCGCGCCTCTCAGCAGCGAGGCCGCCGGTCGTGGCACCGGTGCCGGCGGCGGCGCACGATGGAGTGACCGGCAACAGGGCGACACCGGAGGGAGCACATCGTGCGAGAGTTCCTGGTCGAGATCACCACCGACATCCCCGAGGGCACGGGCCAGGACGAGGTCGACCGGCGGCGGGCCGCGGAGGCCGTCCGCGCGCGGGAACTGGCCGCGACCGGTCATCTGGCCCGGCTGTGGCGCCCGGTGGGCGAGTTGCGCAGCATCGGTGTGTGGCGGGCCGCCGACGAGGAGGAACTCCACGAGAAAGTGCTCGGCACCCTGCCGCTGCGCCCGTGGATGACGCTCACCGTCACCCCGCTGGAGTCCCACCCCAACGACCCGGGCCGGGCCGACGGCACCCGATGACCGTCGCCTCCCCCTGGACCCATGTCACCAGGGCAGCCGCCGCACTCGCGGCGGGCATGGGCGTCGGACGTTTCGTCTACACCCCGATCCTGCCCCTGATGCACGCCCGGGCGGGCCTGTCCGCCACTGCCGGGGCCAACCTGGCCACCGCCAACTACGCCGGCTACCTCCTCGGTGCGCTCGCCGGCACCCTGGTCCCCGCGCTGGTCCGGTCCCGCGCCGTGCTGCGCGGGTCCCTGCTCCTGCTCACCGCCACGCTCGCCGCCATGCCCCTCGCCCACGGCACGGCGGTGTGGGCCGCGCTGCGGCTGCTGGCCGGAGCGGCGAGCGCCCTGGTGTTCGTGATCGCCGTGGCCTCGCTGCTGCACCATCTGCGGGAGCACCCGGCGCACCTGCCCGGCTGGGCCTTCGGCGGGGTGGGCGCCGGCATCGCGCTGTCCGGGCTGCTGGTCCTCGCGCTGCGGTCCGTCTCCGACTGGCGGGCGGCCTGGTGGGCGGCCGCCGCGCTCACCGCGGTGCTGGCCGCGGCCGCGTGGCGGCTGCGGCCCGAGGACGCGCCGGCCCCGACGGCGGCCGGGGACCGGCCCGCCGCCCGCGCCCACCGCTGGTTCGGCGCGCTGTTCCTCAGCTACTTCCTGGAGGGTGTCGGCTACATCGTCGCCGGTACCTTCCTGGTCGCGGCGATCGGCCAGGGCTCCCCCGGCTGGGTCGGCAGCGGCGCATGGGTGCTGGTGGGGCTGGCCGCCGTGCCGTCCTCGGCGCTGTGGGCCCGGCTCGGGCACCGCTGGTCCCGCCCCGGCCTGCTGCTCACCGCGCTCACGGTCCAGGCGGCCGGCATCGCGCTGCCGGCGCTGACCGGGAGTACGGCCGCCGCCCTCGGCTCGGCCGTGCTGTTCGGCGCCACGTTCCTGGGCGTGAGCACCCTTGCCCTGGCCACGGGGGTGCAGCTGCGCTTCCCGCGCTCCGTCGCCCTGCTGACCGCCGGGTACTCCGTCGGCCAGATCCTCGGCCCCCTGGTCGTCGCCCCGCTGCTGCGCCACGGCTACCACCAGGCACTGCTGCTGGCCGCCCTGGTGGTCCTCGCGGCCGCCGTCGCCGCCGCCGTGCTGCGGATCGGGTTCCCGCACCACATGGGCGGGGACCACACAGCGCCGGTACGACAGCGCCAACCGGCCCCGGCCGAGGCCACCGGTCCCTAGGCCACCCGTCCCTGGGCCACCCGTCCGTGGGCCGCAGGCCCTACGCGGCTGGCACGCCGAGCAGTGCCCGGCAGTTGTCCCACAGCGGGGTCAGCCGCCCGGTGCTGTTGTACAGCTTGGCGAGCATCACCTGGCCCTCCAGCTGGGCCACCACCGCCCGTGCCGCCTCGTGGGTGTCGGTCACGCCCACGTCGCCGCGCTCACGAGCCTCGGCGACGACCGACTCCACCATGTCGACCTGGGCGTCGAAAATCTCCTGGAGCCGTCCGCGGACCGCCTCGGTCTGGTTGCTCAGCTCCAGGGCGAGGTTCCCGAACAGACAGCCCGCCACGGTCCCGCAGCCCCGCTGGCCAGCGAGCTGGCCGGCCTCGGTCTCCTCGAACAGCCGCCGCAGCCGCCGCAGCGGCTCGGCGTCACCGGTCAGGGCCCGGGTCCAGTCGCGCTTCTGGGCGGCCCAGTGCTCGTCGACGACCGCGAGCGCGAGGGCCTCCTTGGACTCGAAGAAGTAGTAGAAACTGCCCTTCGGCACCCCGGCCGCCTTGCAGATCTCGGCCACGCCGAGCGCGGAGTAGCCACGTCCTTCGATCAGCGAGCGAGCGGCGTCGAGGATCTTCCGCCTGGCGTCACTGGTACGTCCCATACGACCAGGGTACGGAGGTACTAGACCGGTCGGCTAGCGAAGGGGATGTTCCCGTCGTCACAGCAGCGGCAGACCGTCGGCCTCGCGCCGCTCGATCCGGGCCACCAGCTCGGCCGCCGACGACTTGATCGTCTCCAGACCGGCCCGGCCCCAGGGCCGCGGCTCCACGTCGACCACGCACACCGTGCCGAGCACCGTCCCCGTACTGTCGATCAGCGGGGCGCCCAGGTAGGAACGGATGCCGAAGTCGTCGACGACCGGGTTGCCCGCGAACCGCGGGTAGTCGCAGACGTCCTCCAGGACCAGCGCCTTGCGCCGGACCACCACATGGGGGCAGAAACCATGGTCACGGGCCAGCTCACGGCCCAGTACCGGGGTGCTGCCGTCCGGCCGCACCACCGGCGGTGCCACGTCCGGCAGGTGCAGACCCGCGAAGAACTGGCGGTTCACGTCGATGAAGTTGACCATGGCGTACGGCGCCCGGGTGACCTCGGCGAGCCGGTCCGCGTAGGCGTCGAGGGCGGGGTCCGGGTGTGCGCCCAGACGCAGTTGGCCGAGGCGCCGGGTGCGCTCGGGTGCCTCCTTGTCCTCGGGCGTGAGCAGCAGCCGGCCGGCCGGGCGTGACGGGTCGTACCTCATGCGCGGGCTCCGTCGCAGTGGACGTGGGTCATATATGGGCTCCGTGAGGGGTGTTGGGGATTCACATGTGGGCGCCGTGGCTCGGCGCGGAGACCGGAGCGTGGGCGATCAGATGGCGGACGAGGGTGAGCAGGGTCTGGACCCCGGAACTGGAGATCCGGGCGTCGCAGCGGACCACCGGGATCTCCGGGTCGAGGTCGATGGCGGCGCGCACCTCGTCGGGGTCGTAGCGGTAGGAGCCGTCGAACTCGTTGATGGCGACGATGAAGCCGAGGCCGCGCTCCTCGAAGAAGTCGACGGCCGCGAAGCAGTCCTCCAGGCGGCGGGTGTCGGCGAGGATGACCGCGCCGAGTGCGCCCTCGGACAGCTCGTCCCACATGAACCAGAACCGCTCCTGTCCGGGCGTGCCGAACAGGTAGAGGACGTGTTCCGGGTCCAGGGTGATGCGGCCGAAGTCCATGGCCACGGTCGTCTCGACCTTGTTCTCGATCCCGTCGAGGCTGTCGGTCGCGGCACTGACCGTGGTGAGGAGTTCCTCCGTGGACAGCGGGGCGATCTCGCTGACCGCGCCCACGAAGGTGGTCTTGCCGACCCCGAACCCACCGGCCACCAGGATCTTCAGCGCGGTGGGAAAGGGATCAGAGCTGTCGTCGTAGTCCATCGAGCACTGCCTCCAGGAGGGACCGGTCAGTCGGGTTGTGGTGGAACACGGGGGGCTTGGCGGTCAGCGCCCCGCAGTCGACGAGGTCGGAGAGCAGCACCTTGGTGACCACGGCGGGCAGTTTGAGGTGCGCGGCGACCTCGGCGACCGAGACGGGGGCGCGGCACAGGTCGAGTGCCTGCCCGTGCTCGAGGCCGAGGTAGCCGAGGGGCGTGGACCCGGTCGCCATCACCTGCGACATGAGGTCGAGGGCGATGCTGGGCTCGGTGCGGCCGTTGCTGACCGTGAACGGGCGCACGAGGCGTCCGGCCGCGTCGTCGAGCCAGGGCCCGTCGCCGGCTGCCGCCACCCTCAAGGCCTCATCGCCGTGGATTCGACGGCGTGCTGCCGGGGCGCGGTGACGAGGTACGGGCGGACGCTCTTGACCAGCATCGCCATCTCGTAGCCGAGGACCGCGGCGTCGGCCTCCCGGCCCGCCAGCACGGCCAGGCAGGTGCCGGAGCCGGCCGTGGTGACGAACAGCAGCGTCGAGTCGAGTTCGACGACGACCTGGCGGACGTCCCCGCCGTCGCCGAACCGGACGCCCGCGCTGCGGCCGAGCGAGTACAGGCCGGAGGCGAGCGCCGCCATGTGGTCGGCGCTGTCCGGATCCAGGCCGTGGACGGACTTCACCAGCCCGTCGCAGGACAGGAGCACCGCGCTGGTCGTGTGCGGTACGCGCTGCACTAGGCCGCTCATCAGCCAGTCGAGGTCGGATACCTGGGCGGTCGGCGCATCGCTCGCCATGGTGGATCGACTCCTTGGGGTACGAAGGTCTGCGGGAGCGGTGGGGGTGGGGGTGGAGACGGTGCTGGTCATCCGGCCGGTGCGCTCCCGTCGGGCCGGGTGGTGAAGTCGGAGGTGTGCACCGGGCGCAGGGCCTGGGAGTACGACTGGGGTCGGGACGCGGACTGGGCGTCGGCGGGGTCCCGGTGGGTTCGGTTCATGTGTGTGGGGGACATGTGGTCCATGGCCGCCGGGTGACCTGTGGTCATGTGGTCCGAGGCCATGTGATCCGGGGTCATGTGGTCCGAGGCCGTGTGGTCGGAGGTCAGGTGGTCGGAGGTCACATGGCCTGAGACCAGGGGGTCGAGCGTGAGGGGGGCCGGCGTCATGCGGTCCCGGCCGGACTGGTCCGGAGCTGTGTGGTCGGAAGCCGTGTAGTGCGGGGCCAGGTACCCGGCCTCCATGTGCGTCACGTCCGCATGCGCCGCCCCCGTGTGCATAGCGTCCGTGTGGGCGGAGTCCATGTGCGTGGAGTCCATGTGCGTGGCATGGGACGTGTTGGCCGGCCGGTCGGCGGATCCGTCGCCGACGACCATGTCGGCGAAGCCCATACCGGTGAACCCGTCGTGGAGGGACGCGCCATGTGTCCCGCCCGCGGACTCGCCGGTGGGCGGCTCCCCCTGGGTGGCCTCCAGGTGCTGCTGCGCTTCGGCAAGGCCGATGCCGCGCTGGAAGGCGGCCATCAGGCCGGGGTCGTGTCCGGCCGGGACCTCGCTGTCCTGGCGGGGCGCCGGGCCGCCGCGCAGCTGGGGAACGATGTGCTCCTGGGCGCGGCGGCGCGGCAGTTGGGGTTTGCCCATGGTGCCGCGCACGGCGCCGACCCGCGGTACGGGCGGGCTGCCCGCGTGCTCGGCGACCGCGGACCGGTCCTCGGGCCGGATGCCGGGCAGCGCCTCGGCGGGGTTCGCGCGGGTCTCCTGGGCGCCGCGCACCGGCAGCGGCGCGGGACCGCCCCCGTGCTGCGCGCGCCGACGACGGCCACCGGCGCCGGTGGGGGCGCTCGCGGCGGGACCTTGCTGCTGCCCGGGCACTCGGCCGGCCGGCGGACCGCCCGCGGTGGCCCGGCTTCCGGCCCCCGCGTCCGAACCGGTGGCGCCGCCGGGCCGGACGCCCTCCAGCGCCCCGGTGCCGTCGGACGGCCGTGCTCCTGCGGCCCCGGGCGCACCTGGCGCCCCCGGCGCACCGCCCCCGGTCGCCGTGGAGCGCGGCTGCGGTACGGCGACGGGTGCCCCGGGTGCGCCCGGAGCTGTGCCCAACAGGCCCTGCGGGACGACGAGGACGGCTTGGACGCCGCCGTAGATGTTGGTCTGGAGGCGGACGTTGATGCCGTGCCGGCGGGCGAGCTGGGAGACGACGAAGAGTCCGATACGGCCGTCGGCCAGCAGGCTGGCGACGTTGACCTGGTCGGGGTCGGCGAGCAGGGCGTTCATCTTGGACTGCTCGCCGACCGGCATGCCGAGTCCGCGGTCCTCGACCTCGACCGCGAGGCCGGAGGTGACGAGGTTGGCGCGGAGCAGCACCTGGGTGTGCGGGGCGGAGAACACCGTGGCGTTCTCGACGAGTTCGGCGAGGAGGTGGATGACGTCGGCGACGGCGTGCCCGCGCAGTTCGCCGTCGATCGGCGGGACGAGTTTGACCCGGGAGTACTGCTCGACCTCGGCGATGGCGGAGCGCAGCACCTCGGTCATGGAGACGGGGTTGCTCCACTGCCGCCGGGACACGGCGCCGCCGAGCACGGCGAGGTTCTCGGCGTGCCGTCGGATGCGGGTGGCCAGGTGGTCGACGTGGAAGAGACCCTTGAGGAGGTCCGGGTCCTCGATCTCGTTCTCCAGTTCGTCGAGGATCGAGATTTCCCGGTGCACGAGGGACTGAAGGCGCCGCGCCAGGTTGACGAAGACCTCCAGCTTCTGTTCGCTGCCGGCCTGGCTGGAGAGCTGGGCCGCCTGCACGACGGCGGTGACGGCGCCGTCGTGCGCGCGGGACAGGTCGGCGGCGAGCAGCTCGAAGTCGTCCGCGTCGTCGGGCGGTCCGCCGCGCGGCTTGCGCGGGGGCGGGGTCTCACCGCGGCGCAGGGCGTCGACGAGGGCCAGCAGATCGGCCTCGCCGCGGGCGGCGTTGCGGCGCAGGACGGCGACGCGGTCGCTGACCGAGCGGGCGGCGCGACCCGCGGCCACGGCGGCGATCACGATGCCCGCGGCCGTCACCGAGACCGCTCCGGTGAGCACGGCGAGCAGGGTGAGGCTGGGCCGGGCGCCGGTGGAGCGGACGGTGAACAGGACGGCCGCGCAACCGCTGAGCGCCACCGCGACCGGTGGCAGCACCGCCAGACGCATGAGCTGAGGCCGTATGTGGGTCTCGGGCAGCGCGGGAACGGGTCGGGCGACCGGACGTCCGTGCCGGCCGCCCTCACGGCGGTCGGCGCGGGCGGCCGGTGCACGGAGGTGAGACATCTGCGTCCTCGTACTGGTCCGTCGGGCCTGGTTCCTCGCGCGGGTCGCGCGAGTTGGGCATGCGCCATCGCAATGCCGGCCGAGGGGACCGCAAAAGAATTCGGCCCCGCGTCGCCCGACGGACACTCACAGTAGTCGCCAAGGCATCATGTGCGGTGGGCAGTTGACAAAGTCCCCCGGAGATGGTCCCGCTCTGGTATGAGCCGTCGCACGAAAGACCGATAACCCCCTCGATACTCCACTCCCGAACAATCACCGACCGATCCGACCTGCTCAGAAACGGTCACACGCAGAAGACGCGGGCCGGGACTCCCGTCACCTCGTCCCGCTCGCCGACCCTCGGTCCACACCCCCTCGGCCGGTCGGGCCGGACGGCCGCAGGGACTTCCGCACCCCCTTCACCACGCCTGAGATATCACTCACGGTGACCCCTTTGGCCTCGGCTGCTCTTCGTCGGGGCGCGGCGCGGGCCGTCGTGGGCGCCGACGCCCGTCACCGCGTCGGTCGCGGCCCGGGTCAGGTCCGGGCGACTCAGGACCTCCGTGCTGTCGATGAACTGGTCCACCGCACCGGCCCTGTGCAACGCCCGTATCTCCGGGTCCTTGATGCGGGCGGTGAGGGCCCGGGTGAAGCGGTCGGCGCGCAGCACCCGGAAGGGCCGGGCGTGGTAGGTGCGCGTGGCCGGGTCGACCCGGTCGGTGAGCTCCAGTTCGTTGTGCAGGTGGGCGACGATCTCGTACGCCTGGACCAGATGACGCTCGCGCAGGTGCCAGTCGGTGGCGGCGAGGACGGCGGTGAGTTCGGAGGTGAGCCGCGGGGCCGCGGGGGTGCGGGCGAAGGCGCTGCCGAGCCATTTGCCGTAGGGCGGGTAGCGCCGGTCCATCAGCAGGGAGAGCCGCATGAGGTCGCGGACCAGGCGGGAGGCCTCGACGGCGGAACCCAGTTCGTCGCCGACCTCGCCGCAGCGGCCGACGAAGGCCTCCTCCTGGGCGATGCGCTGCCACTGGCAGGCGAGGACGTGGAGCCACAGGTCGTGGGGGTACCAGCGCAGGGCGGTGCGGGCCGGGGTGAGCGTGTGCAGGCCGTCGTGGAACACGGCGCCGGCGGTGACCTCGGCGAGGAGCTGGGTGGGCAGGGCGAGCCAGTGCGCCGGGGTGACTCCGGAGGCGGGGTCGAAACCGAGGGTGGCACGGAACCAGGAGGAGACGCCGGTCACTTCGACGCGGTGGTGCACCGGCCCGTCGGTGGCCCGCATGACACGGACGTCCCGGTCCCCGGTGGCGGCGAAGTGGGTTGGCCAGCCGTGGAAGGTCTTCGGGAGGTGTTCGGCGAGCACATGTCTGATGCGTCCTGCGTGGCGGCTCACATTGTGGGAGTGGAGGAAGAGCTGGAGCCGGGGCCCCCACTCGTGGTCGGCGGAGCGCTCGGTGTCGTAACCGAGCACTTCGGAGCCCGCGCCGATGCGGGCCGCGGAATGGGGTATGCCGGGAGCGGCCTCCTCCAGCAGCGGGCGTACGGCCTCGGTGTAGAAGCGCCGGGAGAGCTCAAGTCCCGGTAAGAAAGTAGGACTTGGCATATGTGCAGGGCTCATGACGATGCCCCTGCCCAGGTTGTGCAGGGGCATGCACGCCATTTTCACGTCACCGCCACACCGGTGACGGCGTCACAGGCCCTTCGTCACACGTTCCTCGCCGCTCGCGCCCGTCGGCCCGCCGTCACCGGTCGCCCGCGAGGTCACGCCTCGCCGGCGAGGTCGAGATCCCCCTGCCCGGGCGCGCCCTCCGGCTGCTTCTCGCCGCGCCAGGGCCGGGCGATCGGCGCCGAGACCGTACGCCACCACGGGTCCGCGGGCAGCTTGCCGGACGGCTCGAAGGGCTCGCCGGGACGCGGCAGCGCGACCGCCTGGCCCGCCTCGTCGCCGGCGTCCTTGGTCCACTCCCCCGGCTCGGCCCAGGCGTGCGGGGCGAGGTTGAAGGTGCCCCAGTGGATCGGCAGCAGCACACCGTGCGGCTGCCCGCCCTGGAGGTCGAGGTGGGCGCGCATGCCCTCCTGCGGCGTCATGTGTATGTCGGGCCAGAACTCGCTGTACGCGCCGATCTGGATCATCGTCACGTCGAAGGGCCCGTGGTCGGCGCCGATGTCCTTGAAGCCGTCGAAGTAGCCGGTGTCACCGCTGTGGTAGATCCGGTGCTCCTCGCCGGCCACGACCCAGGACGCCCACAGGGTGTGCTGGGTGTTGCGCAGCCCGCGGCCGCAGAAGTGGCGGGCGGGGGTGGCCGTCAGGGTGAGTCCGCCGACCTTGGTCTCCTCGTGCCAGTCCAGCTCCCGCAGCCGGTCCGCGGAGACGCCCCACTGTTCGAGATGGGCACCGACGCCGAGCGGCACCGCGAACAGCGTGTCCGTGCCGGCCAGCGCCTTGATCGTGGGCAGGTCGAGATGGTCGTAGTGGTCGTGCGAGATGACCACCACGTCGACCGGGCCGAGCGCGGCGATCGGCAGCGGCGTCGGGTGCAGCCGCCTGGGACCGGCGAAGGGGAACGGGGAGCAGCGCTCGCCCCACACGGGGTCGAACAGGACGCGGTGCCCGTCGATCTCCGCGAGGACGCTGGAGTGGCCCATCCACGTCACCCGCAGGCCGGTGGCGGCGGGCCGGCCGAGGTCGGCGACGGTGGTGGGGTGCACCGGGACGGTGCCGCGGGGAGCCCTGCGGGCGCGCTGCTCCCTCTCGAAGTAGGTCTTCGCGAACTCCAGCATCGACCCCGAGGGCCGCATCCGGGTGGTACCGCCGGGGTTCTGGAAGACACCGTCCTTGAAGTGCGGGGAGCCCTGGATGCGGGCCAGGCGCTCGCCGCCGGGGTCCGCGCCGAAGGCAGCGGGCCGCAGCGGGCGGAGCCCGGAGCTCAGGGATCGCAAACCGGTCACGGTACCTCCAGTGGTGTAGCTGAGGTCCCCATTATGGTCGGCCCTTGTGACAGTCGGCGTTGACACCGCACCATCCGTCTCCCAATACTGACCCACTGTTCAGTAGCACTGTTTCTTCACACCGCTCCCGAGGAGCCCCCCGTGACCGCTCCCCTGATGTCCCTCGTCTGGACCGACCACGTCACCGGACGCCAGGGTTTCCTGGTCGTCGACCGGCTGGTACGGGGTGTGGCCAGTGGCGGTCTGCGGATGCGGCCGGGCTGCACCCTGGAGGAGGTCACCGGGCTCGCGCGCGGCATGACCATGAAGGAGGCCCTGCACTACAACCCCGAGGGCCGCTACATCCCGCTGGGCGGCGCCAAGGGCGGCATCGACTGCGATCCGCAGGACCCCGGGGCGTACGCCCTGCTGGTCCGCTACCTGCGCGCCATGCGGCCGCACGTGGAGAGCTTCTGGACCACCGGCGAGGATCTGGGGCTCACCCAGGACCTGGTGGACCGGGCGGCGGCCGAGGCGGGGCTGGTCTCCTCGGTCCAGGCCGTGTATCCGCTGCTGGACGACGAGGCCGCGGCCCGGCGGCGGCTCGCGGACGCCTTCGCCGTCGAGGTGGACGGGATCGGTCTCGACGAGCTGGCCGGTGGCTGCGGGGTCGCCGAGTCGGCGCTGACGGCCCTGGACCGGGCCGGGGTGCCGTACGCGGGGACGCGGGTCGCCGTGCAGGGCCTCGGCACGATGGGCGGGGCCACGGCACGGTTCCTCGCCCGCGCCGGGCTCACCGTGGTGGCGGTCGCCGACGTCAAGGGCACGATCGCCAACCCGGCGGGGCTGGACGTCGAGGCGCTGCTGCGCGCGCGGGACGCCTACGGCACCGTCGACCGCGCGGTCCTGCGCCCCGGGGACGGGGAACTGCCGGGTGACGCCTGGCTCTCCACCGACGCGGAGGTGCTGGTGCCGGCGGCGGTGTCGTACGCGATCGACACCGGCAACGAGCACCTGGTCCGCGCCCGCTGGATCGTGGAGGCGGCCAACATGCCCGTGCTGCCCGAGGCGGAGGATCGACTGACCGCGCGCGGGGTGACCGTACTGCCGGACGTGGTGGTGAACTCGGGCACCAACGCCTGGTGGTGGTGGACCCTGTTCGGCGACATCGGCCCCGACGCCGACGAGGCGTTCGCCCACACCCGCCGCTCGATGCGCGCCCTGGTGGAACTGATGCTGGACCGCGCGGAGTCCGACGGTACGACCCCGCGGGCCGCCGCCCACGCCCTGGTGACCGACCGGCTGCCGGTGATCGCGGAGCGGTTCGGCTGGTACCGGTGACGGATCAGCGGCGCCCGGAAGCGGCCGCGAGAAGCAGTGCGCTCAGGGCCGTGAGGGCGGTGCCCTGCCAGCCGAGGGTGTCGAGCAGGGGCGCGGCGACGGCCGTGCCCACGGCGCCGACCGTGAAGTACACCACGAGGTAGACGCTGCTGAGGCTGCCGGAACGGGCGGGGTCGAGGGCGATGACGCGGCTCTGGTTCGCGGCCTGGGCGGCGAAGCAGCCCGCGTCGAAGAGGGCGAGGCCGAGGGCGGTGCGCCAGGGGGTGTCCAGGCCAGTGGCCAGCAGGGCGGTACCGGCCGAGGCGACGGCCATGGAGCCGCCGATCACCGTGCGCGGGCCGTACCGGTCGATGAGGCGGCCGGTGAACGGGAGCGCGGCGAAGCCGAGCACCCCGGCCAGGCTGTAGAGGCCGATGGCGGTCGGGCCGAGGGAGCGCGGCGGCTGGGCCAGGTCCAGGGTGAGGGCGATCCAGACGAGGTTGAAGGCGAAGTACCAGAGCGCTCCGGTGGCCACCGCGCGGCGCAGCCGCGGCTCGTTCAGGAGCAGCGGCGGGAGGGCGGTCAGGATGGCGCGGTAGCCGCGGTCGGCGTGCGGCCGGTGCCGGGGAAGGAGCGTGGCGGCGGCGAGCGCGCCGAGCAGGGCGAGGGCGGCGAAGACGAGGAACATCCGCCGCCAGCCGAGGGCGTCGGTGAGGGCGCCGCCCGCCAGCCGGCTGAGCAGGATGCCGGCCGACATGCCGGCGGCCACCAGGGCGACGCCGGTGCCGCCGCGGCCCGGCCGGGCATGGCGGCCGGCGATGTTACTGGCCTGGGCGGCCACGCTCGCGGCGGCACCGACGAGCAGATAGGCGACCAGGAGCACGAACGCGTCGCGTGCGGTCGCGGCGAGCGCGAGGGCCGCGGCCAGGGTGGTGAGCTGCGCGGTGACCAGGCGGTTGGGGGCGAGGTGGTCGGTGAGCGGCAGCAGCAGGGCGAAGCCGGTCATGCAGCCGGCGAGCGCGGCGGTGGGCACCAGGCCGATCACCGAGAGCGGCACGTCGAGGTCGGTGGCGACCGCGGTGAGCGCGGGCTGCACGGCGTAGTTGTTCGCGATCGCCGTCCCGGCTATGCCGGCCAGCAGGAACGTGCCGCCGCGGGGCAGCGGACGGCTCACGGCCGCGCGTCGCGGGTGAGGACGACGGCGTAACGGCACTCGGCGCCGGTGGTGTTGGCGAAGACGCGCTCGGCGGGCGCGCCGAGTTCGATGGTGTCACCGGCGTCGAGTTCGTGGACCGTGTCGCCGTCGTGGAAGGTCAGCCGGCCGTCGAGGACCCAGACGAGCTGGCGCACGAAGGCGAAGGCCGCGGCCGGATACGGGACGCGGGCGCCGGCGGGCAGCCGGATCTCGGCGATCTCCGCCGGGAAGCGCGGGCCGGTGATCTGGCGGCGCCGGTAGCCGGTGCCGGGGTCGCGCCACTCGGCGGCGTCGGTGCCGCGCCGCACGCCCGGGGTGTCGGCCTCGGGCTCCGGCGCGCCCTCGGCGAGGGCCAGCAGCGAGGCGACGCCGAGCTGGAAGGCGGCGGACAGCTTGCCCAGCACGACCGCGGTGGGGCTGCTCTCGCCGCGCTCGATCCGGCTGATCATCGCCGGGGAGACGCCGGAGGCGTCCGCGAGCTGCGCCAGGGTCCAGCGGCGGCGCTCCCGTTCGGCGCGGACCCGGGCGGCGATCTGCCGTACCAAGGGATCCGCCGCTGGTTCTACTATGTTGGACATGAATCCAATATACGAGAGAAGCAAGGTGACGGTACGCCCGGCCCGTCCCGGTGACGGGGAGGCCGTCCGCGCGATCCGCAATCACGCGATCGAGCACTCGACGGCCCTGTGGACGGAGACCCCGCAGTCCCCCGCCGAGGGCGCGGCCTGGTTCGCCGCGCACCTGGAGCGCGGCTCGGCGCTCGTGGCCGAAGTCGCCGAGGCGCCGGGCGAGGTGGCCGGATTCGCCGTCTACGGCCCGTGGCGGGCGCTGGACGGCTACCGGCACACGGTGGAGAACTCCGTCTACGTCCGCGAGGGCAGCCACGGCCTCGGCATCGGCTCGGCACTGCTGGGCCCGCTCATCACCTCGGCGCGCGCGGCAGGCCACCACGTCATGATCGCCGGCATCGAGGCCCGGAACGCCGCGTCGGTCCGGCTGCACGACCGGTTCGGCTTCGAGCACGTCGGGACGGTCCGGGAGGTGGGCACCAAGTTCGGCCGCTGGCTCGACCTGACGATCATGCGGCTGCCGCTGTGACGGCCACCCGGCTGCCGCCGGCCCGGGACGCCGACGCGGGCGGTGCGACAACCGATTAGGGTGACCGCGTGGCGAGAGTGCGGTTGAGTGTGGCCGAGCGGCGGGAGGAACTGCTGCGGGCCGCCATCGAACAGATCGAGGCGCGGGGCGTGGCGGCGGTACGGATCGCCGATGTCGCCTCGACCCTCGGCGTGAGCAACGCGCTGGTGCTGTACCACTTCTCGACGAAGGAGAAGCTGGTCGCCGCCGCCTTCACCTACGCCGCCGAGGGCGACCTGACGCATCTGCGCAAGCTCCTGGGCCGGCGTACGTCGGCGCTGCGCCGGCTGCGGGCGGCGGTGCGCTGGTACGCGCCGACGGGGCAGGCGAAGGGCTGGCGGCTGTGGATCGAGGGCTGGGCGGTGGCGTTGCGGGAACCCGCGCTGCGGGACGTCACCAAGGGCCTGGACCAGCAGTGGAAGGCGGCGATCGCGGAGGTCATCGCCGAAGGGGTGGCCGCGGGCGAGTTCCGGTGCCCCGACCCGACGGCGGCTGCACTGCGACTGACCGCGCTGCTCGACGGTCTCGCCGTCCAGCTGACGTCGTACCCGGGTGCCGTACCTCGCGCCCGGGCGCAGGAGTGGGTCGACGAGGCCCTGGCGCGCGAACTGGGCCTGCCGGAGGAGAAGTAACCGGAGGAGAGGTAAGGGGGGAGAAGTAAGGGGCGGCCCGCACGGAGGCCACCCCTTACCCGCCGGTGCCGCCTCAAGCCACGGAAGCGATCCGCATCTTGATGTCGTCCGGGGAGAGCGCCCCCTTGGCCGTCACGTGGTCTCCGGAGGACTCGCCGCGCAGTCGGCGCCCGATCCAGGGGACCAGGTACTCGCGGGCCCAGTGCACGTCGTCGCGGCGGACCTCCAGGGTGCCGCGGGGCGGCAGCGGCGGCCACGGCTGGTCAGGGTCGGCCGGTACCTCGACGCCGAGCACCTGGCCGGCGCGCAGTGCCACGCGCGTGTGCCCGTCGGCCGAGAGATGCAGGCGGTCGCCGTCCCAGGCCCGGCGGTCCTGCACGGTCTTCAGGGACCACAGGTCCAGGACCGGGCAGCCGTACCGGTCGGCGATGGCCCGGACGTGCCCGTTGTACGTGGCGATCTTGCCGCGCAGATGCTTGAGGACGGGGACGCCCCGGGTGTCGAACCCGGTGGTCACCAGGACTGTGCCGATGGCCTCGGTCAGCTGGGCCACGGCCCGCTCGAACCGCTCGGCCACCTCGTCGGGGTCGGTGCCGGGGCGGATGATGTCGTTGCCGCCCGCGCAGAAGGAGACCAGATCCGGGGCGAGTGCCAGGGCCTGCGGCACCTGGTCCGCCACGATCTGGTCGAGAAGTTTCCCGCGCACGGCAAGGTTGGTGTACTCGAAGTCGCCTTCGGGCCGTCGGTCCGACAGCAGTACCGCGAACCGGTCGGCCCAGCCGACGAACGCCCCGTCGGGGCCGGGGTCGCCGACGCCCTCGGTGAAGCTGTCCCCCACCGCCGCGTACGACCCGATCACTGATGCATTGTCACTCTTCGAATCGTCTCCCACATCGGACCATGATTCACCTTCGACTGTGACCTACGCGACCGTAATAAGGGGTTGACGTTCGGTGAGATAAGACACTTTTAAATACTTTGCCAAGCTTGGAATAAGGCTCTGATCAGCGGCGTTGACGTGTCGATCACCGGACATGGAAACACCGAAGGCCGGACCCGGGGATCGGGGGTCCGGCCTTCGGAGTGTGTGTCAGACCGGTGCGCGCCGGGTCAGCCGACGGCGAGGCCCTTCGAGCGGAGATAGGCGACCGGGTCCACGTCCGAGCCGTAGTCGGGGGTGGTGCGGATCTCGAAGTGGAGGTGCGGACCGGTGACGTTGCCGGTCGCGCCGGAGAGGCCGATCTGCTGACCCGCGGTCACGGTCTGGCCGACCGAGACGGAGAGGGCGGAGAGGTGGCCGTACTGCGCGTAGTAGCCGTCGGCGAGCCGGACGACGACCTGGTTGCCGTAGGAGCCGCCCCAGCCTGCCGTGACGACCGTGCCCGTGCCGACGGCCTTGACCGGGGTGCCGGTCGGGACGACGAAGTCGACGCCCGTGTGGTAACCGCTGGACCACATGCTGCCGGCGACGTGGTAGCCGGTGCCGACGGTGGCACCGGTGACCGGAAGGGCGAAGCCGGAGGCATTCGTCACCGAGCCGTCCGACGCGGAGGCCGAGGAGGCCGAGGATGAGTTGGACGACGAGGTGGACGACGGCGAGGTGGACGACGGCGAGTTCGAGGGCGCCTCGGAACGGGAGCCGGAGTCCGCGGTGTCCGTCGTCGCGGCGTGCCGGCCGCCGAGCGTGAGCTTGAGGCCCGGGTGGATCAGCGAGGGGTTGTCGCCGACGGCCTCCCGGTTGTCGGCGTAGAGCCGGTGCCAGCCGCCGCGGACGTCGTGCTCGCGGGCGATCTTCGCAAGACAGTCGCCGGGCACCACGGTGTAGACGCGGTGCGCGGAATGCGCGGCGGAATTCTTCGCGGCCGCATTCTTCACCGCGGTCTTCTCGACCGTGGGAAGCGACTGCGTGGCCTTTTCGGAAACGGACTGCGAGGTGGCCGCGTGGGCGCCGGTGGCCCCCATGAGCGGCAGCGCCAGCGCGGCGCCACCGGTTCCGGCGACGGCCATCGAGCGGGTGAGACGCTGGGACTTGGGGCGGCGGTGCTTACCCTTCGCGGGCATGACGCATTCCTCTCCGGCGCCTGCGAGGTGAGCTGTCGGGTTCGGGCTGGAGCTGCCCGGCCACGCGGGAAGACGTGACTACACCCCTAGCCGTCCCGGGAACCGGAACAGGCGGTCGTACCTGGTGGGTCCCCCGCTCCTGCCGGGCACGGGTGAGTGTGTGGGGACTCCGGGCGGCGGCAGGATTCGGCGTTCCGACCGGATGTGTGGCGAACGTAAGCGAGTGAGACGGACGCGGACAAGCGGCCGGTTCCGCCTGTCCGGGTTTCACTTGATCCGTTACCGGAAATCCCCGTCACCCTCCGTGAATTCCGGCCCTTTCGGTTTTCCAACCTTCTTGCAAAGCACCGCAATTACGTGAACATGACGCGCGACGGACGGTCACGAATATGACGCTCCTCACGCACGTCACGCCACGTCACCTTATTCCAGAGCGAGTTGTAATGAAGGCGCCAATTCGGGCAGATGGGTTAGATGTGTCAGATCCGGCGGAGCCGGATGACCGACGCATCCAGGTCGCCCTTCAGCCCGGTGCGCAGCCCGTGATGCAACAGAACGGCACCTCGGTACACTTCGCCCGTTTCGCGGCATTCGTACGACGCCGTGGGGTCGAGGCCCTGCAGTCGCAGCGCCGGCGCCGGCTCGCCGTAGCTCTGGGCCTGCAGCCAGGCGAGGACGACGGTCTCGCCGCCGAGCGTGTACTGCACCGCGCTGAGCCCGCCGGCCGGCGGCCGCAGCCGGAACTGGTCGCCACGCTGCACGAGGGGGCGGATCTCCTTGTAGAGCTCCACCCAGCGCCCGGCCTCGGCCAGCTCCTCCTCGGTCCACCGCGAGAGGTCGCCGCCGACCCCGAGTGCCCCCGCCATCGAGCTGACGAAGCGGAAACGCAGACTGCTGACCCGGCCGTTGAGCTGGTGGTTCGGGCTGTCGGTGACCCAGGCGGACATCACCCGGGCGGGGTGGATCTGGCTGAAGCCGTGCTGGATGGCGAGCCGGTCCAGCGGGTCGGTGTTGTCGGAGGTCCACACCTCGTCGGTGCGGCTCATGATTCCGAGGTCGATCCGTCCGCCACCGCCGGAGCAGGACTCGATGGCGACGTCGGGGTGGGCCGCGCGGATCCGGTCGAGGAGGGCGTACAGCCCGCGGACGTGGTCGACCCACAGGCGCTGCGGATAGGGCTCACCGGGCCAGCCCGCGTCGGTGAAGCAGCGGTTGAAGTCCCATTTGACGTAGTCGATCGGGGCGCTGGACAGCAGGGTGTCGAGCTGCTCCCAGAGGTACTCCTGGACGTCCTCGCGGGCCAGGTTGAGGACGAGCTGGTTGCGCAGTTCTGTCCGCTTTCGCCCCTCCTGGTACTGCACCCAGTCGGGGTGCGCGCGGTACAGGTCGCTGTCCGGGTTCACCATCTCCGGCTCGACCCAGATGCCGAACTGCATGCCGAGGGCGTGCACGTAGTCGGCGAGGGGCTTGAGGCCCTTGGGGAAGCGGTCGAGGTTGGGCGTCCAGTCGCCGAGGCCGGCACGGTCGCTGGTGCGCTTGCCGAACCAGCCGTCGTCCACCACGAACAGCTCGATGCCGATCGCGGCCGCCCGCCGGGCGAGGGTGGCCTGCTGCTCCTCGGAGATGTCGAAGGTCGTGGCCTCCCAGGAGTTGAACAGCACGGGCCGGTCCCGGTCGGCGTCCGGGATGATGTACGCCCGCTGGTAGGCGTGCCAGGCACGGCTCGCCCCACCGAAGCCGCCGTCGGTCCACAGGCCCGCGAAGACCGGGCTGGTGTACGACTCGCCCTCGGCCAGCATCAGCAGGCCCGAGTCGTCGTAGCCGGCGCCGCCGGTGATCTGCACCCGCGCGTCCGGGAGTTGGGCGACGGCGATCCGCCAGGAGCCGGACCAGCCGAGGGCGCAGCCCCAGACCTCGCCGCGCTCCTCGGTGGCGTCGGTGTCGAGGGCGACCCAGGGCAGGTGCTGGTGGCTGGTGTGGCCGCGGCGGCTGCCGATGACCTTCTCGCCGTAGGTGAGCGGGGCGCTGGTGAGACGGGACTCGGCGGCCCAGCGGCCGTGCAGCTGGGAGAGCCGCCAGCCCTCGCGGTCGGGGAGTGTCCAGGCGGCGGGGTCGGCGCGCAGCAGCTCCACGCGCGCGTGCCCCTCGTTGCCGACGGTCACCCAGCGCTCGACGACGTCGCCGCGCATCCGGTAGTGCAGGGTGATCAGGATCCCGTCGTCCCGGAAGCGCAGCCGCAGCTCGTCGCCGTCCGCGCCGGCCTCCGTCTCGTAGGCCTCGAAGGCCCACTCGGTGCCGCGCCGCTCCTCGGTGCGCACGGACAGGGAGGGGCGGACGAACCGCGGCCCGCCCTCGACGGGGTATTCCTCCCGGCCGTCGAGCGGCGACTCGAAGGCCCAGTAGCCGGGCAGCGCCCGGGTGCTGAGCTCCTCGGCGTCCGCGAGCTGGATTCTGGCGCCCCAGTGCAGGTGGAGCAGTTCGTCGGCCTCCGTGAGATGCAGCGCATAGCTGCTGCCGGGGCCCGACAGGAGCCAGGTACGACCGTTTTCGGCGATGTCCACCATCGAGAAACCTCAGACCTCACACAGCTGCCAACAGATCCGCTCAAGCACCAACATCATCAAGGTCCGCGGGCTCCGGAATCAAGGGCCCCGGGCCCTCGACACGATGCCTGTGGACAACTCATTGCCCGTGGAAACCGATGTCGTATGGTCGATCCAGTGCCCGTCGACGAGCAGCGCCGACGGGGCCGACCGGGAGGAGCCCCCCGTGACGCAGCAGGTCCCGTCCACCGAGCCCGAGCTGGCCGGGGTGCGCAACTTCCGTGACGTGGGCGGCCTGCCGACCGTGGACGGGCGGCGGGTGCGGCCGGGCGTGCTGTTCCGCAGCGGGCACCTGGCGCACGCCACGGAGCAGGACGCGGAGTTCCTCGCCTCGCTCGGCCTGCACACGATCTTCGACTTCCGCAACGCGGCCGACCAGAAGCTGGAGGGCCCGGACGTCGAGCTGCCCGGCACGCGGAACGTGAACCTGCCGCTGACCGACCCGGCGCACGGCGCCGAGTTCTGGACGATGGTCCGCGAGGGTGACATCGAGCAGCTGCGCGGGCTCCTGGGGGACGGCAAGGCCGCGGCCCGGATGGTCAACTCCTACCGCACGATCGTCAAGGACCGCACCGACGAGCACTCGCGCGTGCTGCACGCGATCGCCGAGGACAGCGTCCCGGCGCTGATGCACTGCGCGGCCGGGAAGGACCGGGCGGGCATCTCCATAGCCGTGACGCTGCTCGCGGTGGGCGTGGAGCGGGACGCGATCCTCTCCGACTACCTGGAGTCCAACGCCAAGCACCGCCGCTACAAGGTGCGGCGCAGCGGAAGCGGCGAGAGCGTGTACGGCCCCGAGGTGATGGAGCTGCTGAGCCCGCTCTTCGACGCCCGCGCGGAGTACCTCGCGGCGGCCTTCGAGAGCATCGACGAGGCGTGGGGCGACGTCGACATCTACCTGGAGCAGGGCCTGAAGCTGGCTCCGGAGACCCGGGAGCGGCTGCGCGAGCGCCTGCTCGACTGAGGCTCAGCCCTTCGCGCCGAGGGAGAACAGCAGGAAGAGGAACGCTGCCAGGACGTGTCCGAGGGCGATGTAGATGATCAGCCGGACCCACAGGGCCCGGGGGAACTTGTCCTCGATGTCGGTCATGACAGCTCTCCGGTGATCGGGCCCAGGCACAACGCGGCCGTGGGGCTCTGCAGCAGGGTGTGGACGAACAGGAGCTCGACCCCGTCCTGGTCCTCGGCGGCCAGCCGGTGCGGGGTCAGCGAGTCGAAGTGCGCGCTGTCGCCGGGCGCGAGCACATGGGTGGTGTCACCGAGACGCAGCCGGAGCCGGCCGCGCACGACGTGCAGCCACTCCTCGCCGGGATGCACCCGCACGATGTCGCCCTGGGTGCCGTACGGCACCCGGACGCGCAGCGCCTGCATCCCGCGGCCGGAGGCCCCGGCCTGCCAGTACGTCCAGCCGCCGGCGTGGGTCGGTTCCATGTCGCCGGCGCGCACGATCGCGTCCCGGTCGGCGACGGTCTCCCCCAGCAGGTCCGAGACCGTCGTACCGTAGACACGGGCGAGCGCGAGCAGCATCGGCAGCGAGGGCTGCCGCTGCCCGGTCTCCAGCCGGGAGAGGTGGGCGGGCGACAGCCCCGCGTCCCGGGCCGCGGCCTCCAGGGTGAGACCGGCGCGGCGCCGCAGGGAGCGCAGCTGCGGGGCGACGGCCGGCAGGTCGCCCACCGGCTCGCCCGTATGCTCTTTCTCGGAGGAGCTCATGCCTCCATTCAGCCGCAGTTTTGTCTCTGCGGCAATTTTCTTGCCTCAGAGACAAAAAGCTAGCGGTTGGCCACCGCCTGCTTGATCAGCGTCTTGCCGAAGTCCCACATCAGACCGCCGCCGCTGTGGGCGTCGTCCATGACGTCCGTGAAGGCGTCCACGAAGCGGTCCACGTCCGTCTCGTCGACGATCAGCGGCGGGATGAGCTTGATCACCTCCAGGTGGTCGCCGGAGACCTGGGTGAGGATCCGGTGCCGCTGCAGCAGCGGTACGACGACCATCTGGGCGAACAGTCCCTTGCGGGCGGCCTGGAGCATGGTCCAGCGGCTGCGCAGCTTCAGCGAGCTGGGCCGGCCGAACTCGATGCCGATCATCAGGCCCCGGCCGCGCACGTCGGCGAGCAGCTCGTACTTGTCGGTCAGCGCGGCGAGCCGGGACCTGAGCTGCTCCCCCACGGCCCGGGAGTTGGCGACGATCTGGTCGTTCTCCATGACCGAGAGGACGGCGAGCCCGGCCGCCATGGCCTGGGCGTTGGCGCCGAAGCTCGCCGAGTGGACCAGGACGCGGTCCATGGACGAGTAGACCTTCTTGAAGATCCAGTCCTTGCCGAGGGTGGCGCCGACCGGGACGTACCCGCCGGACAGCGCCTTCGCCACGCACACCAGGTCCGGCTCGACGCCCTCCTCGTGCTGGTAGGCGTAGAAGTCGCCGGTGCGGCCGAGGCCGGTCTGCACCTCGTCGGCGATGAGCAGCGCCTTGTGCTTGTGCAGCAGCTCCTGCGCGGCGCGCAGATAGCCGGGCGGTGCCTCGTGCACGCCCTTGCCCTGGATCGGCTCGACGATCAGGGCGGCGACATCGCCCTTCTTCAGTTCGCGGGCGAGCGCGTCGAGGTCGCCGAGGGGTACGGCGGTGTCCGGCAGCAGCGGGGCGAAGCCGTCCCGGAAGCCGGTCTCGCCGTTGACCGACAGGGAGCCGGTGGTCAGGCCGTGGAAGGCGTGGTCGCAGTAGAGGACACGGGGTCTGCCGGTGGCGAAGCGGGCGAACTTCAGGGCCGTCTCGACCGACTCGGTGCCACTGTTGCCGAAGAACACCCGGTCCAGGTGCGGGCTGTGCGCGAGGAGCCGCTCGGCGAGCAGTCCGGGCAGCGGCTGGCAGTCGAAGCGGGTGAGGTCGGCGAGCTGGGCGTCCAGGACGTCGTGCAGGGCCTTGCGGACGACGGGGTGGTGGCGGCCGAGGCCCATCACCCCGAACCCGGCGAGCATGTCCAGGTAGTCGTTGCCGTCCGCGTCCCAGAAGTGGGCACCCTCGGCCCGCTCGTACACCTTGTCGAAGCCGATGGTGTGCAGCATGCGCGGGAGCTGGTGGTTGAGGTACTTGCCATGCAGCTCGTACCGCTCACCACCACGCTCGGCCAGCAGCGCACCGAGGTCGAACTCCGTGCTCATTCTTTCTCCTTGTAAGCGCCATCCATGACAGCGCCCTCGGCTTTCGCGCCCTGAAGGGGCGCGGGACGCATCGATTTGCGGCTGCCGCCGCGGGGCGCGACCAGCCCGGACGGCGCCGCACCCGCCATCTGGCCCCCCGTGGCACCCCGGTCGGCGCCTTCGGCTCCCCGCCCCGCGAGGCTCGCCCCGACGGCACCGGCGATCTCCACCGGCGTCAGCCCGATGTCGGCCAGCACCTCCCCCCGCTTCGCATGCGCCAGAAACTGCTCCGGGATCCCGAACCGCCGCACCGGCACGTCCACTTCGGCGTCGCCCAGCGCCAGCGCCACCGCCGCGCCCACCCCGGCCGCCCGGCTGTTGTCCTCGACGACGGCCACCAGCTCGTGCTGCGCCGCCAGACCGGGCAGCGCGGGATCCACCGGCTTGACCCACCGCGGGTCCACGACCGTGCAGCCGATGCCCCGGGCGGCCAGCAGCTCGGCCGCCTGGAGGCAGACCGGCGCCATGACGCCGACCGCGACCAGCAGCACCCGAGCGTCCTCCCCGCGGTGCAGGACGTCGATCCCTCCGACCCGGTCCACCGCCGGGATCTCCGGCCCCACCGACTCCTTCGGGAAGCGGACCAGCGTGGGCGCGTCGTCCACCGCGACCGCCTCCCGCAGCTGGAGCCGCAGCTGTTCGGCGTCGCGCGGGGCGGCGATCCTGAGGCCGGGTACGACCTGGAGGATCGACATGTCCCACATGCCGTTGTGCGACGCGCCGTCGACTCCGGTCACGCCCGCCCGGTCCAGGACGAACGTCACCCCGCAGCGGTGCAGTGCCACGTCCATCAGCAACTGGTCGAAGGCACGGTTCAGGAACGTGGCGTAGACGGCGACGACCGGGTGCAGTCCGCCGGTCGCGAGGCCGGCCGCCGAGACCGCCGCGTGCTGCTCGGCGATGCCGACGTCCCAGACCCGGTCGGGAAAGCGCTCGGCGAACTTGCCGAGGCCGACCGGGTGGAGCATGGCCGCGGTGATCGCCACGACGTCGTCCCGTTCCTCGCCGATCCGGACGATCTCGTCGCCGAACACCGAGGTCCAGGAAGGGCCGTTGGACGGCGCGAGCGGCTCGCAGGTGAGCGGGTCCATCACGCCGACGGTGTGGAAGTGGTCCTCCTCGTGGGCGAGCGCCGGTTCGTAGCCGCGCCCCTTCTCGGTGAGGCAGTGGACGAGCACCGGTCCGTGGAAGCGTTTCGCGCGCCGCAGCGCCGACTCGACGGCCTTGATGTCGTGGCCGTCGATCGGGCCGACGTACTTGAGGCCCAGGTCCTCGAACATGCCCTGCGGGGCGAAGGCGTCCTTGAAGCCCTTCTTGGCACCGTGCAGGGACTCGTAGATGGTGTTGCCGACCACCGGCGTGCGCAGGAGCACGTCCTTGCCCCAGGCCAGCACCTTCTCGTAGCCGTCGGTGGTGCGCAGCGTCGCCAGGTGGTTGGCGAGGCCGCCGATGGTGGGGGCGTACGACCGCTCGTTGTCGTTGACGACGATGATCAGCGGCCGGTCCTTCGCCGCCGCGATGTTGTTGAGCGCCTCCCAGGCCATCCCGCCGGTCAGCGCGCCGTCGCCGATCACCGCGACGACATGGCCCTTCTCCCCCTGCACCTGGCGGGCCTTGGCGAGGCCGTCGGCCCAGCCGAGCGCGGTGGAGGCGTGGCTGTTCTCGATGACGTCGTGCTCGGACTCCTCGCGCGAGGGGTATCCGGACAGGCCGCCCTTGCCGCGCAGCTTGGAGAAGTCCTGACGGCCCGTCAGCAGCTTGTGCACATAGCTCTGGTGGCCGGTGTCCCAGAGGATGCGGTCGACCGGGGACTCGAAGACCCGGTGCAGCGCGACGGTCAGCTCCACGACGCCCAGGTTGGGCCCGAGGTGGCCGCCCGTCCTGGCGACCGCGAGCACCAGGAACTCCCTTATTTCTTCGGACAGTTCACCGAGTTCCGCCTCGGACAGCGCCTTCAGGTCGCGTGGTCCCCGGATCTTCTCCAGAATGGTCACGCTCGGCCCCCTCTCGGTCCGTGCTGGTCAGCTCACCGTGACGGCGGGTGCTCCGGACCCGGCGCCGTCCTGCTCCATCTGTTCGGCGATCTTCATCGCTTCCTCGATGAGGGTCTCCACGATCTTCGACTCGGGCACGGTCTTGACGACCTCGCCCTTGACGAAGATCTGCCCCTTGCCGTTGCCGGAGGCGACCCCCAGATCGGCCTCCCGTGCCTCGCCGGGGCCGTTGACCACACATCCCATGACGGCGACGCGCAAGGGCACTTCCATGCCCTCCAGCCCTGCCGTCACCTCGTCCGCCAGCTTGTAGACGTCGACCTGGGCGCGCCCGCAGGACGGGCAGGAGACGATCTCAAGACGCCGCTGCCGGAGTCCGAGGGATTCCAGGATCTGGATGCCGACCTTGACCTCCTCGGCCGGCGGCGCGGACAGCGAGACGCGGATCGTGTCACCGATGCCCTGCGAGAGCAACGCCCCGAAGGCGACCGCCGACTTGATGGTTCCCTGGAACGCCGGGCCCGCCTCCGTGACCCCGAGGTGCAGCGGGTAGTCGCACTGGGCGGCCAGCTGGCGGTACGCCTCGATCATCACGACCGGGTCGTTGTGCTTGACGGAGATCTTGATGTCCCGGAAGTCGTGCTCCTCGAAGAGCGAGGCCTCCCAGAGCGCACTCTCCACGAGGGCCTCCGGGGTGGCCTTGCCGTGCTTCTCGAGGAGCCGGCGGTCGAGCGAGCCGGCGTTGACGCCGATCCGGATCGGCGTGCCGTGGTCCTTCGCGACCCGCGCGATCTCCCGCACCTGGTCGTCGAACTTCTTGATGTTGCCGGGGTTCACCCGGACCGCCGCACAGCCGGCCTCGATGGCCGCGAACACGTACTTGGGCTGGAAGTGGATGTCCGCGATCACCGGGATCTGGGACTTCCTCGCGATCGTCGCCAGGGCGTCCGCGTCGTCCTGCGTGGGGCAGGCGACGCGGACGATCTGGCAGCCGGACGCGGTGAGTTCGGCGATCTGCTGAAGGGTGGCGCCGATGTCCGAGGTGCGGGTCGTGGTCATCGACTGCACCGACACCGGGGCGCCGCCGCCGACCGCCACCGGCCCGACATGGATCTGCCGGGACGCGCGGCGCTCGGCGACCGGCCGGGCCGGGACCTCGGGGACGCCCAGGGAGATGGCGGTCATGCCGTCACTCCCGGTTCCCGGAGACCGTCTCGCGCATGGCGCGGAGCGACTCCTTGAGGGATCCCATGGTGGCGAGGACGGCGGTGGGCTCGTAGCCGCAGTGCGCCATGCAGTTGGCGCAGCGCGGGTCCTTGCCGCGGCCGTACTTGTCCCAGTCGGTCTTCTCGATGAGTTCGCGGTACGTCGGGACGTATCCGTCGCTCATCAGGTAGCAGGGGCGCTGCCAGCCGAAGAGCGAGTAGTTCGGGATCGCCCAGGCCGTGCACGGGAAGTCGACCTTGCCCTCCAGGAAGTCCAGGAAGAGCGGGGAGTGGTTGAGCCGCCACTTCTTGCGGTTGCCGCCCGCGAAGGCCTTCTTGAAGAGTTCGCGGGTCTGCTCCACGCCGAGGAAGTGCTCCTGGTCGGGTGCCTTCTCGTAGGCGTAGGCGGGCGAGATCATCATCTCGTCGACCTTGAGGTCGTCGTTGAGGAAGTTGAGCACCTCGATGATGGTCTGCGGGGTGTCCGTGTTGAAGAAGGTCGAGTTGGTGGTCACCCGGAAGCCGCGCCGCTTGGCCTCCTTGATGGCCTCCACCGCCTCGTCGAACACGCCTTCCTTCGCGACGGACTCGTCGTGCCGCTCGCGCAGCCCGTCGATGTGCACCGCGAAGGCGAAGTAGGGCGAGGGCGTGAACTTGTCCATCTTCTTGCGCAGCAGCATCGCGTTGGTGCACAGGAAGACGTACTTCCGCTTCGCCACCAACTGCCGCACGATCTCGTCGATCTGGGGGTGCATCAGGGGTTCGCCGCCCGCGATGGACACCATCGGCGCACCGGACTCCAGCACCGCCCCGACCGCCTGCGCGACCGGCATGCGCTGCTTCAACACCCCCGCCGGGTGCTGGATCTTGCCGCAGCCCTCACATTTCAGGTTGCACGCGAAGAGCGGTTCCAGCTCCACGATCAGCGGGAACTTGTCCCGCTTGCGGAGCTTCTGTTCTGCCAAGTAGGTAGCGACCTTGATCGACTGGCGCAGCGGCATGGCCATCTGGCTCACCTCCGGGGGAGCAGCAAAGAACGGTGCCATTCGAAGAAAGCTGGAAGAACGGATCGAAGAACGCGGAAAGCCGATATTCCACCGCGCACCGTGCCGATCCGGACGAGTTCATGTTCAGGAGCGTCCACGACCACCCTGACGGCCGCAACAGGGCGTTCACCCGCGCGCACGGCGCTCAGGAGCGTGGCTGCCGACTCCATGTCGACCGCGATTGCGCCGGTCGCGAGCAGATCTGATCGCTCGTGACCGCGGACGACGTGATCGGAGCCGGTGACGGGGCCGGTGTGGACGGTGCGGCCGGGCAGGGTCCGCACGAGCTCCTTCACCAGGAGTTCGGTGCCGACGCACGGGACGCTGCCGCGGGGGTCCCGGGTCTCCTCGGCGACGACCAGGTCGCCGGGGTGCATCCCGGGGGCGAGTCCCGCGCAGAAGCCCGTCGCCAGGACCGCGGCGCCGGCCAGCGCGGGATCGGCCAGGACCCGGGTGACGGACCGTTCCGCCGCCTTGGGACCCATGCCGGTGCGCAGCACGGTGACGGGTCCGCCCGCGCCCCCGCGTTCGCCGGCGCGCAGGGCGAGGTGCTCGATGCCGAGTGCGCAGGCGATCAGCAGCGGGGCCGGCGCGGGCGTGGGGTTCATCAGTCCCCCTCGGCCTCGGGGGTGGGCTCGCCGTGCACGTAGCGGCCGAGCGCGGTGAGCGGGAAGACCTGCCGGTAGAGGTGGTAGTTGATGGAGAAGTCCCAGGGGAAGCCGGTGCCGGTGAAGTACGGCTCGTCCCAGGAGCCGTCCTCGCGCTGGGTCTCGGCGAGCCACCGGACGCCCCGCTCGACGGCCTTGGCGTCCTTCTCCCCCGCCGCGAGCAGCGCCATCAGCGCCCACGCGGTCTGGGAGGCGGTGGAGGCACCGCGCCCGCTCCAGTCGTCGGCGTACTTGTAGGAGCGCAGGTCCTCGCCCCACCCTCCGTCCTCGTTCTGGACCTGCTCCAGCCAGGTCACCGCGCGCCGGACGGCCGGGTGCGAGACGGGCAGCCCGGCCGCGGTCAGCGCGGGCACCACCGAGCCGGTGCCGTAGACGTAGTTGACGCCCCAGCGCCCGAACCAGGCGCCGTTCGGCTCCTGTTCGGCGAGCAGCCACTCGATGCCGCGCCGGGTGCGCGGGTCGTGGGACATGCCCTCGAAGGCGAGCATCTCCACGACGTGCGCGGTGACGTCGGCCGACGGCGGGTCGATGACCTCGCCGAAGTCGCAGAACGGCAGCCGGTTGGGGAACGGGCTGGTGTTGTCGACGTCGAAGGCGCCCCAGGCGCCGTTCTTCGACTGCATGCCGAGGTTCCAGCGCACCCCGCGCCCGATGGCCTTCTCCATCCGCTCGGGGTCGTGGTGCCGGACCCGGCGCAGGGCGAGGACGACCTCGGCGGTGTCGTCGATGTCGGGGTAGTTGTCGTTGTGGAACTCGAACGCCCAGCCGCCCGGCGGCAGCTGGGGTCGCTTCACCGCCCAGTCGCCGGGCCGCACGATCTGCTCGCCGAGCATCCAGTCGGCGGCCTTGACGAGTTGCGGGTGGTCGGATGGCAGGCCGGCGTCGGCGAGGGCGATGGTCGCCAGACAGGTGTCCCACACCGGCGACTGGCAGGCCTCGATCATCCGGCCGCCGTCCTCGCGCCAGATGGCGTAACGATCCAGCGACTCGAGTCCCGCGCGCACCACGGGGTGTTCGAGGTCGTAGCCGAGCAGGTACAGGGCGATCACCGAGTACACGGCCGGGGGCTGGATGCCGCCCCAGGCGCCGTCGTTCTCCTGGCGCTCGACGATCCAGCGGCCGGCGGACTTCAGGGCGGAGCCGCGCAGCCGGCCCAGCGCGACCTTGCGGTAGCCGCGGACAACCTTGTCGAGCCGCTGGAAGACGCCCTCCCAGCTCGCCACCGGAGCCAGCGGCCGGGGCGGGTTCGGGTTGGCCGGGTCGGTGTGGAGTTCGTCGAGGGGGAAGGGGGCGGGGCGCACCGGGCGCTTGGCCGAGACCACGGTGAGCGGCACGATGGTCTGCCGGGCCCACTGGCCGAAGTTGTAGATGCTGAGCGGAAACCACTTGGGGAAGTACAGGAGTTCCGGGGGGAGTTCGGGCAGGTCCTCCCATTTCCACCAGCCGAACAGTGCCAGCCAGATCCGGGTGAAGACCCGGGCGGCGGCGATCCCGCCGCGCTCGCGGATCCAGGCCGACGCCTTCGCCATGTGGGGCGCGTCCGGCGCGTCCCCGGCCAGCCGCAGGGCGACGTACGCCTCGATGGTGGTGGAGAGTTCGCCGGGGCCGCCGTAGAAGGTGGCCCAGGTGCCGTCCTCGCGCTGCTCGCCGCGGATGAAGAGCGCGGCGGCTGCGGTCGTGGACTCGTCGCGGATGCCCAGGAACTGACGGAGCAGCAGGTCCTCGGCGTCCATGGTGACGTTGGTCTCCAGGTCGCCCTTCCACCAGCCCTGCGCGTCCTGCTGGGCGAGCAGATGGTCGGTGGCGCGTCGGACGGCGCGTTCGGCGACCTCTTGTACCCCGGCCGCCACGGGGGTGGTGAGTTCGGTGCTGGCCGAGTCGGCCCGGGGCGGCAGGGTGGCCCCGGTGCTTCCGTCGGTCGTCGCTGTCATGGCTTCCCCTTCGTGCAGTCGTGCGAAATCGTTCTGCTGTGGGTCCGCCGTCGGCCGGTGCTGGCTGCGCGCTCGCACCGGCCGGCGACTACGCGAGGGCTATTCGACCGATAATGATCATCTCTTTCGTACGACGACGAAGTCCGCGAGCGCCGTGAAACGTGCCCGTACCCGGTCGGGCATGTCGATGGCGTGCAGGGCCTCGATGGCGATGGTGTGCTGGCGGCGCGCCTCCTCGGCGGTCCACTCGCGGCCGCCGGCCTCCTCGATGAGGGCGGCACGGGCGGCGAACTCCTCCTCGGAGAAGTTCTCGAAGTCGCTGCTCTTGGCGTCGGCGGCGAGGATCTCGCCGAGCCGCTCGGAGGCGGGCCCGCCCGCTGCGAGCGCGGCGACGACCGGCAGGGACTTCTTGCGCTGGCGCAGGTCGCTCCAGGTCTGCTTGCCGGTGGCGTCCGGGTCGCCCCAGATGCCGAGCAGGTCGTCGACGGCCTGGAAGGCGAGGCCGAGGTGGTAGCCGTACTTCTCCAGGGTGTCGGCGGTGCGGTCGTCGGCGCCGCCGAGCACCGCGCCGATGGAGCTGGAGGCGGCGAGCAGGGCGCCGGTCTTGTTGCCCTCCATCTCCAGGCACTCCTCGACGCTGACCCGGTCGCGGTGCTCGTAGGAGATGTCCTGGGCCTGCCCGTCGATCAGGGCGCGGGTGGCGGTGGTGAGCCGGCGGGTGGCGCGGCCGGCCTCGACGGTGCCGAGTTCGAGGAGGACCTCGTTGGCGAGGGCGAACAGGGCGTCGCCGACCAGGATCGCCTGGGCGGGGCCGTGCACCTTCCAGACGGTGTCACGGTGGCGGCGCTGTTCGTCGCCGTCCATCAGGTCGTCGTGCAGCAGGGAGAAGTTGTGGACGAGTTCGACGGCGACGGCTCCGGGGATGCCGACCTCGGGGGCGGCGCCGGTGACCTCGGCGGAGAGCACGGCGAGCGCGGGCCGTACGGCCTTTCCGCCGTCGCCGTCGGCGGGGTTGCCCTCGGCGTCGATCCAGCCGAAGTGGTAGGCGGCCACGGTGTCCATGGGGGAGGCCAGGCGGTCGACGGCCGCCCGCAGTACCGGTGTGGCAAGGGTCCGGCCGCGCTCCAGGAGCGCGGTCACGTCCACCGCGTCGGCAGCCGTCTCGGCCGGGGGCACAGTGGGCACAGTTTCTCCTCTTGTTGCGGTACCGGGGGTGCGGGGGCCTGCCGCCTGCTGATCGAGCGTCACGCCGCCTCCTCGAACGCGAAGAGGTGACGGGGGCGGGGCCGGCCCAGGGTGCCCAACGCGGCGTCGGCCGCGTTCACACCGCTGCGGACCGCACTCTCCATGGTCGCGGGCCACCCGGTGGCGGTCCACGCTCCGGCCAGGTAGAGGCCGGGTGCCTTGGTGCGGGCGCCGGGCCGCAGCCGCCCGACGCCGGGGGTGGGGGCGAACGTCGCGGTGCGCTCCCGGGTCACGAAGAAGTCCTGCACCCCGGCGCCGCGCGCACCGGGCAACAGCCGTTCCAGCTCGGGCAGATAGCGCTCGCGCAGGTCGGCCACGGGGGTGTCGATCTCGTCCTGGGCCGCCGACTGCGACAGTGCCAGGTACTGGCCCTCGCGCAGCCCGGAGGCGTGGGTGCGGTCGAACACCCACTGGACCGGGGTGCCGAGGGCCGCGAAGAACGGCTTGGTGAGCACCGTGCGGTCGTAGACCACATGGACGTTGAGGATGGGAGCGGTGCCGATCTCCAGCAGGTTCTCCGGGGCGTCGAGGGCACCGGCGGGCAGCAGGTCGTGCGCCTCGCGCGGGGCGACGGCGAGCACGACGGCGTCGGCGGTGAGCGTCTCGCCGGGAACCTGAACGCTCCAGGTTCCGTTCTCGTTAGTGGAGACGGAGGTGACGCGTGTACGGACCTCGGTACGCACGCCCGCGGAGTCGAGCGCCTTGCGGGCCAGCCGGTCGTGCAGTTCGCCCAGCGGCACATGGGCCCAGCCGATGTCGGCCGCGCCCGGGTCGGACAGCAGACCGGTCTTGAACACCATCGCGGCGAGCCCCAGTGAGGCGTCGCCCGCGACCGCGTTGAGGGTGGCGACCCCGACCAGGTCCCACAGGGCCTCGACGGCACGCGCCGACTGGCCGTGGGCGGCCAGCCAGCTGCCGAAGTCCTGTGCGTCCAGGCTCGGATCGGCGAGGTCGAGCCCCTTGAGCGCGAGCGCGGCACGCCCGACCCTGGCCCGCTCGGCGAGCGAGAGGTGCGGATAGGCGGCCAGGCTGCGCCCCAGATGCAGGGGCACCGGCAGCGGGTCGCGCCGCAGCCTGCCCAGGCGCCGCCCCTCCGGCTTGGCGAGGTCGAGGACGGGCACGTCGAGGCGGTCCTGCAGCGGTGCCAGCGCCGTGCCCTCGATGCGGTCGAGGAACCAGCGGTAGGCGGTGCAGCAACGCAGGTACACGTGCTGGCCGTTGTCCACGGTCAGGTCGCCGCGCTGGAAGGAGAAGGCGAGCCCGCCGAGCCTCGGCCTGCCTTCGAGAAGGGTGACGCGCACCCCTGCGTCGGCCAGCGCGAGCGCGGCCGTGATGCCCGCGAGACCGCCGCCGATCACGACGGCGGTGCGCCCGGACGGAATGTCGTCCTGCGTCCGCTCGGATCGCGAGCCGTCGGTCATCGTGCCGCCTCTCCTGGCCGTCCGCCGTGCCGGTGGAACGGGGCAGGGCGGGCCGTCGCAGTCAGGGACGCCACGCCGCGCCGGAGGGTTGCCTGCCGTTTTCCTCCGGTGGAGTCACCTTGGCCCACTTTGTCCATCAGGCGCGCCTCCTGACGGTCAGACGGGAGGTGTGGCGCCGGGTGTCGAGCCCGGACAGGCCACGCACGGCGACGTACGCCTTCTCGCGTCCGGGCAGCGAGACCCGGCCGCGCAGCACCGCCTCCGGTTCGCGCTCGATGCGGTCGAGCAGGCGGCGGTAGATGCCGGCCATGGCGGCGACACAGGCGCCGCTGCGCCGGTCGAGCATGGGCAGCAGCCGGTAGCCCTCGGCGAAAAGGGCCCGGGCGCGCCGTACTTCGAAGTGCACGAGACCCGCGAAGTCGGAGCCCTCCGGCGGGGTCGGCCCGTGGAACCCGGCCGAGCAGCCGAACTTGGCGAGGTCGTCGGCGGGCAGATAGGTACGGCCGTTGCCGTCGTCCTCGCGGATGTCCCTGAGGATGTTGGTCAACTGGAGCGCGAGCCCGAGCGTGTCGGCATACTCCGGCGCGCGCTCGGCACCGCGCGCCCCCGGTTCCGTGCCGAACACGCCGAGCGAGAGCCGGCCGATGGCGCCGGCCACGCAGCGGCAGTAGACCTTGAGGTCGTCCCAGGTCTCGTAGTGCTCGCCGCGTACGTCCATCAGGACGCCGTCGATCAGCTCGTCCAGGCCGCCGAGCGGGATCGGGAAGGCCTGGGCGGCGTGCGCGAGGGCGACCGCGACCGGGTCGGTGTCGTCCTCGGCGACCGCGCCGTCCTGGACCCGGGCGAGCAGTGCCCGGGTGTCCTCGAGCCGGGCCGCCTTCACGTCGTCCGCCAGCTCGCCGTCGCCGATGTCGTCGACGCGCCGGGAGAAGGCGTAGAGCGCCGACATGGCGCGCCGCTTCGGCGCCGGGAGCAGCCTGATGCCGTAGGCGAAGTTCCGTGCCTGCTGTCCGGTGACGGTCTCGCAGTAGCTGTAGGCGGCGAGTACCGGTGCGGACACATGTGTGGGAGAGTCCACGGTCCGGATCACCCCTCTCCTCGCAGAGTCACGCCCACCTCACGCAGCAACCGGCCCTTGCCGGGCTTGGGCGGGCCTGGAAGTACGTCGTATTCGGCGGCGGCGATCGCGTGGACCGCCGCCCTTCCCCCCGCCACGAACCCCGCGAGCAGCAGCTTCAACCTGCCGTGGACGCTACCCACAAGGGGGGCGCCTTCATTCAGGAGATCGCGGGCGCGTTGTGCTTCGTATGCAACCAGTGCACGCACCGATGCGCCTGCGGTTTTCCTGGCGAGATCCGCCTCCTGGACGTGAAAGCGCTTCATGTCCTCGGCGGGCAGATAGATCCGGTCGCGGCCGAGGTCCTCGGCCACGTCCTGGAGGTGTTCGACGATCTGGAGTGCGGTGCAGATCGCGTCGGAGAGCCGGATCCGCTCGGGGGTCGAGGTGCCGGTGACGGCGAGGACCAGGCGGCCGACGGGGTTGGCGGACAGCTCGCAGTAGGCGAGGAGGTCGTCGTAGGTCTCGTACCGCTTGACGAGCTGGTCCTGGCGGTTGGCGGCGACCAGGCCGAGGAACGGCTCGGGGGTGAGGGAACGGCGGCGGACCGTCACCTGGAGGCGGCGCAGCAGGGGGTGGTGCGGAGTGGCGTCGAAGACGCGGCGCAGGTCGGCCTCGAAGGCGTCGAGCAGGACCAGGCGGTCCTCGGCCTGCTCCGGGGAGACCCCGAGGAGGCGGGCGTCGGCGCCGCCGGGGGCCAGGTCGCCGTCGCCGATGTCGTCGACGAGGCGGGCGAATCCGTACACCGCCATCAGGTCGTCGCGCCAGGCTTTCGGCAGGAAAAAGGGGGCCACGGGGAAGTTCTCGTCCGCGGCCTTGGCCAGGGTGCCGCGCTCCGGGTCTCCGGTGCGCACCGGGCCGGCTGCCGTCACCGTTCGCTGCCCGGGGCGAGGACGGCGCGGCCTGCGTTGAGCTGGGGAGTTTCCGTAGCCATTGCCGTCACATCTCCCGTTCTACACTGCCGACCCAATACACACTATTTCGGACACGCCGCCCAGCAGTCCGCGGGGCGGCCCGGCGGAGGGTGTCGTGCATTATCGCCCCACTTGCCGCTTTCCGGGACCGGTACAGCTTACGTTGTACAACGCATCGAGGTTCGTCGGGGTGTCCCGCAGATCACAACAACACACCGATTGGCGTCAAGATTCCTAAGGCGAGCCGGAGTTGACGTTTCCTTTGCAGACGCCGGGCCCCACCGGAAAGGTTCCGGCGGGGCCCGGGGCGTGGCGGGCTACTTGCCCGTGAACTTCTCGTACTCCTGGAGCACCTCTTCGGTCGGGCCGTCCATGCGCAGCTCACCGCGCTCCAGCCACAGGACGCGGTCGCAGGTGTCGCGGATCGACTTGTTGTTGTGACTGACCAGAAACACCGTTCCGGCGTGCTCGCGGAGTTCGCGGATCCGGTCCTCGGAGCGCTTGCGGAAGGCCGCGTCACCGGTGGCCAGCGCCTCGTCGATCATGAGGACGTCGTGGTCCTTGGCGGCGGCGATGGAGAAGCGGAGCCGGGCCGCCATGCCGGAGGAGTAGGTCCGCATGGGCAGCGTGATGAAGTCGCCCTTGTCGTTGATGCCGGAGAACTCGACGATCTCCTGGTAGCGGTCCTTGATCTCCTCGCGGGACATGCCCATCGCGAGGCCGCCCAGGATGACGTTGCGCTCACCCGTGAGGTCGTTCATCAGGGCCGCGTTGACGCCGAGCAGCGAGGGCTGGCCGTTGGTGTAGACCCGGCCCTTCTCGGCGGGCAGCAGGCCGGCGATGGCGCGCAGCAGGGTGGACTTCCCGGAGCCGTTGGAGCCGATCAGGCCGATGGCCTCGCCGCGGTAGGCGACGAAGGAGACCCCGCGGACCGCGTGCACCTTGCGCACCCCCCGGTCGTCGCCGCGCTTGAAGATGCGGCTGAGCGCGGCCGTCGCGCTGCCCTTGCCGGTCTTGGCGCCGTTGACCCGGTAGACGATGTGCACGTCCTCCGCGATCACGGTGGGGATCCGCTCCCCCTGGTCCTGCTCCACGTCGTTGAGGTCAGCCACGGCCGTACCGCTCCTCCGCCTTCCAGAAGTACACGAAACCGCCGGCGAACACGACCACGGCCCAGGACAGCGCGACGGCCCAGACGTGCGGCGGCAGGTTCGAGGCGCCGTAGCCGTCGATGAGGGCGAAGCGCATCAGGTCCATGTAGACGGTGGCGGGGTTCACCTGGAGGAGCGTGCGCGCCCACTCCGGCCGGCCCTCCATCATCTTGGTGATCGAGAACATCACACCGGACATGTACATCCAGGTGCGCAGGACGAACGGCAGCAGCTGGGCGAGGTCCGGGGTCTTGGCTCCCAGCCGGGCCACGATCAGGGCCAGTCCCGTGTTGAAGAGGAAGAGCAGGAACAGGATCGGGACGACCAGCACCCAGGACAGGCCCGGGCGGCTGCCGAACCCGACCACCACGGCGACCATGACGATCATCGAGAAGAGCAGCTGCTGGAGCTGCTGGAGCGCGAAGGAGATCGGCAGCGAGGCGCGCGGGAAGTGCAGCGCCCGGACCAGGCCGAGGTTGCCGGCGATCGCCCGCACGCCCGTCATGATCGAGCTCTGGGTGAACGTGAAGGTGAACACGCCGGTGACCAGGAACGGGATGTAGATGTCCTGCGACATGCCACGGCTGGCGTGCAGGATGACGCCGAAGATGAAGTAGTACACGGCCGCGTTCAGCAGCGGCGTGGCCACCTGCCAGAGCTGGCCGAGCTTGGCCTGGCTGTACTGGGCGGTGAGCTTGGCCTGTGAGAAGGCCAGGATGAAGTGGCGCCGTCCCCAGAGCTGGCGTACGTACTCGACGAGCGAGGGGCGTGCGCCGCTCACCGCGAGTCCGTACCTGGCGGCGAGCTGCGCCGCCGTGAGGCCTTCGTCGGGCGACGGCACCGCGCTCACCGCGATCCCGCCGTCATGCGTTGTCTCACTCAAGGGTGGAAGCCTTCGTCTCCGGATCCGTCCGCGGATGCGCCGTCGGATTCGTCTTACGTTCGTCTTACGCAATTGTGCTATTGGACGCGACACGTCTCCGCCATCGGAGACGCCTTCAGGGGGGTGTCCGCGCACCGTCGCGCGGACCCGCACCTTCGAGCTTGTCAGATCACCGGGGGACGGCCCAGTCGCGTGAGCTTCCACACGGTCCGCCAGCGCATCGGTCGGCGGGGGCCGCACGGGGTGGTCCAGCCCTCCCGGAAGCCGGCGAACCAGGCGTGCAGGGCCGGGCGGGAGGGGCGGCGCACCAGGGTCAGCAGCAGCCACACCCCGAGGTAGACCGGGACCAGGGGGGCGGGCAGGTTGCGGCGGGCCAGCCAGACCCGGTTGCGTGCGACCATCCGGTGGTAGACCGCGTGCCGGGAGGGAGCGGTGGTGGGGTGGTTGAGGACCATGTCGGACCGGTAGTCGATCATCCAGCCGGCGTCCAGGGCCCGCCAGGCCAGGTCGGTCTCCTCGTGGGCGTAGAAGAACTCGTCCGGCAGGCCGCCGACCTCGGCGAGGACCTGGGTGCGGACGGCGTTGGCGCCGCCCAGGAAGGTGGTGACCCGGGAGGAGCGCATCGGGTCGGAGGCCCGCAGCCGCGGCACGTGCCGGCGCTGGGTCTGCCCGGTGTCCGGGTCGGCGATGCGGAAGCTGATGATGCCGAGCCGCTGGTCGGCGGCGAAGGCCTGGCGGCACAGCTCGGCGGTGTCGTGCTCGGCGAGCAGTCCGTCGTCGTCCAGGAAGAGCAGTATGTCGACGTCACGGCCGCTGGGGCCGAAGGCCTCTATGCCGACGTTGCGCCCGCCCGGGATCCCGAGGTTCTCGGGCAGCTCCAGGGTACGGACGCCGTCCGGGACGTCCGGGACGGGCGAGCCGTTGCCGACGACGACCACCTCGACCCGCTCGCCGTCCTGCTTGGCGACCGAGTCGAGGAGGGCGCGCAGTTCGTCCGGGCGGTTGCCCATGGTGATGACGACCGCGCCGACCTTCAGCCCGGCGCTCACCGCAGCCTGCTCGACGCGAGGACCGAGACCAGGTGCAGCAGGGTCTGGAGCAGCGCGATGCCGGCGAGCACGGCGGTGCCGAGCCGGGTGAAGAAGAGGTCGCCGCGGACCTGGTCGACGATCGCGAGGACCAGGATCAGCAGGGACGCCTCGATGCCGAGGATCAGCCGGTGGAACCGGAGCAGGGCGGCGGCCCGGCGGGCCAGCGCCATCCCGGAGGAGCGCATCTCGGCGGCGGCCTCCTTGACCACCGGCAGGCCGGCCTGGTGGCGGGCGACGCCGACCAGGTCGGTCTCGGCCTTGATCAGGATCGCGCCGAGCGCGGCCAGGGTGCCGAGGAAGGCCCACAGCCAGTCGATACGGCCGCTGCCGAACAGGTCGGCGGCGCGCAGCCCGAGGCCCACGAGGACGGCGGCGTCGGTGAGGTAGGCGCCCACCCGGTCGAGGTAGACCCCGCCCAGCGAGTACTGCTGCTTCCAGCGGGCGACCTCGCCGTCGACGCAGTCGAGCAGCAGGTACATCTGGACGCACACCACACCGAGGACGGCGCCCGTGATCCCGGGCACCAGCAGGGCCGGGGCCGCGAGCACGCCGAAGACGGTCATCAGGTACGTGAGCTGGTTGGGCGTGACCCTGGTGTTCACCAGGTAGCGGTCCACCCGCAGGGACACCTCGCGCATGTAGAGGCGTCCCATCCAGTGCTCACCGCTGCGCCGGTCCTTGACCCCAGCGGGGTGCACGACCGGACGGAGTTCAGCTACCGATGGCCTTGACATAGTCGACGTAGATGTCCTTGATCTGGTGGGTCTTGAGGTCGAGGTGTTCGAGGATGGTGTAGCGGCCGGGCCGGGTCTCCGGAGCGAACTCCACGACCCGGACGAACTCGTCCACGGTGAAGCCGATCTCCTCCGGCAGCACCGGCAGTCCGTGCCGGCGCAGCACACCGGCCATGTACACGGACTCCTCGTGGGCTCCGCGCAGGTACATCGCGAAGGCCGCGCCGAGCCCGCACTGCTCGCCGTGGCTGGCGGCACGCCTCGGGAACAGCAGGTCGAAGGCGTGGTTGATCTCGTGGCAGGCGCCGGAGGACGGGCGGGAGTCGCCCGACACCGACATGGCGATACCGCTGAGCACCAGCGCCTCGGCGAGGACCTGGAGGAAGTCGTTCTCGCCGATGCCGCCGGGGTGGCGCAGCACCGCCTCGCCGGCCTGCCGGGCCATGGCGGCCGCCAGACCGTCGATCTTCTCGCCATTGACGCGGTGGGACAGCTCCCAGTCCGCGATCGCCGAGATGTTGGAGACGGCGTCGCCGATGCCCGAGCGCACGAAGCGCGCCGGGGCCTCCCGGATGACGTCGAGATCGATGACGACCGCGATCGGGTTCGGCACGCCGTAGGAGCCGCGGCCCGCGTCGTTGTCGAGGGTGGCGACCGGCGAGCAGAGTCCGTCGTGCGCGAGGTTCGTCGGCACCGCGACCAGCGGCAGGCCCACCCGGGCCGCGGCGAACTTGGCGCAGTCGATGATCTTGCCGCCGCCGAGGCCGACGACCGCGTCGTAGTGGCCGGCCTTGATCTCGCCGGCCAGCCGGATCGCGTCGTCGAGGGTGCCGCCGCCGACCTCGTACCAGGTGGCGCCGGGCAGGCTCGGCGCGACGCGCTCGCGCAGCTTCGAGCCGGAGCCGCCGCTGACGGCGACCGCGAGCCGCCCGGAGTGCGAGATGCGTTCGTCGGCGAGCACGCCCGCAAGGTCGTCGAGGGCACCCGGGCGGATGTCCACGACGACCGGCGAGGGGATCAGCCGGGTCAGTACTGGCACGCGATCTCCCGTCCCCTGGCGAGATCGTCGTGGTTGTCGATCTCGACCCACCGGACGTCGCCGATCGGCGCCACGTCGATCCGGAAGCCGCGGTTGACCAGCTCCTGGTAGCCGTGCTCGTAGAACTGCTGCGGGTCGGTCTCCCAGACCGCCTTCAGCGCGTCGGCGAGCTCGGGGGCCGCGTCGCCCTCGATGAGGGTGACGCCGATGTACTCGCCGGTGGCCTCGGCGGGATCCATCAGCTTGGTGATCTTCGTCATGCCCTTGTCGGCGCCGACGACGACCTTCATCTCCTCGTCGGCGAGGTCCTTGACCGTGTCCAGCGCGAGGATGATCTTCTTGCCGTCGCCGCGGGAGGCGAGCAGCGTCCGCTCGACGGAGACCGGGTGCACGGTGTCGCCGTTGGCGAGGATCACGCCGTCCTTGAGGGCGTCACGGCCGCACCACAGGGAGTAGGCGTTGTTCCACTCCTCGGCCTTGTCGTTGTCGATGAGGGTGAGCTTGAGGCCGTACTTCGCCTCCAGAGCCGCCTTGCGCTCGTAGACGGCCTCCTTGCGGTAGCCGACGATGATCGCGACCTCGGTCAGGCCGATCTCGGCGAAGTTGCCGAGGGTCAGGTCGAGCACCGTGATCGAGTCCTCTATCCCGGCAGGCCCCACCGGCACCAGCGCCTTGGGCAGGCTGTCGGTGTAGGGGCGCAGACGCCGTCCGGCGCCGGCCGCCAGCACGAGGCCGATCATGCGGGTTCTCCTTCGTCGTGTACGGCGGGCGCCCCTGCGGACACCCAGAAGCGGATGCTCTCGACGAGCACCAGCCCGGCCACGATCACGGCGAGGACCGTGAGCGCGACCTTGAACTGCGCGCCGGTGAGCACCGCGGCCAGGACGGTGACCAGCAGCACTCGCCCTTCCTGTCCCCCGATGGCGCGGACCAGCCAGGCCGGTGGCGCCCCGGCGTTCCCGCGGATGCGGTACACCGTGTCGTAGTGATGGTAGGCGACGGCGGCCACCAGGCCGAAAGCCGCAGGAAGGGCTCCGTTTACCCCAGCTTTACCTGCGAGGACGAGCACGGTGCCGTACTCGGCGGCGCGGAAGAGGGGCGGGACCAGCCAGTCGAGGGCGCCCTTGAGGGGGCGGGCCAGGGCCTGGCCGGAGGCGAGGGCGTAGACGACGGCTCCCGCGACCGGGGCCCAGGTCACACCGGAGAAGAGGGAGACGGTGAGAACCGCCACGCCGGCGAGGGCCACCAGGAACGGGGATCCGAGCGGGGCGCGCAGGGCGCGGGACACGAACCCGGCGAGCGGACCGTTGTCCGCCAGGTCCGCCAGCGCCTGTGCCGCCCGGTCGGTCCGCTTCGCCTTCCGGGTCAGCGATCGCAGCACCCGCCCGGCCGTGGTGTAGGTCGCCGCGAAGGCGCAGCCGACCAGCAGGACGTAGAAGGTGATCCGCGGGGTCGTCGTCGCCGTGAGGACGGCTATCAGTGCCCATCGTTCGCCGATGGGCAGGACTATCATCCGGCGCACCCAGACCGTCCAGCCGACGCTGTCGAGGCGCCCGGAGAGGGCCGCGGTGGGGCTGGTGTTGGCGGTGGCGTCGTGGTTGGCCTCGTTGAAGGAGAAGTCGACCACGTGCCGGCAGGTCTGCAGGACCATGGCGCCGAGGGCGAGGGCCCACACGTCGTCGCCGCCGCGGGCGGCGCCCAGCGCGAGGCCCGCGTAGTAGGCGTACTCCTTGGCCCGGTCGAAGGTGGCGTCCAGCCAGGCGCCGAGCGTGGAGTACTGCAGGGAGTAGCGGGCGAGCTGGCCGTCGGTGCAGTCCAGGACGAAGGAGGCGATGAGCAGCACGCCCGCCGCGACGAATCCGATGCGGGTGCCGGTGGCCGCGCAGCTCGCCGCGATCAGGGCGGTGAGCAGGGAGGCGGTGGTGACCTGGTTGGGGGTCAGGCCGCGGCGGGCGCACCAGCGGGCGATGTAGCGGGAGTACGGGCTGATGAAGAAGGTGGTGAAGAAGCCGTCGCGGGACTTCACGGCCGACTTCAGGCGTACGGCCTCGTCGTCGACGGCGGCGACGGCCTGCCGTGCCTCGTTGCGGGCCTGCGGATCGGCGGGGACGGCCGCGACCAGGCTGCCCAGCTCGGGATGGTGGACGTCGGCGTCGAGGGCGGTGACGAGACCGTCGACGGCGAGGGCGGTGCCGCCGCCCGCGGCGGCTTCCCCGGCCAGCGCGCGGCTCAGGGCCTGACGGCCGGCCGGCCGGGCGGTGACGGCGCCGGGGATCGCGGCGAGCGGGAAGCGGGGGTCGGTGAGGCCGAGCCGCAGGGCGTGCACATGGCCGACGAAGCGGGAGTCGACGACGGCGACGCGCCGGTCGGCGGGTACGGCGGCGAGCAGGGCCTCGGTCTCGACGGTGTCCGACGCCGTCCGCACCTCGAAGCCGAGCGCCCGCAGATCGCTCTCCAGTGACGATCCGGGGACCGGCGGACCGGTGACGATGGCGGTCGACAACCGAACTCACTCCCTGGGTGCCGGCGAACGGACGCCGGTCTGCTGCATGGTCGGGCGGGGTGTACCTGGCGGCCCCCGGGCGGCATTCGGCAGAGGTTATCGGATGGTGAGGACTGCTTGTTCACCGGCCGTTCACGGCACGGTCCACCCACTCTGCCCCGGCCTTTGCCGAGATCATCATCCGCGATCCGGGCCCCGGCCCACAAACCGCGCTCACAGAACGGACATTGAAGACACCCGCCCACGGCTCCGCGACCGTCCGTCCGCACCACCCAGCCCTTCACGGAAGGTAACTGAGGCTGCCCTGACCTGGTCTTTGTTTTCGCAGGTCAGGGCAGATGACAACGGTCTTCAGTGCCGCGTTGCCGGATACCCCCCACCCGTAGTTCACTGTGATCCCGGGCGGAACACAGGAGGCGTATCCCATGGGGGCAGGGCACGACCACGGTCACGGCCACAGTCACGCGCCGGCCACCGGCACGGCCGCGGCGGCGTACCGGGGACGGCTCCGGGTGGCGCTCGCCATCACCCTCGGGGTGATGGTGGTCGAGATCGCCGGCGGCCTGGTGGCCGACTCGCTCGCGCTGATCGCGGACGCGGCCCACATGGCGACCGACGCGCTGGGCCTCGGCATGGCCCTGCTGGCGATCCACTTCGCCAACCGCCCGCCGAGCACCAACCGCACCTTCGGCCTCGCCCGCGCCGAGATCCTCGCCGCCCTGGCGAACTGTCTGCTGCTGCTCGTGGTCGGCGGCTATGTGCTGTACGAGGCGGTCCAGCGGTTCCTCACGCCGGCGGACACCCACGGCGGCCAGATGATCGTGTTCGGCCTCATCGGCCTGGTCGCCAACATGATCTCGCTCACGCTGCTGGTGCGCGGCCGGCAGGAGAGCCTGAACGTGCGCGGGGCGTTCCTGGAGGTGGCCGCCGACGCGCTGGGCTCGCTGGCGGTGCTGATCTCGGCCGTGGTGATCCTGACCACCGGCCGGCAGGCGGCTGACCCGATCGCCTCGCTGGTCATCGGCCTGATGATCGTGCCGAGGACGCTGAAACTGCTGCGCGAGACCCTGGACGTCCTGCTGGAGGCGGCGCCGCGGGGCGTCGACATGACGGAGGTACGGACGCACATCCTGGCCCTTGACGGCGTGGCGGACGTCCACGACCTGCACGCCTGGACGATCACCTCGGGGATGCCGGTGCTGTCGGCGCACGTGGTGGTCCGCTCGGACGTGCTCAGCGCCATCGGCCACGAGAAGCTGCTGCACGAGCTGCAGGGCTGCCTGGGCCACCACTTCGACGTGGAGCACTGCACCTTCCAGCTGGAACCGGTCGGGCACGCGGAGCACGAGGCCCGGCTCTGCCACTGACCCCGGCACGGCCGGACACTGCGGCCGGATACCGGAACGCAGCGCTCCGCGCTCCCCCGGCGTCCTTGTGTTCGAGACCCCCGGACGGTTCCCTCGGGCACCCGTAGGGCACGATCAACTACCGGGTCCCTCTTCCGGCGTGCCCGTGCCGGGAAGTGCCGGGAGTGTCGGATTCGTACGGCAGACTTGGTGCGAGGACCGAGGCGAAGGATGGGTATGCCGATCACACCTGCCACCGCGACGCACAGCACGTCGGAAGGGACCGCAGACGCGATTTTCCTTGAACTCGTCGACGAGAAGGGTGTGACCATCGGCACCGCGGAGAAGCTGGCCGCGCACCAGCCGCCCGGGCAGCTGCACCGGGCGTTCTCCGTCTTCCTCTTCGACGAGCACGGCAGGCTGCTGCTCCAGCAGCGGGCACTGGGCAAGTACCACTCCCCCGGCGTGTGGTCCAACACCTGCTGCGGCCACCCCTACCCCGGAGAGGCCCCCTTCGCGGCGGCCGCCCGGCGGACCTTCGAGGAGCTGGGGGTCTCCCCGTCGCTGCTCGCCGAGGCGGGCACGGTCCGCTACAACCACCCGGACCCGGCCTCCGGCCTGGTCGAGCAGGAGTTCAACCACCTGTTCGTCGGCATGGTCCAGGCGCCGCTCGCGCCGGACCCGGAGGAGGTCGAGGCGACCGTCTTCGTGACGGCCGCCGAGCTGACCGAGCGGCACGCCCAGGCCCCCTTCTCGTCCTGGTTCATGACCGTGCTGGACGCGGCCCGCCCGGCGATCAGGGAGCTGACGGGCCCGTCCGCCGGCTGGTGAACCCCCTCAGGGCAGTGTCGCGGGTTTGAGCGGCAGGGCGGCCCAGATCACCTTGCCGCCGTTCGACGTGTGCTCCACGTCCACGACTCCGCCGGCCTCCCGGGCCACCTCCCGGACCAGCAGCAGCCCCCGGCCGCCGAGCTGGCCATGGTCGGCCTCCAGGGCGGTCGGGCGGTAGGGGTGGTTGTCCTCCACCGACACCCGCACCCACTCGGCGCCGACGGCGACCTCCACGGCGAGCATCGGCGACAGCAGCGCCGCGTGCTTGACCGCGTTGGTGACCAGCTCGGAGACGATCAGCAACAGCCCGTACACCAGGTCCTCCGAGACCGGGACGCCCTGGCGCTGGAGCAGGTCCCGTACGGCGCGCCGCGCCTGCGGGACCGAGGCGTCCACAGCGGCGGCGGTGAACCGCCAGACTCCTTCGTACGGCAGCGGATCCGGCGGCGGAGCGCCGCCTCCCTCTGGACGCGGGTCGTGCCCGCGCCCGTGGTTCTCCATCGTCCGGTCGCCACCCTCGCGCTCGATTGTCACCACACGTCGAGTGTTGGTAACGACCCGCTCCGCTCCGGATGACTGAACACAAGTCAGCAACTATCGAGCGGATCCGACCGTTGGCGTATGACAAGGTCAGTTGTGGGACGACTCTTGCCCTCTTGAATGCCGACTTCGCGAACTATTCGGGTTGTACGGGTATGAGAACTTTCCCGGGAGACGGGATGCGGCTCCCCTGTCACCACCGGAATTCCACTCCTCCCGGGCGCGGATACCATCCCGCACTATGGAGCCCCGCCTCGACCACCAGGTCGGAAACGCCGTTGCCACGGTCGTCATCGGCAACCCTGCCAAACGCAACGCGATGACCGCGGAGATGTGGCGCGCCCTCCCGCCCCTTCTCGACGCCCTCGCGGCGGACCCCGCCGTGCGGGCTCTCGTCCTCACCGGCGAGGGGGGCACCTTCTGTGCCGGCGCCGACATCTCCACCCTCCGGGGCTCCTCCGCCGAGGCACAGACACTCGCCGTCGCCGCCGAGGAGGCCCTCGCCGCGTTCCCCAAGCCGACCCTCGCCGCGGTGCGCGGCCACTGCGTCGGCGGCGGCTCGCAGCTCGCCGCCGCCTGCGATCTGCGGTTCGCCGAGGAGGGCGCGCTGTTCGGGGTGACACCGGCCAAGCTCGGCATCGTCTACCCGGCCGCCTCCACCCGCCGCCTGGTGTCCCTCGTCGGCCCGGCCACCACCAAGTACCTCCTCTTCTCCGGCGAGCTGATCGACGCGGACCGGGCGCTGCGCACCGGTCTGGTCGACGAGGTGCTGCCGGAGGGCGAACTGGACAAGCGGGTGGCCGAGTTCACCCGGACCCTGGGCGCCCGCTCGCAGCTGACGCAGGCCGCCGCGAAGGAGTTCGCGGACGGCCGCACGGACCGGGACGCGCACTGGGCGGAGCAGGCACGCGGCAGCGGCGACACCGCCGAGGGCGTCGCCGCGTTCCTGGAGCGCCGTCAGCCGCGGTTCACGTGGGCAGTTCCGCGCCGAGGATGAACCGGCTCATCGAGCGGAGCAGGGCGACGACCTCGGCGGGCGCCTTCTGCGGGGAGCCCGCGTCGTAGGGCGGCTGCGGGTCGTACTCGATCCCGAGCTGTACGGCCTGGGCGACATCGTCCCCGGAGATCCGGCCGAGGAGGGCGAGGCCCATGTCGATGCCGGCGGAGACACCGGCCGCGGTCACGTACTTTCCGTCGGTGACGACCCGCTCCCCCGTCGGCTCGGCGCCGAACTTCCGCAGCTCGTCCAGGGCCAGCCAGTGCGAGGTGGCCCGGCGGCCTTCGAGGAGGCCCGCGGCGGCGAGCAGCAGGGAACCGGTGCACACGGACGTCGTCCAGGTGCTGGTGGCGTCGGCGGTGCGGATCCAGTCGAGGAGGGCCTGGTTCGTCATCTGCGGGGTCTGGCCGGGGCCGCCGGGGACGACCACGACATCGGGGTGCGGCACCTCGGCGAGGGGCCGGTCGGCGGTCAGGGCGAGATACCCGTTGTCGGTGCGGACGGGGCCGGCCTCCTCGGCGACGAAGACGACCTCGGAGTCCGGGAGCCGCCCCAGGGTCTCGTACGGCCCCACGGCGTCGAGGGCGGTGAATCGGTCGTAGAGCACGATCGCGAACTGCATGGCTCTCCTAACGGGTCGGGTCGGCGGGGGCCGGGCTGAACCTGCGCCGGTATTCGGCGGGAGTGGTGCCGAGGGCCTTGAGGAAGGCACGGCGCATCGCTTCGGGCGTGCCGTAGCCGCTGGCCCGGGAGACCTCCCCGACGCCGTCGCCGGTGTCCTCCAGGAGCCGGCGGGCGTGTTCCAGCCGGACCCGGTCGACGTAGCGGCCGGGCGTCGTCCCGGTCTCGGCCTGGAAGGCGCGGGCGAAGTGGCGGGGCGAGAGCGCGGCGCGGGCGGCCAGCGCCTCGACGCTCAGGTCGTCGTCCGGGTGCTCGGTGATCCACTGCTGGACCTCCCGCAGTGGTGCGCGCTGTGCGGTCTGGGCGGCGAGCTGGGCGCTGAACTGGGCCTGGTTGCCGGGTCTGCGCAGGAACACCACCAGGTGCCGGGCGACGGCGAGCGCGACGGCCCGGCCGAGGTCCTCCTCGACGAGCGCGAGGGCGAGGTCGATGCCGGAGGTGACACCGGCCGAGGTGGCGACGCGGCCGTCCCGGACGTAGATCGGGTCGGGGTCGACGCAGACGGCGGGATGGTCGCGGGCCAGCGTCTCGCAGTACGCCCAGTGGGTGGTCGCCCGGTGGCCGTCCAGGAGCCCGGCGGCGGCGAGCAGGACGGCACCGGTGCAGACGGAGACGAGCCGCTCGGCGAGCGGCCCGTGCGCCCGCAGCCACGCCACCAGCTCCGGGTCGGACCGCCGGGTGCCCTGGCCACCGGGGACGAGGAGGGTGTGCGGGTCGGGCGCGTCGGCCAGGGCCCCGTCCGGTACGACGGTCAGCCCGCTGGAGGTGCGCACGGGAGCGCCGTCCAGGGAGGCGGTGCGGACACGGTAGCTGCCCGGGGTGTGGGTCTCGGCGCCCGTGAACACCTCCACGGGGCCGGTGACGTCGAGGCTCTGGACGCCGTCGAAGAGGACGACGAGAACGGTTCGCTGCGCCATGTCATCGATTGTTGGCCCGTCCGGTGATGGCTGCAATGACGAGTAGCCCACCTTTCCTGCCATCCCGGACGGAGTCCCGGGCCCGCATCGCCCCGGACACTGGAGTCCGTACCAACCAGTCAGTAGCGTGCGCCCATGACAACCGCCGCACTGGAGCCGCGCGCCGGCCGCCGCTGCCACACCCTGCTCAACTCCCTGCACGCGACCCACTTCTTCAGCCCCGAGCTGGCCGAGGAACTGGCCGCGCTCGGGGTCACCCATCCGCGGGCCGTCAACTTCGCGGTGCGGGCGGCCGCGTTGGGGGCGGTCGGGGCCGGCACGGTGACGGCGACGTTCTACAACTACAAGCACGAGCTGGTGGCCCGGCATGTGCCGGCCGTCTGGGAGACCGCCGCCCCGAAGGACGTCCTCGCCGCACGCGTGCGTGCCGTCGACGCGTCGATGCGGCGGCTGCTCGGTGCGGACACGGTGGTCTCCGACGGGATGGCCGAGGCCGCGAGGCTCGCGCTGCGCGCCACCGAGGCCTGCTCGCGCTCCGGCCGCCCGCTGTACGCCGCCCACGCGGACCTGCCGGTTCCCCAGGAGCCCCATCTCGCCTACTGGTACGCGAGCACGCTGCTGCGCGAGCACCGCGGCGACGGGCACCTCGCGGCACTGCTGGCGGCCGGTCTCGACGGGCTGGAGGCGGTGGTGACGCACACGGCGACCGGCAAGGGCATGACTCCGAAGTGGGTGTTCGCCACGCGCGGCTGGAGCCAGGACGACTGGGACGCGGCGGTGGCACGGCTGCGGGAGCGCGGGCTGCTCGACGCGGAGGGCGAGCTGACCGGGGCGGGGGTGGCCCTGCGGGCGGAGATCGAGGCGGAGACGGACCGGCTGGACCGAGCCCCGTACGAGCACCTGGGGTCCGCCGGGGTGGCACGGCTGACGGAGCTCGCGGCGGGGTTCGCGAGGGCGGCGGTGGCCGCGGGGGCATTTCCGGCGGACCTTGTCGGCAAGGGGTGACGAGAGGCGAGGCCCTGGGCGGGCGGTCTGGAGGGGTGGTCGAACGCGGGGGCGAGCGGTGGTCTCTTCGTCTGACGGGGGCCGGATTCGTGCGGGTGTTTGATCGAGTCCCCGGGTGGGCGACGGATTCGTGGAGAGTCCGTGTCGTGGAAAGGCGCCCTGGGGCCCGGTTGTCGGTGTCACCTGCCACAATTGCGGCGCAACCTCAGTGGAGAAGGCGGTACGGGATCGTGACGACACCCGGGTCCCTGGTTCCAGGGTCCATCGAAGGCAGGATCGCCGAGGAGCTCGGCGTACGGGAGCGGCAGGTCAAGGCTGCCGTGGAGCTGCTCGACGGCGGTTCGACGGTGCCCTTCATCGCCCGCTACCGCAAGGAAGCGACCGAGATGCTCGACGACGCGCAGCTGCGCACGCTCGAGGAGCGGCTGCGCTACCTGCGGGAGCTGGAAGAGCGGCGGACGGCGATCCTGGAGTCGGTGCGGGAGCAGGGCAAGCTCACCGACGAACTGGAGGCGCAGATCCGGGGCGCCGAGACCAAGGCGCGGCTGGAGGACATCTACCTGCCGTACAAGCCGAAGCGGCGGACCAAGGCGCAGATCGCGCGGGAGGCCGGCCTGGAGCCGCTGGCCGAGGGGCTGCTCGGGGACCCCGGGGTGGAGCCGCTGGCGGCCGCCGCCGCCTTCGTCGACGCCGACAAGGGCGTCGCCGATCCGCAGGCCGCCCTGGAGGGTGCCCGCGCGATCCTCACCGAGCGGTTCTCGGAGGACGCGGACCTCGTCGGCGAGCTGCGCGAGCGCATGTGGGTACGTGGCCGGCTCGCCGCGAAGGTGCGGGACGGCAAGGAGGAGGCGGGCGCGAAGTTCGCCGACTACTTCGAGTTCGCCGAGCCGTTCACCGACCTGCCCTCGCACCGCATCCTGGCGATGCTGCGCGGCGAGAAGGAGGAGGTCCTCGACCTCGTCCTGGAGCCGGAGGAGCCGACCGAGGGCCCGTCCTCGTTCGAGGGGATCGTCGCCCACAGGTTCGGGATCGCCGACCGCGGCCGGCCGGCCGACAAGTGGCTGTCGGACACGGTCCGCTGGGCCTGGCGCACCCGCCTCCTCGTCCACCTCGGCATCGACCTGCGGCTGCGCCTGCGCACGGCCGCCGAGGACGAGGCGGTCGACGTCTTCGCGGCGAACCTGCGCGACCTGCTGCTCGCCGCCCCGGCCGGCACCCGCGCGACGCTGGGCCTGGACCCCGGTTTCCGGACCGGCGTGAAGGTCGCCGTCGTCGACGCCACCGGCAAGGTGGTCGCCACCGACGTCATCTACCCGCACGTCCCGGCCAACAAGTGGGACGAGGCGATCGCCAAGCTGGCCCGGCTCGCCAAGGAGCACGCGGTCGACCTCATCGCGATCGGCAACGGCACGGCGTCCCGCGAGACCGACAAGCTCGCCGGTGAGCTCATCACCAGGCACCCGGAGCTGACGCTCACCAAGGTGATGGTGTCCGAGGCCGGCGCGTCCGTGTACTCGGCCTCCGCCTTCGCGTCCCAGGAACTGCCCGACATGGACGTGTCGCTGCGCGGCGCCGTCTCCATCGCCCGCCGGCTCCAGGACCCGCTGGCCGAGCTGGTGAAGATCGACCCCAAGTCGATCGGCGTCGGCCAGTACCAGCACGACCTGTCCGAGGTGAAGCTGTCGCGCTCGCTGGACGCGGTGGTCGAGGACTGTGTGAACGGCGTGGGCGTGGACGTCAACACGGCGTCGGCGCCGCTGCTCGCCCGCGTCTCGGGCATCACGTCCGGGCTCGCCGAGAACATCGTCGCCCACCGCGACACCAACGGCCCGTTCACCTCCCGCGGCCAGCTGAAGAACGTGGCCCGGCTCGGCCCGAAGGCGTACGAGCAGTGCGCGGGCTTCCTGCGCATCCGCGGCGGCGACGACCCGCTGGACGCGTCGAGCGTCCACCCGGAGGCGTATCCCGTCGTCCGGCGCATGGTGAAGACGTCGGGCCAGGAGGTGGCCGCGCTCATCGGCAACACGGGTGCGCTGCGCTCGCTGCGGCCGACGGACTTCGTGGACGAGACGTTCGGTCTGCCGACCATCACCGACATCCTCAAGGAGCTGGAGAAGCCGGGGCGCGACCCGCGTCCGGCCTTCAAGACGGCCACCTTCAAGGAGGGCGTCGAGAAGATCTCCGACCTGTCCTCCGGGATGGTCCTGGAGGGCGTGGTGACGAACGTGGCGGCGTTCGGCGCGTTCATCGACGTCGGTGTCCACCAGGACGGTCTGGCGCATGTCTCCGCGCTGTCCAAGACCTTCGTCAAGGACCCGCGGGACGTGGTGAAGCCGGGTGACATCGTCAAGGTGAAGGTCCTCGACGTGGACATCCCGCGCAAGCGGATCTCGCTGACGCTGCGGCTGGACGACGAGGCCGCTCCGCAGCAGGGCGGCCGACAGGGCGACGGCGGCGAACGGCGCCAGCGGGGCGGGCGTCCGCCGCAGCAGCGGCAGCAACAGCAGCGTCAGGGGGGCGGTGCTCGTCAGGCGTCGGCACCGCCGCCGGCGAACAGCGCGATGGCCGATGCGCTGCGCCGGGCCGGGCTGCTGGGCGGGAAGGACGGCAAGCGCTGACGGATGCCTCGCGGAGGTGTCGGGGAGCGGCCGGTCCGTCGTGGCCGGTCGCGCCCACGCGGCGGAGCCGCCTGTCGATACGGCCCCGCGCCCCCAGGGGCACGCGTCTCGCTGCCGTCGGTGAACACGAGGCGAAAGGGGCATGTCAACTCGCTGCCCTGTCTGTGCGCGCCCCGTGATCGTGCATAGCGTTCACGTCATGCATATGCGGGGTGGGAGGCAGTTGTTGCTGGCCGGGCTACTGATGGCCGCAACAGCGGCCTGTGATTCGGGAGTTCACTATTCCGTTCCCGATACGCAGGCCGGCCGCGAGGCGACGGCGCGGACCACTGCGGCCACCACCCCGGCCGCTCCCGCCCGACACCCCGCCAAGGCCACCGAAACAGCCGGGGCCCCGGCTCCCAGCCGGACAGCCGCTCCTGCGGACACCCGGTCCGGTACCGCCACGACTCCGGCTGCCCGCACCTGCACGACGCGGGACCTCGCGGCCTCCGAGGGGCGGACCAGTCCGCAGGTGGGTGGCGGACGCCCGGGGTACGCCGCGGAGATCGTGCTGCGCAACCGCTCGGGCTCGACGTGCCGGCTGAGTGGCTGGCCCGGTCTCACCTTCTTCGGTGACGGCGTCCTGCACGTCTGCACGACGGCCGACCCCCCGGACTGCGAGAGCGGGCCGGTGAGCACCTCGGGCATCCGCCCGTTCAAGGTCAGCCGGTCCGCGGCGGCCGTCCCGCCCACCGTGCTGCTCGCCCCGGGGCACACGACGTCGTTCGTGCTGCACACGGACGACGCGTGTCCGGGGGTGGACGCCCCCTACGGCGTGGACATCCGCCTGCCCGGCGGCTCCCGACCGCTGACCCTGGTGCCCGGTCCCAACCTCTCCCCGTGCGACGGGAAGCTCGACGTCACCGCTTTCGGCTCCGCCGCCTGACCCCCGCCGCGCCCCGGCGCCGGACCCTGCCGGTCAGACGTACCCGCGCCGCTGCACGAACCCCAACGCGGCCGCCCCCAGCGGGACGTTGAGCCAGAACGTGAGCAGCCGGTAGACCAGGACCGCCGAGGTGGCCGGGCCGGCCGGCACGCCGAGGGCGGTCAGGCCCGCGATGAGGCCCGCTTCGAGCGCGCCGAGGCCGCCGGGGACCGGAGCCGCGTTGGCGAGCAGGCGGGCCGCCATGTAGGCGGCACCGAGCTGGACGAAGGGGAGGTCGCCGCCGAGCGCGTGGAGGCTGAGGGCGAGTCCGACGATCTGGATGACGGGCAGGCCCAGCATGCCGACCACCCCGAGGGCCAGCTTGGTGGGGTCGGCGGCGATCCCGGTGAGCGTCGTGCCCGCCGCACGCAGGAACGGCCACACCTTCTCGCGCAGGAAGCGCCGGCCGGGCGGGGTCAGGCCGAGCAGCCCTCCGGCTGCCAGCACGAGGACGATCGCGGGCAGGGTGTACCTGCCCACGGGCAGGTCCAGGTGGACGCCACCATGGTGCTGTCCGGCCGCGGTGAAGAAGACGGTGGCGACCACCACGTTCGAGACCGCGCCGGCCAGGCTCTGCAGCCCGACGGAGGCCGTCGCGGCACCGGTCTCGATCCCCGTCTTCTGCAGATAGCGCAGGTTGAGCGCCATGCCGCCGACGTTGCCGGGGGTGATGCGGTTCAGGAAGGAGCTGGCGAACTGCACCTGGTAGGTGGCCCGGAAGGGCAGGCGCCCGGGGATGGTGCCCAGTTGCAGACAGGTCGAGAAGCCCTGCGAGACGAAGGTGACGGGCACGACCGCGAGCAGCCACCACCAGTTGGCGTCGCGCAGCGCACGGAGTGCGGCCGGGGCGTTGGCGAGCTGCGGCAGCACGAGGTGGAGCACCAAGAACGCACCGGCCAGGCCCAGGACGCTCTTCCAGGTGAACCGGGCGAGCGGGGCCGGTTTGGCGGCCGGGACCTCGCAGGCGCCGCGTACTTCCTCGGCGAGGTCGTGCATCAGGTTCGGCCGGCCGCCGGGGCGCAGCGTGCGGCGCCGGGCGCCGGCCGTGGCCTCCCGGGCGCGGGCCTGGTCGTAGCGGGCCACCTCGCGGCGGGCGGGGCCGAGCAGGGCGAGCGGTTGCAGGTACGGCAGGGCACTCGCGAGCCGTTCGGGGCCGAGGCCGGCCAGGGCGCAGGCGGTGGCGCGGGCCGGCCCGACGCGTACGGCGGTGGTCGCGAGCAGCTCGGCGAGGTCACTGCCGAGCGTCTCGGGCGGCGCGTTCAGCTGGGCCCGGGCGAACGCGGTGAGCCTGGGGCCGCCGTCCGGCGCGACGAGGATGTGCTCGGGGCGCAACGACCGGTGCGCGAGGCGGTGTTCCTGGATGCGGGCCACGGCCGCCCAGGCCTCGCGGAGCAGGGTGTCGGTCAGCTCCTCGTCGGCGAGCGCGGACAGCGGACGGGCATCCGCCCCGACCGTCACCACCACCGCGGCGTCCCCGGCCACCGGGTAGGCGATGACGGGGTCGGCGACCCGGGCGCCGGTGCGGGCGGCGAAGACCAGCATGAGCAGTTCGTGCTCGGCGGCGGCGAGCGGTGTCTGCTCCCCGGGGTCCGCCGGGTGGCGCAGCAGGACGCGCCGGGCGAGCCGGTGGAACAGGTCGCGGCCCCGGTCCTCGGCGGCGAGGGCGCGTACGGTCAGCTGCGCGCCCTCGGCGGTCTCGGCGCCGTAGAGGACGCCCTCGCCGGGGAGTTGGCGGTCCGCCGGCAGTTCGCGGAGGGCGGCGAGGGGGATCCCGCAGGCGACGAGGGCGTCGGCGACGGCCTGGGCCGGCGGACGGTCGGGCGGGCCGCCGGCCATGAGCAGGACGGCCGATCCGGCGGTGCCGCCGACGACGAGGGCCCCGAACGCGTCCAGCGGGACCAGCGAGGCGGCCAGTGCGCCGAGCGCGGCGCACCCGACGGTCAGCGCCCACAGCGCCCGTCGCCACGGCCGTGTCAGCCAGGGGCCGGCGGCGACGACCGCGGACGCGCAGGCCGCCAGGTACACCGCCGACGGCCAGCCCGCGTGCACCAGTCCGCCACGGCCGACGAGCACCTCCGGCCACCGTTCGGGCCTGCTCTCGGCCAGCGCGAGCCGGGTGAGCAGCCAGCCGACGGCCGCGCCCAGGGCCGCGGCGGGCAGCACCCTCGACACCGCGTCGAAGCGGCGCCGTACGACGAGGACGACCAGGGCGGCCAGCGGTGCGAGCATCGCGACCGCCTGCACCGTGCCGAGCAGTGCGTCGCGCAGGCCCGGCGGCAGCGCGGTGGCCGCGGAGAGCAGGCCCTGCTGCGCTCTGCGGGCGAAGTCCCGGGTGGCGACCGCCACCAGGACCGTCAGCGCGAGGGCGGCCAGGGAGACCAGCAGTCGCAGCAGGTCGGCCGCGCGCCGCACGTCCCGGGGCGGCGGGGCGTCGACGGTGGGCGCCGCCCCGCCTGCTCCGGCGTCGCCCACGAGGTCGGCGGAGAGCAGCATGCCGTGCCGGTCGGTCATGTCCCGCTCCCGACGGGGCTGCGAGGACGGCCCATGCGCGCGCTCCTTCGGGCACAGGTCCGGCTCGCCCGGACGTCGGCCCATGGTTCCACGCGGCCGGTGTCCCGCGCCTCGGTCGAATGACTGTGGGCAGACGCAGTCGGCCGACGGATCATGTCTGCTTCGGAGGCTGGCTGGTGCCGTTCATCCGGGCGCGATTCTCCGCGAGCAGTTCCTGGACGCGCTTCTCGACCTCCACGGGGTCGACGCCGAGGGCACGGCCCATGTGGATGGACCACACCTCCGAGCGCACGTTGGTCTCGAAGTCCAGGTCGGCGCGGACGTTCTCGCGGGAGGCCTGCCGGTTCTGGCTCACCATCACGAACGTGGACAGGAAGATCGCCTCCAGGCTGACGATCATGGTGAGCAGTCCGAAGGGGAACGGGTCCCAGATCGCGCCTTCGCCGAACACGCCCTCGTTGAACACGATCCAGACCGTGAACCACAGGGCGTGCAGGTACACGAACATCATGGTTCCGGCGAATGCGGTGATCGCGTCCGCGATGCGGTCCTGGGTGCCGCGCAGCTGCGCGAGGACGTCCTGTTCGTTGACGATCCGTAGGGCCGGTCGCTTCGGCGATGTGCTCATGGCCATTCTCCTGCCAGGTGTCCGACGATGATCGCAGCGTACGGGGGCCGATGGCGCCATTGGGGGTGCCGCGAAAGGTCGTGCGGCGGCTGCGGGTGTGTGGGGGCTGGTCGCGCAGTTCCCCGCGCCCCAAAAGGGGCGCCTGCAGCTGGGGAGTTCTAGCGTTCGGTCACCTTGCCCGCCGCTACCTCCAGGCGGCGGGTGACTCGGACCGCGTCCAGCATGCGGCGGTCGTGGGTGACCAGGAGAAGGGTGCCCTCGTAGGCGTCGAGGGCCGATTCCAGCTGCTCGATCGCCGGGAGGTCGAGGTGGTTCGTCGGCTCGTCCAGGACGAGGAGGTTGACGCCACGTCCCTGGAGCAGGGCCAGGGCGGCGCGGGTCCGCTCGCCCGGTGACAGCGTGGCCGCGGAGCGCAGCACATGGTCCTGCTTGAGGCCGAACTTGGCGAGCAGGGTGCGCACTTCGACCGGTTCGGTGTCCGGTACGGCCGCGCCGAAGGCGTCCAGCAGGGACTCCGTGCCGTGGAAGAGCTTGCGGGCCTGGTCCACCTCGCCGACCAGGACGCCCGGGCCGAGGGCCGCGTGCCCGGCGTCCAGCTCCACCCTGCCCAGCAGCGCGGCGAGCAGCGTCGACTTGCCCGCGCCGTTCGCGCCGGTCACCGCGACCCGGTCCGCCCAGTCGATCTGGAGGGACACCGGTCCGAAGGTGAAGTCGCCGCGCCGTACCTCCGCGTCCCGCAGCGTGGCGACGACGGCGCCGGAGCGCGGGGCCGCCGCGATCTCCATGCGCAGTTCCCACTCCTTGCGGGGCTCCTCGACGACGTCCAGGCGTTCGATCATGCGCTGGGTCTGGCGGGCCTTGGCGGCCTGCTTCTCGCTGGCCTCGCTGCGGAACTTGCGGCCGATCTTGTCGTTGTCGTTGGACGCCTTGCGCCGGGCGTTCTTGACGCCCTTGTCCATCCAGCCGCGCTGCATCTGGGCGCGGTCCTGGAGGGCGGCCTTCTTGTCGGCGTACTCGTCGTAGTCCTCGCGGGCGTGCCGGCGGGCCACGTCGCGTTCCTCCAGGTAGGCGTCGTAGCCGCCGCCGTAGAGGTTGATCTGGTTCTGGGCCAGGTCGAGTTCGAGGACCTTGGTGACGGTGCGGGTGAGGAACTCGCGGTCGTGGCTGACGACGACCGTGCCGGCGCGCAGGCCGGTCACGAAGCGTTCGAGGCGTTCCAGGCCGTCGAGGTCGAGGTCGTTGGTGGGCTCGTCGAGGAGGAAGACGTCGTAGCGGGAAAGGAGGAGGGAGGCGAGGCCCGCGCGGGCGGCCTGGCCGCCGGAGAGGGACGTCATCGGCTGGTCGAGGTCGACGGCCAGGCCGAGGGTGTCGGCGACCTCCTCGGCCCGCTCCTCCAGGTCGGCGCCGCCGAGGTCGAGCCAGCGTTCCAGGGCGGTGGCGTAGGCGTCGTCGGCGCCCGGCGCCCCGTCGACCAGGGCCTGGGTCGCCTCGTCCATCACGCGCTGGGCCTCGGCGACCCCGGTGCGCCGGGCGAGGAAGTCGCGCACGGTCTCGCCCGGCCGCCGCTCCGGCTCCTGGGGCAGGTGGCCGACGGTCGCGGTCGGCGGGGAGAGCCGCAGTTCGCCCTGTTCGGGGGCGGTGAGCCCGGCGAGCAGCCGCAGCAGGGTGGACTTGCCCGCGCCGTTGGCACCGACAAGACCGATCACGTCACCGGGCGCGACGACGAGGTCGAGCCCGGAGAAGAGCGAGCGGTCGCCGTGCCCGGCGGCGAGGTTCTTGGCGACGAGGGTGGCAGTCATCAGAACGCCGATCCTAATGGCCGGGCGGCCCGGGCTCGGCCCTGTCCTCCCCGGTCAGCGCTCGGGCGCCGCCACCAGCACGCTCCCGGCGGTGCGGGCCACCACGAAGGACCCGCCCCTGACCGCCTTGCCGTCCAGGGGGATGCGGTGGCGGCCGGGTTCCAGGACGCCGTCGAAGAGTTCGTGGGTGCGGGGGCGGGAGAGGCGGTCCAGGCGGTACGACGTGAGCCGCACCCGGCAGGGCGAGGTGACCTCGATGCCGGCGGTGCCGTCGGAGGCGACCAGCCGGGCCAGCCGGCGCTGCGGGAGCGGGCTGCGGTCGAGGGCGTGTTCGATCTGGGCGACGAGGAGCGGGACGATCGGGGCGAGCCCGTCGACGTAGGCCACCTCCACGCCCGCCCGCTCGAACGCCTGACGTACGGCGGTCCGCTCGGCCTCGGCGACCGCGGGGCCGAAGGCGACGGCCGCGTAGCCGCGGAGTTCCTCGGCGGGGACGCCGTCGGCGTCGTGGGTGATGTCGGCGCCGATGCCGATGGTGCGCAGGGCGGCGGCCAGCTTGGCGAGGAGGGCGACGCGGGCGCCGATCAGCAGCACCCGGCGGCCGGGCGGCGGGCCGGAGTCCTCGAGGAGGGCGCCGAGGGCCTCGCGGTACTCGGGGCCGTGGAAGCGGAACGGGCCGATGCCGTGGTAGCCGTTGCGCTCCAGGTCGGCGTGTTCGGAGGTCTGCCAGGCGAAGTCCCGCCAGATGTAGTCGTCGCCGTCGTGCTCGATGACCGCGGTGACCGCACCGCAGGCCAGGTCCTCGCACTCGGGACAGCCGTAGACGACGTACCGGCCGTCGGGCAGCGGGGCCTCGGACTCCAGTAAGAGGCTGCGGACCTGGGCGGTGAAGATCGCGGGCGGCACGTCGGAGGCGAGCGGGGAGACGGCGTCCAGGTCGGAGAGCTGGAACAGCAGCGGGTGACCGTCGACGACGAAGTCCACGAAGTCCCGGTGGAGCTGGTACCCGCCGTCGGCGAGGACAGCGCCGGCGCGCATCGCCGGGGCCAGGCCGAAGGTCGCGTATGCGGCAGACATGCTGTGAGTATCCCCAGAGCGGGACGATCTGAGCGCGGCATGACATATTCCGCTAACGTCACGGTGTGCCGTCTGAGCTGAGTGACGAAGTGATCGTGGTCGGTGGCGGGGTCGTCGGACTGACCACGGCGGTGGTGCTGGCCGAGGGCGGGCGCCGGGTGCGGGTGTGGGCCCGGGAGACCGGCGGGCGTACGACCTCGGCGGTCGCGGGCGCGCTGTGGTGGCCGTACCGCATCGAGCCGGAGGCGCTGGTCGGGGAATGGGCGCTCGCCTCCCTTGTCGTGTACGAGGCGCTGGCGGCGCGGCCGGAGGAGACGGGCGTACGCCTGGTCGAGGGCGTACACGACGGCCTGCGGCTGGACGGGCTCGGTGCGTGGGCGGCCAAGGTGCCGGGGCTGGCGGAGACCGCCGAAGGTCTGGCGGCCCGGCTGCCGTTGATCGACATGCCGGTCCATCTGGAGTGGCTGCGGCGGCGGTTGGAGCGGGCCGGCGGGACGGTCGAGGAGCGGGTGGTGGAGTCGCTGGACGAGGTGCCCGCGCCGGTCGTGGTCAACTGCACCGGGCTCGGGGCCCGTTCGCTCGTACCGGACCCGGCAGTGCGTCCGGTGCGCGGGCAGCTGGTCGTGGTGGAGAACCCCGGGATCACCACCTGGTACACGTCCGACGAGGTGGCAGGGGGCGCGTCCGCCTACTTCTTCCCGCAGCCCGGCGGGCTGCTGCTCGGGGGTACGGCGGAGGAGGACGCCTGGTCGCTGGAGCCGGATCCGGAGGTGGCGGCCGGCATCGTGGCGCGCTGTGCGGCGGTCCGGCCGGAGATCGCCGGGGCGCGGGTGCTGGCGCACCGGGTGGGACTGCGGCCGTACCGGTCGACGGTCCGGCTGGAGCACGAACTACGGCCGGGCGGCCGGGTGCTGGTCCACAACTACGGGCACGGCGGGGCCGGGATCACGGTCGCCTGGGGATGTGCGCGGGAGGCGGCCGGGCTGGTGGACACCGGCCCGGCCGCCTGACCGGTCAGCTCGCGGGGACGCGCTGGACGGTGCGCGGGGCACGCACGCCGTTCAGGGCGGTCTTCTCGGGAGCGGTCCACCGTGCGGCGGTGGCGAGGGCGAACGCGTCCGCGCCGCCGACCAGCGGGACCCTGGCCGTCGTCCGGGACAGGTCCACCGTGAGCGTGGGCGTGGTGGACGGCGGGTCGATGAGGTCCTTGTCCGTGCCCGCGACGATCAGCGCCAGGCGGTGGCCCTTGGGTACGACGTGGTCGGTGGCCGCCAGGTCGAGGGTGATCGTGTAGGCCTTGCCCGGGGTGAGCGGGACGCCCTTGCCGGGGTCGGCGTAGGTACCGAGGTCGGCCCAGCCACGGCTGAAGACGGTGTAGTCGACGGCCTTGGTCTTGGCCTCGGTCTTCTTGAAGCAGGCGCTGTCACCGGCCGTGCTCTCGCCCCAGCAGGTGCGGTCGGTGAGGGTGGTGATGCCCTCGTGGGAGTCGGCGTAGTCGCGGATGGTGTCCGGGCCGAGGTCGACGAGGACGGCGGTCAGGTGGGCCGTCGAGGTGGTCGGGGTGGCGGTGACGGTCACCTTCGACGAGCCGGACAGCCGCAGGTCCCGGGTGAGCGGCGCGGTGAGGAAACCGGCCTTGTCGGAGGTGGGGGTGGCGAGCTGGGCCGCCCAGTCGGTCTCGCTCTGCTGCGGGTCGTCCGTGAACGTCTCGGTGCCGGATCCCTTGTGCAGGCCGAGGGTGCCGACGCCCGGCTGGGTGCCGGTGGCGGGGCGCAGGGTGGTGGTCCGCGTGCCGCTCGGCGGCCAGACCGACGAGGTCACCCACTGGTCGGGGTGGCGCTCGACGTCGGCCATCGGCTCGCGGTCGATGCCGTTGTCGTAGCCGAGCAGTTCGTGGTCGAACCAGCGGTGCAGGGTGTCGACCCAGGCGCCGCGCCGGTAGTCGAAGGGGTCGACGTGCCCGGTCTGGGAGAGCCAGATCTTGCGCTCGACGCCGTTCTTGGCGAGGGCGTCCCACCACTGGCCGAAGTGCTTGGTGCGGACGTTGAGGTCCTGCATGCCGTGCACGAGGAAGACGCTGGCCCTCACCTTGGAGGCGTCCTTGACGTAGTCGCGCTCGGTCCACAGGTCGGTCCAGTCTCCGCTGCGCGGGGCACCGTCGATCAGCTTCTGCTGAACGGCACCGCACTTGGCGTAGGCGTCGTCGCTCTCCACCGCTCCGGCCAGCCAGTCGGGACCCGAGTCGTACAGCGGGGCGCCCTGGGCGAAGTAGTAGTCGTACCAGGAGGAGATGGCGCTGATCGGGACGATCGTCCTGAGGCCCTTGACGCCGGTGGCGGCCACGCCGTTGGCGATGGTGCCGTCCCAGCTCTTGCCGATCATGCCGGTCTTCCCGTTGGTCCAGCTCGCCTTGACGGTGGTGGTGCCGGTGCGGCTGCTGTACGCCTTGGCGCGGCCGCCCAGCCAGTCGATGACGGCCTTCGCGGACTGGATGTCGGAGCGGCCGCCGATGTCGATGCAGCCGTCGGAGCGGTTGGTGCCGGCCAGGTCGACGCCGACGAAGGCGTAGCCGCGGGGCACGAAGTAGTTGTCGTAGAAGAGCGGCATCTGGACGACGTTCCCGTTGGCGTCGTACGTCTTGAGCTGGCTCTCGTTGCCGCGTCCGCAGCAGGAGTAGTAGGGGCTGGCGTCCATGATGACCGGTACCTTGCGGCCCTGCGCGGCGGGTTCGGAGGGCCGGACGATGTCGGCGGCGACCCGGTCGGTCCTCCCGTCGCCGTCGGAGTCGAGGCCGGTGTCCACCCAGACGGCCTCGCGGATGGCGTTCGCGTACGAGTAGACGGGTCGGCTCTCGCGAGGGGCGCCGGAAGCCTGGGCCGCGGCCGGGGTGAGGAAGGCGGCGATCAGGGCTGCGACGGCCGTGACGGCGAACGGTCTCCAGATCGTGAAGCGCGTGCGTTTCGGCATGGGGCGGACGCTACCCGGGTCAACTCCCGTGCAGAAGGGGGCATCTGGGGGACCGTCAGGGCGGATTGCGGCCGAATGGCGATCGTGTGACAGCAGGTGCCATGGACAGGCCAGGGGCCACAGGGACTGAATAGGCTCCGAACAGTTTCGTGCTCCATCGACTTGGCGCTGCCCGCCGCGGTGTGGCGGGTGCGCCTCGGCCCCCTACCGACCTGGAGTTCTCTTGCACCGCAGAATCCTCGCGCCGGGCGCCCTCGCGGCGGCCTCCCTGCTGCTGGCGATCCCGGCATCGGCCGCGAGCTACAGCCCCGGCGCACCGGGCATCGGCGACCCCTACTACCCGTACTACGGCAACGGCGGTTACGACGTCGCCCACTACGACCTGCGGCTGCAGTACCAGCCGGCCACCGACGAACTGGCCGGTACGGCGACGATCCTGGCGCGCACCACGCAGGACCTGTCCAGCTTCGACCTGGACTTCCTGCTGGACGTCAGCGAGGTACGGGTCAACGGGGTGAAGGCGGACTTCGCCACGTCCGGTCAGCACGAACTGGTCGTGACCCCCAGGTCGCCGCTGGCGAAGGGCACACAGGTCACCGTCGTCGTCCGCTACAGCGGGGTGCCGTCGGCAAAGAGCGCGTACGGCTTCACCACCTGGCACCGCACCCCGGACGGGGCGGTCGCGGCGGACGAGCCCGAGTCCGCCTGGTGGTGGTTCCCGAGCAACGACCACCCGCTGGACAAGGCGACCTACGACGTGTCGGTGGCCGTTCCCGACGGCACCCAGGTCATCTCCAACGGCCTGCTCCAGTCGACGAGTTCGAAACTCGGCTGGACCCGGTACAACTGGCGGCAGAACAAGCCGCAGGCGACGTATCTGGCCACTTTGGCGGTCGGGAAGTTCGACATCACCACCAGTACGTCGGAGGGTGGCGTACCGGTCGTCAACGCCTACAGCAAGGACCTCGGCGACAACGACGGGGCGGCCCGGGCGAGCGTGGAGCGCACCGGGGAGCTCGTCGACTGGCTCTCCGGCTACTTCGGGCCTTATCCCTTCAGCTCGGCCGGCGGATACGTCCCCAACACCACCACCGGGTACGCGCTGGAGACGCAGACCCGCGTGTACTACAGCCCGAAGCAGTTCGCGAACGGTTCCAACACGTCGGTGGTCGTGCATGAGCTGGCCCACCAGTGGTACGGCGACGACGTCTCCCTCAAGGGCTGGAAGGACATCTGGCTCAACGAGGGGTTCGCGCGGTACGCGCAGTGGCTGTGGTCGGAGCACGAGGGCGAGGGCACGACGCAGGAGCTCGCCGACTACGTGTACGCGTCGCATCCGGCCGACGACGCGTTCTGGACGGTGAAGCCGGGGGATCCGGGCCCCGACGACCAGTTCGACATCGCCGTCTACGACCGGGGGGCGCTGGCCGTGCAGGCGCTGCGGAACGCGGTCGGTGACGTCGCGTTCTTCGCGATTCTGAAGGGGTGGCCGAAGGAGCACGCGTACGGGAACGCTTCGGTGGGCGACTTCGAGGAGTACGCGGAGAAGGTGTCGGGGAAGTCGCTGTCGAGGTTGTTCGATGCGTGGCTGTTCGAGCCGACGAGGCCGGCGGTGCCGGCAGTGAAGGCCGTGGGGGCGGTTGCGCAGCCGAAGTCGTGGAAGCGGATCGAGGCTACGAACGACGTGCACTGAGGGGGTGCCGGGTTCGGTGGGTGGGGGCTGCGGGCCGGTTGTGGCTGGTCGCGCAGTTCCCCGCGCCCCTGACGGGGCGCCTGAGCGCCGCGTCTCCGGAAAGCTAAAGGGGCGCTTCGTCGCCGTAGTCGTACACGGTGACCGGGATGTGTCGGGCCACCAGCCGCTCCTTTATCAACGGCTCGACGCGGGACCACTTGCCGCCCGCCAGGCCGCAGCCTATGCGGGGCATGTGCACGGACGCGGCTAGTTCGGTCGCCTTGTCGGCGAGACCGGCCAGCGCCGTGTCTATCGCCTCGTACCGGACCGGTGCGCCCTTGCTCCCGGTCTTCGTCCCCCGTTGGCCGATCATGTTGGCCACCCAGATGTACCGGTCGACGCGGACCAGTTGGACCGCGCCCAGGCCGAAGTCGTTGTTCGCGCGGTCTCGGTGCCAGGCGCGGTAAGCCTTCTCCGGCTCCGGCCAGCGGCGGGAGAGGGCCAGCACGAAGCCCTTTCCCCAACCCCCCAGGTCGTTGCAGACGTGGGCGATCACCTTGACGCCCTTGCCGGAAGGCACGGTGGCGTCACCCCGGATGTATGTGATCTCCGACATGACGCCACCGTAGGCGATGCCACTGACAATCGCGCTGACCTGCTACTTCGTGAGCTGGGACAGCTCCTCGTCGGCCGCTCGGGAGACCCGGCGGCGGACGCCGAACCAGCCGGCCACCAGCAGACCAGGTAGGCGAGGGCGAGGGCCGGGCCGGCGTTGTGGAGGCGGCCGCCGGCGCCGAGGAAGAGGCCGGTGCCGATCGCGCCGCCGATGGCGATCATGTTGACGTGGCGGGCCTTGAGGTCCTTGCTGTAGCCGGCGTCGCCCGCGTCCGCGGGCGCCTGGGCCGCGTCGGTCCGGGTGGCGGCAGCCTGCGCCGTGTCCACGGAGCGGATCGCGCTCGGGTGTCCGGACGTACTCGGTCGGTGCGCTCGGTGGTGGGCACGGACCGAGGCGCCACCTTCCCCCGGGCGCCGACGCTCATGCGATGGCACAGGTCACAGAGCGGCCCTTCTCACAAGGTCACGATCATGACATCCAGGTGGCCATCGGCCGAACGCGTCCCATGCGTCGCCCGGTGTCACAGTGCCGGTGTGACAGCGATACTGCTGCACATGACGACCGACACCGCCGGTGGCTCCGGGGACCCGGCGCTCACCATCGACGAACTGGCCGCGCGGGCCGGCACCACGGTCCGCACGGTCCGCTTCTACGGCACCAAGGGGCTGCTGCCACCGCCGGTGATCGGTCCGCGCCGGGTGGGTCACTACGGGCGCGATCACCTGGCCCGGCTGGCGCTGATCGAGGAGTTGCAGCACCAGGGCATGACGCTGGCGGCGATCGAGCGCTATCTGCGGCGGCTGCCGCCCGGGCTGAGCCACCACGACCTGGCCATCCACCGGGCCGTGGTGGCCTCCTGGGCCCCGGACACCGAGGAGACCGTGACGGCCGCGGAGCTGCGGCGGCGGGCCGGACGGCCGCTCGACGAGGAGGACGTCGACCGGCTCGTCGCCATGGACGTCGTACGGCCCGACGGGGACGCCTACCGGATCGACCCCGGCCTGCTCCGGCTCGCCGTCCAGCTCCTCGACGTGCCGCTGTCCGAGAAGGCGATCGTGGCCGCGCGCACGGTCCTGACCGAGCACTCGCGGGCGGCCGCGCGCGAGCTGTCCCTGCTGTTCCGGGCCGAGGTGGCGGAGCGGACCGAGGCGGACGTGAAGTCCCTGTCCGCGCACATGCAGCCGCTGGTGGTCCAGGCGCTGCTGACCGCGTTCCAGCGGTCGCTCAGCGCGGAGGTGCACCAGTGGCTCGACGGCTCCGGAGACGGTTCCTGAGAAGGAGCCGCTCCGCGCACCCGGCTCGGCGTCGGCTCAGCGGCCGTCGGTGAAGGTCTCTCCCTTCTCCGCCTTCGCCACCAGCAGCGCGGGCGGCGTGAACCGCTCGCCGTAGGTCTCGGCGAGTTCACGCGCGCGTGCCACGAAGCCGGGCAGGCCCGCACCCGCCCCGCCGTAGGCGTCGTAGCCGTTGATGTACTGCAGGACGCCGCCGGTCCAGCCGGGGAAGCCGATGCCGAAGAGCGAGCCGATGTTGGCGTCGGCGACCGAGGTGAGGACGCCCTCCTCCACGAGGCGCACGGTGTCCAGGGCCTCGGAGAAGAGCATCCGCTCCTGCATGTCCCGGAACGGGATCTCGTGGCCGGGCTGGGTGAAGTGCTCGCGCAGGCCGGGCCACAGGGCGCTGCGGCTGCCGTCCTCGGCGTAGTCGTAGAAGCCCGCTCCCCCGCTGCGGCCGGGGCGGCCGAACTCGTCGACCATGCGGTCGATGACCGCCTCGGCGGGGTGCGCGGTCCAGGTGCCGCCGGCCTCCTCGACGGCCAGCCGCGACTCGCGGCGGATCTTCTGCGGGAGGGTGAGGGTGAGCTCGTCCATCAGGGAGAGCACCTTGGCCGGGTAGCCGGCCTGGGCCGCCGCCTGCTCCACGGAGGCGGGCTCGATGCCCTCGCCGACCATGGCGACGCCCTCGTTGATGAAGTGGCCGATGACGCGGGAGGTGAAGAAGCCGCGCGAGTCGTTGACGACGATCGGCGTCTTGTTGATCTGCCGGACCAGGTCGAAGGCGCGGGCCAGGGCCTCGTCGCCGGTGCGCTCGCCCTTGATGATCTCGACGAGCGGCATCTTGTCGACGGGCGAGAAGAAGTGCAGGCCGATGAAGTCGGTCTGGCGCTCGACGCCCTCGGCGAGGGCGGTGATGGGGAGCGTGGAGGTGTTGGAGCAGAGCAGGGCGTCGGGGGCGACGACGGACTCGATCTCCTGGAAGACCTTGTGCTTGAGGGCGGTGTCCTCGAAGACGGCCTCGATGACCGCGTCGCAGCCGGCGAGGTCCTGCGGGTCCGCGGTGGGCGTGATGCGGGCGAGCAGGGCGTCGGCCTTCTCCTGGCTGGTGCGGCCCTTGGCGACGGCCTTTGCACAGAGCTTCTCGGAGTAGCCCTTGCCCTTCTGGGCGGCTTCGCCGGAGACGTCCTTGAGGACGACGTCGATGCCCGCGCGGGCGCACGAGTAGGCGATGCCGGCGCCCATCATGCCCGCGCCGAGGACGGCGACCTTGGTGACCTTGCGGGGCTCGACGCCCTTGGGGCGGTTGGCGCCGGAGTTGACGGCCTGGAGGTCGAAGAAGAACGCCTGGATCATGTTCTTCGAGGTCTGCCCGGCGGCCAGCTCCACGAAGTAGCGGGCCTCGATGACCTGGGCGGTCTCGAAGTCGACCTGGCTGCCCTCGACGGCGGCGGCGAGGATGCGGCGCGGCGCCGGGTAGGGGGCGTTGTTGGTCTGCTTGCGCAGGCTCGCCGGGAAGGCGGGCAGGTTGGCGGCGAACTTCGGGTTGGCGGGCGTGCCGCCGGGGATCCGGTAGCCCGGCTTGTCCCAGGGCTGCTGCGACTCGGGGTTGGCGTCGATGAACGCGCGGGCCTTGGCCAGCAGGTCCTCCGGCGACTGGGCCACCTCGTGGATCAGGCCGTTCTGCAACGCGCGCGTGGCGTTGTACTGATTGCCCTGGAGGAGGACCTTCAGCAGGGCGTCGGCGATGCCGAGGAGGCGGACCGTGCGGACGACTCCGCCGCCGCCCGGGAGCAGGCCGAGGGTGACCTCGGGGCAGCCGATCTTGGTGCCGGGGGTGTCGAGGGCGACACGGTGGTGGCAGGCGAGGGTGAGTTCGAAACCGCCGCCCAGGGCCGCGCCGTTGATCGCGGCGACGACCGGCTTGCCGAGGGTCTCGATGCGGCGCAGGTTGCGCTTGACGCCGAGGCCGCCGTCGAAGAGGTCCTGGGCGGTCTCGGGGGTGACCCGGATGAGGTCGCGCAGGTCGCCGCCGGCGAAGAAGGTCTTCTTGGCGGAGGTGAAGATGACGCCCCGGATCGAGTCCTGTTCGGCCTCCAGGCGGTCGGTGACCGCGGCGAGGGACTCGGCGAAGGCCGCGTTCATGGTGTTCGCGGACTGGTTGGGGTCGTCCAGGACGAGGGTGACGACGCCGGTGTCGTCCTGTTCCCAGCGGATGGTGGTGCTCTCGGTCATGTGAGGGTCTCCGTGAAGTCTCTTGGTTCCGGTTCCGCCGGGGTTTCAGACGCGCTCGACGATGGTGGCGATGCCCATGCCGCCGCCGACGCACAGGGTGGCGAGGCCGTAGCGCTTGTCCTGGCGCTCCAGTTCGTCGACGAGCGAGCCGAGGATCATCGCGCCGGTGGCGCCGAGGGGGTGGCCGAGCGCGATGGCGCCGCCGTTGACGTTGACCTTGTCCAGCGACAGGCCCATGTCCTTCACGAAGCGCAGCACGACCGCCGCGAACGCCTCGTTGATCTCGACCAGGTCGATGTCGTCGATGGTGAGTCCGGCCTTGGCGAGGGCCTTGCGGGTGGCGGGGGCGGGGCCGGTGAGCATGATGGTCGGCTCGGAGCCGGAGACGGCGGCCGCGACGATCCGCGCGCGGGGGGTGAGGCCGTAGCGCTCGCCGATCTCCTTGGTGCCGATGGCGACCAGGGAGGCGCCGTCGACGATGCCGGAGGAGTTGCCCGCGTGGTGGACGTGGTCGATCTTCTCGACCCAGTGGTACTTCTGCAGGGCGACCGCGTCGAAGCCGCCCAGTTCGCCGATGTCGGCGAAGGAGGGCTTGAGCCTGGCGAGGGAGTCGGCGGTGGTGCCGGGGCGCAGGTGCTCGTCGTGGTCGAGGACGACCAGGCCCGCGCGGTCCTTCACGGGGACCACGGAACGCTCGAAGCGGCCCTCCTTCACGGCGGTCGCCGCGCGCTCCTGGGAGAGCGCCGCGTACTCGTCGACGTCCCGCCGGGAGAAGCCCTCGATGGTGGCGATCAGGTCGGCGCCGATGCCCTGCGGCACGAAGTTGACGGCCAGGTTGGTCATCGGGTCGTTGAACCAGGCGCCGCCGTCCGAGGCCATCGGCACCCGGGACATCGACTCGACACCGCCCGCGAGGACGAGGTCCTCGAAGCCCGAACGGACCTTGGCGGCGGCCATGTTGACGGCCTCCAGGCCGGACGCACAGAAGCGGTTCTCCTGTACGCCGGCGACCGTGTCCGGCAGTCCGGCGGCGATCGCGGCGATCCGCGCGATGTCGGAGCCCTGGTCGCCGACCGGGCCGACGACACCGAGCACGACGTCGTCGATCGCCGCCGGGTCGAGGTCCGGGAAGCGGTCGCGGATCTCGTGGATGAGGCCGACGACCAGGTCGATGGGCTTCGTGCCGTGCAGGGCGCCGTTCGCCTTGCCGCGGCCGCGCGGGGTGCGGATCGCGTCGTACACGTACGCTTCGGTGCTCACTGACAAGCCTTTCAACGAGGGTTTTTCACGAAACGAGGGTTTTCAGGAGAGCGCGGGTCAGAGCCAGTTCTTGACCGTCTCGACCAGGCGGGCCGGGTCCGGGCCGACGGGGGCGATCTCCAGCATGGTCACGCCCGCCTCGCGGAAGGCGGCGATGCGGTCCCGGACGTAGCCCTCCGGGCCGCACAGGGATATGAGCTCGCAGAACTCGTCCGGCACGGCCGCCTCGGCCTCCTTCTTACGGCCGGCGAGGTACAGCTCCTGGATGAGCCGGGCCTCCTTCTCGTAGCCGTAGGCGACGGCGAGGTCGTTGTAGAAGTTCTTGCCGGGGGCGCCCATACCGCCGACGTACAGGGCGATCCGGGGGCGGGCCAGGTCGCGTACGGCGGCCGCGTCCTCACCGATGGCGAGCAGGCCGCCGGCGACGATCTTCAGCTCACCGAGGGCCGGGTCCCGGCGGGCGGCGCCCTCCGCCAGGGGCGTGCCCCAGACCTGGTGGGCCTTCTCGGGGATGAACAGGGTGGGCAGCCAGCCGTCGGCGATCTCGGCGGTCATCCGGACGTTGGCGGGGCCCAGCGAGGCCACGTAGAGCGGGACGTCGGGGCGGACCGGCTTGGTGAGGATCTTCAGGGGCTTGCCGAGGCCGCCGGGGCGGGGCATGTCGGTGATGCCGTGGTGGTCGATGACCTCGCGGCGCAGGATCCGCCGGGTCAGCTCGATCGTCTCGCGGGTACGGCCGAGGGGCTTGTCGTAGGCCTTCCCGTGCCAGCCCTCGACGACCTGCGGGCCGGAGGCGCCGAGCCCGATGATCGCGCGGCCGCCGGAGACCGCGTCGAGGCCGGCGGCCGTCTGGGCGATGAGGGCGGGGGTGCGGGAGTAGACGTTGAGGATCGCGGAGCCGATCTTCATACGTTCGGTGCGGGCGGCCAGGTAGCCCATGAGCGTGGGCGAGTCGAAGCCGTAGGCCTCCGCGACCCAGACCGCGTCGAGGCCCGCCGACTCCAGTGCGGCCGCCTGGTCCGCGGCGGCACGCGGGTCGCCCGCGTAGTCGAGGAAGGTCGAGAGCTCCATCAGGTGGCGTCCTTGTCGTGGTCGGCGTGAGCGTCGTGGTCGGCGTGAGCGTCGTGGTCGGCGTGAGCGTCGTGGTCGTCGTGATCTGCGTGGTCGTCGTGATCTGCGTGGTCGGCGAGGAGTGCCGGTACGTCCCAGTCGTGGGCCACCTCGGCGGTGTCGGCGCCCGGCCGGGCGGGGGCGGTGCGCACGGTCGTGGGGGTCGCGGAGAAGCGCGGGGCGGGGGCCGGCTGGGTGATGCCGCCGTGGTCGGTGAAGGTGCCGCGGGCGGCCAGGTGGGGGTGGTGCGGGGCCTCGCGGAGGGAGAGGACGGGGGCCACGCAGGCGTCGGAGCCCTCGAAGACCGCCGTCCACTCGTCCCGGGTACGGGCCTTGAAGCGGGCGGCGACGCGTTCGCGCAGTTCGCCCCAGCGGGTCCAGTCCTTGCGGGCGTCGGCCAGGTCGTCCAGGCCGCCGAGCAGCGTGAGGAACTCCGCGTAGAACTGGGGCTCCAGGGCGCCGACCGCCATGTGGCCGCCGTCGGCCGTCTCGTAGGTGCCGTAGTACGGGCAGCCGCCGTCCAGCAGGTTGGCCCCGCGCCGGTCCTGCCAGCCGCCCGCGGCCACCATGCCGTGGATCATCGCGGAGAGGTGCGCGGTGCCGTCCACGATGGCGGCGTCCACGACCTGGCCGGTGCCGCCCGCGCGCGCGTGGTGCAGTGCGGCCAGGACGCCGACGACGAGGTAGAGGGAGCCGCCGGCGTAGTCGCCGAGCAGGTTGGCGGGGACGGCCGGGGGCTCGTCGGGGCGGCCGATCATGCCGAGGGTGCCGGTGAGGGCGATGTAGGCGATGTCGTGGCCCGCGCGGTGCGCAAGGGGCCCCTGCTGGCCCCAGCCGGTCATCCGGCCGTAGACCAGGCGGGGGTTGCGGGCGTGACAGTCCTCGGGGCCGACGCCGAGCCGCTCGGCGACGCCGGGTCGGTAGCCCTCGATCAGGATGTCGGCGTGTGCGGCCAGGTCGAGGACGCGGGCGGGGCCGTCCGGGGACTTGAGGTCGACGAGCACCGAGCGCTTGTTGCGGTTGGTGACGTCGTACGCCGGGTCGATGGCGAGCCCCGGACCGCCGGGCCGGTCGACGCGGACCACGTCGGCGCCCAGGTCGGCGAGGAGCATCGCGGCGAACGGGCCGGGGCCGATGCCGGCCAGCTCGACCACGCGCACGCCGGAGAGCGGGCCGTGTCCTGGCGTCCCTGCCGTGGTCATGCCGCCCCCAGTCATGTGACACAACTGATGTAACACCGACGATGCTAAGAACACGTTCCACTGGGCACAAGAGTGGACGAGCAAGCGCTTAGTCAAGATACCCGGTGGGGGTGCGTCCGCACTCCTCACGCTAGCCTCAGCCACCGACAACGGCACGGGTTGCAGGACCGAGAGGTGTCATGAGCAGGCTGAAGACGACGGACCGTCCCTACGACCTCGTGCTCTTCGGAGCCACCGGCTTCGTCGGCGAGCTCACCGCCGAGTACCTCGCCGCGCACGCGCCGGAAGGCCTGCGCTGGGCCGTCGCGGCCCGGGACGAGCGCAGGCTGCAGGCGCTGCGCGAGCGGCTGCCGGGCGGCGCGGAGGTCGGGGTGCTGCGCGCCGACGCGGCGGAGCCCGCCACGGTCCGCGCCCTCGCGGAGCACGCGCGCGTGGTGGCCACGACGGTCGGCCCCTACGGCCGGTACGGCGAGGACCTGGTCGCGGCCTGCGCGGACACCGGCGCCGACTACCTGGACCTGTGCGGCGAGCCGGAGTTCGTGGACCTGACGTACGTCCGGCACGACGCACGCGCGCGTGAGACGGGCGCCCGCCTCGTGCACGCCTGCGGTTTCGACTCGGTCCCGCACGACCTGGGCGCGTACTTCACGGTGCGGCAGCTGCCGGAGGGCGTGCCGCTGACCGTGGACGGGTTCGTGACCGCCGACGCGGCCTTCTCCGGCGGCACCTTCGCCTCCGCGCTGGACCAGTTCGCGCGCCCCCAGCAGATACTCGCCGCCGCGCGGGACCGCGCCCGGCACGAGCCCCGGCTGCTGGGCCGCCGGGCGAGCGCGCCGACGGGCGTCCCGCGCTTCGCGCCCGAGGTCGGCGCCTGGGCGCTGCCGCTGCCGACCATCGACGCCCAGATCGTGCGCCGCTCGGCGCGGGCCCTGGACCGCTACGGCCCCGACTTCCGCTACCGGCACTACGCGGCCGTCAGACACCTGCCGATGGCGCTCGGCGGGGTCGCGGCCGTCGGCGCGGTCACCGCGGCCGCCCAGCTGCCGCCGGCCCGGCGCTGGCTGTCGGACCGGCTCAAGCCCGGGGACGGGCCGGACGCCGAGAAGCGGGCCCGCAGCTGGTTCACGGTCCGGTTCGTCGGCGAGGGCGGCGGACGACGGGTGTTCACGGAGGTCTCGGGCGGGGATCCCGGCTACGGCGAGACGGCGAAGATGTTCGCCGAGGCCGCCCTGTCGCTGGCCTTCGACGACCTGCCGCCGACGGCCGGCCAGGTCACCACCGCGCAGGCGATGGGCGACGCGCTGACCGAGCGGCTGCGCGCGGCCGGGATCGGGTTCCGGGTGGCTGCAACGTTCTAGGCGACTCGGACGCCGTCAGGACTGCCACTGCACCACGGTGTAGAGCATCCCGACGATCCAGGCGAACCCCGCCACCGCGGCGAGGACCAGTGCCGCGTTCACGGCGCGCTCGGCGGACTGGGCGGGCTGGGCCGCGGACTTGGGGGCACGGTGTGTCGTCATGCGGGCAAGCCTGCCGTCGAACGGTAACAGCGGCATCCGTACTAGTACTCAGAATCGCTACTCATGATCGCCGCTCAGGATCGCTGCTCAGGCCTGGGCTTCGCGCAGCGCCCTACGGCACAGCGCGTCCGCGCGGCGGGTGGTCTCCGGGAGGCGGTACTCCGGGGTGAGCGCCAGCGTGTGGGCGCAGGCGTTGTCGAGGCTCACCCGGTGGCCGACGGAGACGAACACCGGTTTCACGCCGTCCCGGGTGCGCAGGGCACGGCCGACCTCCTCGGTGCCGGCGAGCAGCGGCGCGTGGCTGCCGCGGGAGGCGTCCGGGTCGTCGTACGCGAAGGTGAAGGGGTTCTTGGCGACGCCGACGGTGGGCAGGCCCGTGAGGACGCCCAGGTGGCTGGCGAGGCCGAAGCGGCGGGGGTGGGCGAGACCGTAGCCGTCGCAGACGACCAGGCCCGGCGGGCAGGGCAGGGCGTCGAGGGCGGCCCGTACGGTCGGGATCTCGCGGAAGGCGAGCAGTCCCGGCACGTACGGGAAGGACACCCGGCCGACGGCGGTCGCCTCGGCGACGACCGCCAGGGTCGCCGCGTCCAGGACGACGGCCGCGGCGGCCACCAAATCGCGCTCGTCGTCGTAGGCCACGTCGACGCCGGTGACGTGCCCGGTGCCGGGCGCCGGGCCCGGCTCGTCGAGGACCACCCGCCCCCGCAGCTCGTCCTGCACGGCCAGGGCCGCTTCCTCGGTCGCGGGCCAGCCCGCGGGTACGCCTACCGTCGTCGTCATGGTGGACACGAGCGTACGGCGCCGCACGCGCGTGGAGTGCGGGTCAGTTCTCCAGGCGTGCCGCCCGCCCCTGCTCGCCGGCCGCCCAGCAGCTGAGATCCGGTGTGCAGGTCACCGTGTCGTACGAGCCGGTGTCGACCGTCCGCCAGGTGCGGCCGCCGTCGGTGGTCAGGTCGGTGCCGGTGGGCCCGACGGCGAGCGCCGTGGTGCGGCTGTGCGGGAGCCAGGCGGCACCCGAGCGGTAGGCGGGCGGCGGGGTGGCGGCGGGCCGCCAGCTGCGGCCGCCGTCCGGGGTGACCGCCGCCGCCTGCGGTGAGGCCTGGTCGGCGCGGTAGTCGCCGCCGACCGCGAGGCCGTGGACGCGGTCGCGGAAGGCGAGGGCGAAGACGCCCTTGGCCGGATCGCCCGCCGGGACGGGCGTGTCGGCGGCGGTCCAGGTCAGGCCGCGGTCGGTGGAGTGCAGCACGCGCGCGTGGGCGCCGCCGCCGGTGGCCAGCCAGGCGTCCCTCGGCCCGGAGGTGACCAGGCACTGGCCGCTCGCGGCGAAGCCCGCCTCCCCGTCCAGGGCGGCCGGCATCCCGTCGTTCGGCAGCACGCGCCACGAACGGCCGCCGTCGCTCGTCGACAGGATGCGGAACCTCCCGTCGACCGGGTCGCTCATGGCGAGGCCGTGGCGGCGGTCGAAGAAGGCCATGCAGTCGTAGAAGGCGGCGGGGTCGGCGTTGCGGAAGGACTCCGTCCAGGTCCGGCCGCCGTCGTCGGTGCGGTAGACCCGGGACGCCTCGCCCTCGCCGATGGCCAGCACCACCGCGCGGTGCGCGTCGAACGCCTCGACGTCCCGGAACTGCAGGTCGCCCGCACCCGGCGGAGAGACGTTCCGCCAGCTCGTCCCGCCGTCCGTGGTGCGCAGTACGGTGCCGCCGGTACCGGCCAGCCAGGCGGTGTTCCGGTCGACGGCGGCCAGGCCCCGGAACCGCACGTCCGGGGTGCCGGTGTCCTTCAGCACCCAGTGCGGTGCCCGCGTCGTGGCCTGTGCGGAACCGGCGGTCAGCGCGGCCAGCGCCGCCGCGCACGCCACCCCCACCACGGCCGCCCGGCCGGTACGTCGGGCTCGTCCTGTGCGTCGCGTGCTCCCCAAGCGCCTCATGGCGCGCGAAGCTAGCCGACCGTCACGGCGCCGTCCAGAGGACCCCTCAGCCCCGCGTGGCAGGTAAGCCCCGGGTGTGAATAGCACCGGTGACGGAGGTCACTCGCACTTCGCGTGCACGGATCGGCCGCTTCCGTCGTCTCTTCCAGTGCCAGGTCTCACACGCCCGGAAATTCGTACAGCCGTCACGAGGGAGCAAGGCGTTGTCCATCGTCATCGAGCAGCCCGTAGAGGCCCGCCTGGTCGCCGCGTCACCGCGCATGCCGAGCATTCCCGCCACCCTGCGCTACGACCGCGAGGACCCCTTCGCCGTGCGCATGACCTTCCCGGCCCCGGCCACCCTGGAGGGGGTCGACGTCTGCTGGACGTTCTCCCGCGAGCTGCTGGCGGCCGGCCTGCACGCCCCCGAGGGCAGCGGAGACGTCCGGGTACGGCCGTACGGCTACGACCGGACCGTGCTGGAGTTCCACGCCCCCGAGGGCACCGCCGTCATCCATGTGCGCACGGGCGAGATACGCCGGTTCCTGGAGGCGACCGGCGACCTGGTCCCCACCGGTCTCGAACACCTCCAGCTGGACCTGGACCACGACCTGGCCGAACTGATGCGGGACGCCTGCTGAGTCAGCTCTCCCGCGCCAGCAGGGCGTTGAGCTCGCCGTAGCCGAGCCCGCCCGCCGGCGCGCCGTACGTTCCCGCGTCCAGCAGTTCCCGCGCGGCGCGGCGGACGGCCGCGTGCGCGACCTCGGCCAGGCCGGAGCCCGCGCTCACCCGGGCCACGCCGAGGGCGGCCAGTTCGGCGACGGCCGGCGCGCCCGGGCCCACCAGCACGTTCAGCGGCCCGTCGACTCCCTCGACGAGCTCCTTGACCGTCTCCGGATCGACGACCCCGGGGACGAAGATCCCGTCGGCGCCCGCGGCCCGGAAGGCGGCGGCCCGCTCCAGGGTGGTGTCCACTCCCCCGGCGGCGCGCAGGAAAGTATCGATCCGGGCGTTCACGAACAACGGCACACCCTCCTTGTCCGCGGCCTCACGCGCGGCGGCTATCCGCTCGGCCTGCCCGGCGACCGACCGCAGTGGCCCGTTCCCCTCCTCGTCGCCGTACAGGGCGTCCTCGATGTTGACGCCCACCGCGCCCGCCGCGAGCACCGCGCGGACGGTGTCGGCGACGCCCGCCGGGTCCTCGGCGTACCCGCTCTCGATGTCGGCGCTGACCGGAACCCGCACCGTGGCGACGATGCGCCCCACGGCCTCCAGCGCACGCCCCCGGTCCAGCCGGTCGCCGTCTGCGGCGCCGAGGGCCCAGGCGAGCCCGGCGCTGGTGGTCGCCACCGCGGCGGCGCCCGCGTCCTCGGCGAGCCGGGCGCTCACCGCGTCCCAGGCGTTCGGGAGGACGAGCGGCCGCCCCGGGACGTGCAGGGCGTGGAAGGCGAGGGCGCGGTCCCGGAGGGTGCTCTGGTTCGTCGTCATGCGGACGACTCAACCACCCGGTTCCGGAGGGAGGCTGGCAGGAATCCGACATGCATGTGGAGGCCGGCCGGGCTCGCGTTCGACGCGTTGACGCCGCGGTTTAATGCGTTGACGCCTCGCCGGGCCCGCTCCTACGGTGGTGCACGTCCTGTTGTCGCCGATTGGAGAAGGACGTTGCTCGTCTGAGGTCCTGAGACACCGCGTCACACCCGTGAGGTGTGTCTGTGGCGTTCGACCTCGGCGTGTGAGCCGTCCTCCCGGCACAGGATCTCCCCCTGGCCCTCTCGGCTGCTGCCTCGCGGTGTCTCGACACGCGTTTGCCCCCGACACCGCAAGCAACCGCGAGGCGCCCATGTCTGCTTCCGTCACCATCACGTCCCTGTCCTTCGCCTGGCCCGACGGCTCCCCCGTCTTCGACGGCCTGGACATCTCCTTCGGCCCCGGCCGCACCGGCCTGGTCGGCGTCAACGGATCAGGGAAATCAACACTCCTGAAGCTCGTCGCCGGTGAGCTGACCTCCTCCGACGGCACCCTGAAGGTGGCCGGCGAGGTCGGACACCTGCGGCAGAACGTCACGCTCGACACCGCCCTGCGCGTCGACGAGGCGCTCGGCATCGCCGCTCAGCGGGCCGCGCTGCACGCCATCGAGGCAGGTGACGTGTCCGAGGCGCACTTCGAGACGGTCGGCGACGACTGGGACGTCGAGGAGCGCGCCCTGGCCGCCCTCGGTGAACTCGGGCTCGGCCACATCGGCCTGGACCGGACCGTCGGCGAGGTCTCCGGCGGCGAGTCGGTGCTGCTGCGGCTGGCCGCGCTGCTCCTTCGGCGCCCGGACGTGCTGCTGCTCGACGAGCCCACCAACAACCTCGACCTGTTCGCCCGCAGGCGGCTGTACGCGGCCGTCGCGTCCTGGCCGGGCGTGCTGATCGTGGTCAGCCACGACCGTGAACTCCTCGACCTGGTCGACCAGATCGCCGACCTGCGCACCGGGGAGGTCACCTGGTACGGCGGCAACTTCTCGGCGTACCAGGAGGCGCTCGCGGTCGAACAGGAGGCGGCCGAGCGCATGGTGCGGGTCGCCGAGGCCGATGTCCGCAAGCAGAAGCGCGAACTGTCCGACGCCCAGGTCAAACTGGCCCGCCGCAAGCGGTACGGGCAGAAGATGTTCGAGCAGAAGCGCGAGCCGAAGATCGTCATGGGGGCGCGCAAGCGCGCGGCCCAGGAGTCCGCGGGCAAGCACCGCATCATGCACGAGGAACGGCTCAGCGAGGCGAAGGAGCGGCTCGACGAGGCGGTGGAGGCGGTGCGGGACGACGACGAGATCCGCGTCGAACTGCCGTACACGGCCGTTCCACCGGGCCGGAACGTGCTGACGCTGGAGAACCTGGAACTCGCGCACGGCTCGCGGGTGAAGGGGATCCTCGATCTTCGCGGGCCCGAGCGGATCGCGCTGATCGGGCGCAACGGCGCGGGCAAGACGACGCTGCTGCGGACGATCGCCGGGGAGCTGGCGCCGGTCGCGGGCGAGGCGCACGCGCACGTGCCGCTGCGTTTCCTGCCCCAGCGGCTGGACGTCCTGGACCCGGAGCTGACCGTCGCCGAGAACGTGGCCCGGTTCGCGCCGGACGCCGGCAACAACCGGATCCGGGCGCGGCTCGCGCGCTTCCTGTTCCGGGGCGCCAGGGCCGACCAGCAGGCGGGGACGCTCTCCGGCGGCGAACGCTTCCGGGCGGCGCTGGCGGCCCTGCTGCTGGCGGAGCCCGCGCCGCAGCTGCTGATGCTGGACGAGCCGACGAACAACCTGGACATCGCGAGCGTCCGGCAGCTCACCACCGCCCTGGAGTCGTACGCGGGCGCCCTGATCGTGGCCAGTCACGACCTGCCGTTCCTGGAGTCGATCGGGATCACGCGATGGCTGCTGATGGCGGACGGGGAGCTGACCGCCACGTCGCCGGAGGAGGTGGCGCGTCTCGGGGAGGGCACAGCCTGACAACGGGGGGTTTTGTCGACACGTACCCGCCCTGCATGATGGCGGTCCGGCGCCCCGCCATGGGCGCCGGGCCGAACCCCGACCCCGGAGACCCGTCGTGCCCAGCAAGAAGGCCCTCATCCGCCGCCCCAGCCCGCGCCTCGCCGAAGGCCTGGTGACGCACATCGAGCGGGAGAAGGTCGACGTCGAGCTCGCCCAGGAGCAGTGGGAGGCGTACGCGGAGACCCTGCGCACGCACGGCTGGGAGACCGTCGAGGTGGACCCGGAGGACGACTGCCCGGACTCGGTGTTCGTCGAGGACACGGTCGTCATGTACAGGAACGTGGCGCTGATCACCCGGCCCGGCGCCGAGTCGCGGCGCGAGGAGACGGCCGGCGTCGAGGAGGCGGTGGCCCGCCTCGGCTGCTCGGTGAACTGGATCTGGGAGCCGGGCACCCTGGACGGCGGTGACGTCCTCAAGGTCGGCGACACCGTCTACGTCGGCCGCGGCGGGCGGACCAACGCGGCCGGGGTGCAGCAGCTGCGGGCCGCGTTCGAGCCGCTGGGCGCACGCGTGGTCGCCGTACCGGTGAGCAAGGTGCTGCACCTGAAGTCGGCGGTGACCGCGCTGCCCGACGGAACGATTCTGGGGCACATCCCGAACGTGGACCGGCCCTCGCTGTTCCCGGGCTTCCTGGCGGTGCCCGAGGACGCGGGCGCCCATGTGGTGCTGCTCGGCGGCGGCAAGCTGCTGATGTCGGCGAGCGCCCCCAAGACCGCGGAACTGCTGACCGACCTCGGCCACGAGGTGGTCACGGTCGACATCTCCGAGTTCGAGAAACTGGAGGGATGTGTGACGTGCCTCTCGGTGCGGCTGCGGGAGTTGTACGCCTGACGGGTGATCGTCTCACCTCTTCAGCCCCGGGACCTGCGAGTCCCTGGGCTGGTTGGCATGTCCCGATTCGCCTTGCGCACCGGGCCTGATCAGCAGTCTTTACAGCACACTTAACCTACGGCTTCGTAACCTACGGTTTCGTAGCCTACGATCACGTAGGTTCCGGTACCGCTCGCCGGTCTCCTCCCGTTCATCCGCTCTTGTTCGGCGTCCCCCTGGAGTTCTCGTGACGATCACTTCTCCCCATCTCGGCAGCTCGTCCGCCTGGACCGACGCGCGGCTGCTGTACGCCCTGGAGGAAGTGGTCGAGAAGGAGCTGAACCGCCATCTGAAGGTCGCCAAGGACTGGATGCCGCACGAGTACGTGCCGTGGACGGACGCCCGTAACTTCCCCGGCTTCTTCGAGGACGGCCAGGTCTGGGAGAAGGAGCAGTCCAAGGTCACCGAGATCGGCCGGATCGCGCTGGTGGTGAACCTGCTCACCGAGGACAACCTGCCCAGCTACCACCACGAGATCGCCTCGCTGTTCGGCCGGGACGGCGCCTGGGGCACCTGGGTGCACCGCTGGACCGCCGAGGAGGGCCGGCACGGCATCGTGATGCGCGACTACCTGCTCGCCTCGCGCGCGGTGGACCCGGACAAGCTGGAGCAGTTCCGGATGTCGCACATGAGCGAGGGCTTCGAGTCGGACAACCGGCACTCGATGCTGCACTCGGTCGCCTACGTCGCCTTCCAGGAGCTCGCGACCCGCATCTCGCACCGCAACACCGGCCACCAGTCCGGCGACCCGGTCTGCGACCGCATGCTGGCCCGCATCGCGACCGACGAGAACCTGCACATGGTCTTCTACCGGAACCTCCTGAAGTCCGCGTTCGAGCTGGCCCCCGACCTGACCATGCAGGCGGTGCGGGACGTCGTGGTCGACTTCCGCATGCCCGGCCACGGCATCCCCGGCTTCGAGCGCGCCGCCGCCCAGATGGCGATCGGCGAGGTCTACAACCTGCGTATCCACCACGACGACGTGCTCCAGCCGGTGCTGCGCCACCTGAAGGTCCTGGAGATCGACGGCCTCGGCCCGGAGGGCCTGCAGGCGCAGGAGGAACTCGGTCTGTTCATGGGCGGGCTGGACGCGGAGGCCACGAAGTTCGACGAGAAGCTGGCCGCGCGCAAGGCGCGGATGGCGGCGCGCGCCGGCGCGTGACGCCACCACGGACGGGCGCCCGGATTTCCCGGTGCGCCCTGTCGGTGGCCTGCGGCATCATGCGCGCATGCGTGCTGACACCACCTCCGGCCGGGCGGTCGGCTTCCTCCTGGACCTGATCGACTCCGCGGACGCCGACCGGGTACGCGCGCGTGTCGGCCTGCCCCGGCCCGCACCCGAGGACCTCCGGGAGGCCAGGCGCCGGATCCCCTGGGGGCTGCCGGCGCTGCCGTCCTCGGTGGTGCTGTGGATGCTCCAGGAGGACGACCCGGATCTCAACACCGTGGTCTGGCGGCTGCTCACCCACCGGGACACGGCGCTGCAGCGGGCCATTCTGGACGGGGTGCCGTTCGGCCCGGGGCGACTGCTCGCGGTGGAGGTCGACCAGGTCCTGCGCGACGACTACGAGGCACCGCCGGTCCCCGAGCCGGTCGCCCGCCTGGGACTGGTGCCCGCCCTGCGCGCGTCCGCCTCCATGCCCGCCGCGCGGCAGGCCACCTCCATGGTCTACCGGCGTGAGCACTGGCAGACGGTCGCCGAGGCGGACCGCGAGAACTCCCTGCCCGGCTACGTCCGCTGGGCCCTGTCCGTCCGCCCGGACTGCCCGCCCTCGCTGCGCGCCCAGTTCGGCAGCCACCGCAAGTTCGACTTCCGCGTCCGCCAGGCGGGGATCCTGGGCGGGCCGGCCGACTACGCACTGGACCACGGACCGGCCCTGGACGTGCTGAAGGTGCTCTCCCTGGGACACGTGATGTTCCCGCGCCGCGCCGCCGAGGCCGGGGACGCGCTGCGCCCGCTGGTCCGGGACCACCTGGGCGACCGCGAGGAGGCCTGGGCGGTACTGGCCCAGCTCCTCGACACCTTCCACGGCACGACCAGGGAACTCGTCAGGACCGCGGGGGCCATCGCCTGACTAGGCCCCCACCCGCTGCTTGTACCGGTCCGGATAGCGCTCGGTGAACTTCACCGCCCAGACCAGCAGGGCGACGGGGACGACCCAGTCGAACCAGTCGCTGCCCGCCGGGATCAGGATGGCCAGCCAGGTGGAGAGGGCCATCAGCGCGAAGACCGCTCCCCAGGCCGCCGTCAGCACCGTGTTCACGTGCTTGAAGACGGGCGAGTCCCAGTACTCGCGGGGAACCGAGTGGCGGGCGTACTGCGCGGTGAAGGGGTCGGACAGCAGGGAGCCGAGCGCCACGAGGGCCACGACCGCGCTGGAGATGACCTGGGCGTACGTCTCCAGCCAGATTAGCTCGTGGCGGTCCAGGGCCAGGGCGAGGACACAGAGCACGGCGAAGAACACGATGGCGACCATGTCCAGGAGGAAGAACCGGCCCCGGAGCATGTCCTTGCCGGAGAGCACGGCGGCGGCGATCAGCGCGGCCAGTGCCGCGTACTCCCACGTGCTGGGGCTGGCCACGACGCCGAAGATGACCCATGGGGCGAAGGAGAGGAACACGCTTCCGGCACCGACGGGCTTCTCGGCCCGGGACCGGGTGGCGGGTCGCTGTTCGGTGTGTCCCATGGGAACTCCTCCCATCACCATGTCGCTCTCCTACCAGCGTGCCGCTCGGGCGGGCCGCTCGCATGCCTGGCCCGGTGTGCGACCCGGCGGCACGGCTCCTGACGTGGGAAGGGCCGCCGACGCGGGCGCCGGGAGCGTTCCGGTGCCCGGGGCTCGTATCCGGTGACCGGGGTCCGCATCCGGTACCCGTCGGCGTGGGAAAGCCGGCCGCCATGCCCCACCGGTTCGCCGAGGCCCCCTCGCCCGCCCCCGCTGCCGAGGCCTCCGCCCGTCCCTGCTGTTGTCGGCGGACGCCGGATCGTGCCGGTCGGCATCGGCCGGGCCGACTCTGGGGGGGCGGGGCGGCCGGATTCGAACCGGCGTGTTCTGGTTCTGGAGACCGGTGCGCCTGCCTCTGCGCTACGGCCCCGCCCTTGCGCCAGATCGTAATGCCTTGGCCCGTTGTCAGTGCCGGCTGGTACCAATGGAGCACTGGGGGAACTGCGGCACGGGGGACGGCACATGGCGTACGGAGAGCGGGGGCGGCCACGCCCTCTCGTGGTCGACCTGGCCGACCGCAGGGCACTCGAGGCCTACCGCCCGGCGGATCCGGAGGTCGTGGCGGAGGCACGGCGGCTGAAGGAGGCCGCGCTGCTGGACTTCGGGCTGACGGAGTCGGCGGTGGCCTCGTGGCTGTACTCGAAGTGCCCGCACCAGATCCCGACGACGGCGGTGGACACGGCGGCCGTGGTCGCCTCGGGCGACGGCACCTGTCTGCTGCTCTACAACCCGGACTTCTTCGTCGGACTGGGCCTGGACGGCGTGAAGTTCGTGCTGTTCCACGAGGCCCGGCATCTGGTGCACCGGCATCTCCTGGCCGGTCCCGAACTGCGCGAGGACCCGGTCTTCACGCTCGCCGCCGAGGTCGCCATCAACCACGTGGCCCTGGTCCGTCTGGGCCGCACGGAGCTGCCCCTGGTGGCGGGCCGGCCGACGGGCGTGGACCCGCGCGCGGTGCACGACACCTACCTCGAAGACCTGACGGCCCACGGCCTGGAGCCCCTCGCGTACGAGGAGTTCATCGAGACCGACATGCGCATCTACGGCGAGCTGAAGCGCATGTGCGATCCGCCGGCGCCGCCGCCGCTGTGCCCGCACCTGGTGGCCGGTCTGGTCCCCGCCGACCAGGAGACGGTCGACGCGGTGACCTCGTCCGCGCTGCTCAACTCCCTGCTGGCGGCCCGGCGCGGCCACGCGGGCGCCGAGCGCGAGCTGCTCGACCTCATGAACCGCACGGAGGAGGGTTCGGCGCGGGCCGCGAAGCTCTGGGGCAGGCTGGGCGCGGGCATGCTGCGCGGCGAGACCACCCGCACCGGGACCGTCGACTGGTGGCAGCGCTGGCTGGTCGACGTCCTGGGCTCCCGGCTGCGCGACGGCGAGCGGCTGGTGTACCCGAAGAAGCGCGGCGCCCTGCTCGCGGCCCTCGGCCAGGACCCGATGCTCGCCCGCCGCGGCCCGGTGCGCGACAAGGTGCTGGTCATCGCCTACGACACCTCGGGTTCGATGCCGGACCGGGTGATCGACTGGCTCACCCGGCTCGTCGGCCGGATCGACGGGGTGGCGGCGCACTGGCTGTCCTTCGACGCCGTGGTGATGCCGTTCCGGCCCGGCGAGAGGGTGTACGGCGGGGGCGGCACCAGCTTCCAGGCGGTCGCGGACTACGTGGAGGGCCGTACCGAGGTGGCGGGCCGTCGCTGCGAGGTGGACCCGGACGCGGTCGTCGTCCTCACCGACGGATACGCGCCGCCGATCACCCCGGCCGAGCCGGAGAAATGGATCTGGCTGATCACCGAGGGCGGCAACGACTGGCCCGAGACGCACACACCCGCGATGGACTGCCATCGCGTCACCACGGGATCGCGGTAGATGACCACAGAGACGCAGAAGACACAGCAGGCGCAGAAGACACCGGAGCCCACCGCCTCCCGTCTGGAGTCCTTCATCGACGCGATGATCGACCTGGGGCAGACCGGACAGGTCTTCGGCGAGCACGGCATCGGCAAGACGGCGACGTTCTTCTCGCACCTCGCCCGCGCCCACCCGGACACCACCCTGGTGTACGTGCCGGCGGCGAACCTGACCCCGGACGACCTGCTGGTCAACGCGCCGGTCCGGGACCCGCAGACGGGCGAACTGGTGCTGCGCCAGCTGGTGATGAGCCAGCTCAGGCCGGGCCGGCCGTTCGTGCTGCTGATCGACGACTCGCTGCAGGCGGGCGACACGATCCAGTCGCAGCTCATGCAGATCGCGTGCAACTGGTCGCTGGGCGAGCACGATCTGCGCGCCCTGGGCTGCGTCGGCGTGTTCCTGACCGACAACGAGTCGCTGTCGGAGACCTCGGCACGCCGTGGTGACCTGGCGCTCCTGGACCGCATGGTGACGATCCGGATCTCGGCGAACGACACGTCGTGGCGTCGGCATCTCGCGGCCAAGTACCGCCCGTGGGACCTGCGTCCGGTCTTCTCGCTGTGGGCGTCCCTCTCCCCCGCGCTGCGCGAGCTGTTCTCCCCGCGCACCCTGGACCATGTGCTGGCCAACGCGCGCGAGGGCTTCCCGCTGCGCTGGGGCCTGCCGCTGGTCGACGGCGAGCGGCTGCGGCTGGCCGAGCCGGGCCCGGACGGACGGCCGGGGCAGAACCGCACGGCCGAGATCCTCGACCGGATCGCGGCGAGCGTGGGCGTGGCCAACCCGGCGACGGTCGCGGACCCGGTGCGGCGGGTGGTGCGGGCGGCGCTGCGCAACCGGTGGACGGTGCTGCTCCAGGGGCCGCCGGGCTGCGGCAAGACGGAGCTGGTCCGGGAGACCCTGCGCGAGGGGCTGGGCCGGGACGCCCTGTACTTCTCGCTGCCGGTGACGAACGTCGAGGACCTGTGCGCACCCGTCCCGTCCCCCGACGGCACGCTCGACAACCTCCTCGCCGCGCCCTTCACGGGTCCGGAGCCCAAGGCGATCGTGTGGGACGAGTACAACCGGCCCAAGGACAAGGCCGCGTTCGCCAAGCTGATGGAGGTCACCCAGGAGTGGTCGCTGGCGGGACGCCGGATCGAGAACCTGCGGGCCCAGATAGCCGTGCAGAATCCGCCGTACCACCTGGGCCGCAAGCTTCTGGTGTCGCGGAACAACATCGCCCAGGCGACCCGGTTCACGGCGTCGCTGCTGGTCGAGCCCGAGGACATCCCGGCCAACGAGTGGCTGCTCGCGCGGTACGGCCGGGACGCCGAGACGGTCCTGGAGTGGTGGAAGCACGACATCGACGACGAGGGCCGGGCCTGGATCACCAAGCGGACCCTGGAGCGGCTGGTCAAGCTGCACCGCAAGGGGCTGCCGTTGGAGATGGGCACGGTCTATCTCGGCGACGGCGAGTACGCGCCGGTGCCGCTGACCGCCCTCGTGGACCGTTTCAAGGGCCGCCCGGTCACCGGTCTGCGCGAGCTGGCCCGGGACGTCGACGCCTGGGAGGCCCGGCTGCGCAGGGCCGCCGCGCACTCCGACGAGGGCGGTGACGACAGCGACGTGGTGCACCAGATCCTCGCCAACGCGGAGCTGTCCCAGCTGAAGAGACACCGGGCGGCGGTGGGCCGCCTGGTGGCGCTGCTCCCCGCCAAGTTGCGCGCGACCTACCTGGTGGGGGCATCCGAGCGGCAGCAGCGGTACTGGATGGAGGTCTTCACGGACCTGCGCCGGAGCTGACGGTCAGGCCTCCGGCGGCGCGGTCCGGTGGACGCTGCGTACGGCGGCCACGTCGGCCGGGACGGCGGGAGCCGGGATGTGGGAGCTGAGGTCGGCCAGGCGGCGCTTGACACTCGCGGCGATGCCGGCGCCGAGCCGGTAGCGGGTGGCCGTGCCGGCTCGGTCCGCGTGGTCGAGGAGGCGGTGGGCTTCGCGGCTGCGCATCCCGGTGTCGGTGAGTACGAGGTGGGCGAGGCGGTGTTCGGAGCCGGACAGGGCCCGGCCGATCGTGTCGGCGGCGGCCAGGTCGATCCGGTTGTCGGCGGCCGCGAGCACGGCCGCCGCGCGGACCCGCCCCAGGTCGAGCAGGGTCACTCCGGCGGCGGCCGCCACGGTCACCAGACGGGCGGCGGCCGACGGGCCGATGCCGTTGCTGGCGACCGCGAGCCGGGTGAGCCGTCCGTACGGCGCCCGCTCCAGGGCGTCGGCCAGCTCCAGCGCGCCCGCGTCCCCCAACCGGGCGGCGGACACGTACAGTTCACCGAGCCCGCCGCCGGCGACGACTGCGGCCAGGGCCCGCGCCCCGGCCGCGCCCAGCGGGTTGCCACCCACGAAGAGCCGCTCGATCCGGCGCCCGTTGCCGGCCGCCGCCAGCAGCGCGTCGGCGAGCACCGCCGCTCCGTCCGGGTCGAGTCCGGTCTGGACGAGGTCGAGGGTGCGCAGGGAGCGTGCGGACTCGATGAGTTCGGCGGCGGCCTGCCCGCCTGCGCCGCCCAGCGGGTTGCGCTTGAGCCACACCCCGGTGGCGACCTGCGGCGAGGCCCGCAGCTGGTCGGCGATCCGGCAGGCACCGCCCGCCGTGATGCCGTTGCAGCCCAGGTAGAGCGTCTCCACCTCGGCGCCGGAACCGGCCACGGCTTCGGCGCCCTCGTCGCCGAGCGCGTCCGTGCCGAGCAGCAGGTGCCGTACCGGGGTGGGCCCTTGGCCGAGGGCCTCGGCGATGAGGGCGGCGCCCGCCGCGCCGACGTCCTGCTTGCACAGGTCGAGGCGGCCGTCCGGCAGGGCCGTGCCCGCCGCGAAGTCCAGCCGTTCCCCCGCCGGGCGGCCGGCCCGCAACCAGTCGAGCAGCGGGGCGAGTTCGGCGGCCGGGCGCGGCACGACGTGCGGGACACCGGCGAAGGTGTCCCGCCGAAGGTCCTGCGGGTCCTGCGGGTCCTCGGTCACCACTCCGCCTCCCGGTAGTCCTTCAGGAACACCCCGGACACCGGGTGCCCGGCCTCGCCGCGCACGATCGGGTCGTAGACGCGGGCCGCGCCGTCGACGATGTCGAGGGGGGTGCGGAAGCCGGCGCCCGCCATCCGGGCCTTCTTCGGCGCCGGGTTCTCGTCGGTGATCCAGCCGGTGTCCACGGCGCACATGTGGACGCCCCGCTCGGCGAGTTCGGTGGCGCTGGTGCGGGTGAGCATGTTGAGGGCGGCCTTGGCCATGTTGGTGTGCGGATGGCCGGCCATCTTGTTGCGGACGGCGAACCGGCCCTCGACGGCGGTCACGTTGACCACGTACCGGCGCGGGTGCGGCGAGGCCAGCAGCAGCGGCAGCAGCCGGTCGCACAACAGGGCCGGGGCCAGGGCGTTGACGAGCTGGGTCTCCAGGACCTCGGCGGGGTCGAGGGCGCCGAGCCGGGCCGACCAGGAGTTCTCCGGCGACGGATCGGGCAGCAGCCCGGCCTCGTCGGCCTCGCGCAGCGCGACGGGCAGGGCCGCGGCCGAGCCCGCCAGCCTGCGCATCGGGGTGAATCCGGGCGCCTGCCGGGCGCCCGGGGGCAGCGCCTCGGGTTCGCCGGCGGCCAGCAGGGCGTAGGACTCGGGCGGTCTGCGCACGGTCTGGGCAGCGTTGTTGACGAGGACGTCCAGCGGCTTCCCCTCCTGCCGCAACTCCTCGCACAGGCCGAGGACCTGGCGCGGGTCGCGCAGGTCGACGGCGAGGACGGTGAGCCGGTCCAGCCACCCGTCGCTGCCCGGAACCGCCTCGAAGCGCTGCCGGGTGTCGTACGGGAAGCGCGAGGTGACGAGGACTTCGGCGCCGTCGCGCAGCATCATCAGCGCCAGCTGGAAGCCGATCTTCACCCTGCCGCCGGTGAGCAGCACCCGGCGGCCGCCGAGGTCGGTGCTCAGCGCGCGGCGCGCGGTGTTGTCGGCGGCGCAGTCGGGGCAGAGCCGGTGGTAGAAGGTGTCGACGTGTCGATAGGGCGACTTGCAGACGTAGCAGGTGCGCGGCTTGCGGAAGACGCCGCCGGCGCCGGGCACGGCAAGGGGCGCGTCCTCGCGGCGGTCCAGGGCCCCGGTCGCGGTCGCGGCCATCGTCGCGGCGTCCGCCGTCGACACCTCGTCGCTCCGTGTCCTGCGGCGGCGCAGCCGTCCGTCGCGGGCGAAGGAGGCGGCGACCTGCTCGGCGCGCAGCCGCACCGGGTCGTCGACGGGCAGCGCCCGCAGCTTCCCCACCACCTGGTGGAAGGCGGCCAGTTCCGCCTCGGTGATCGCCTCGCTCATCCGCCCCGCCCAGCCCCGTGTCCGCCGTACCGTGGTCCCGGCCGGATTCGAACCGGCGTATCCACCTTGAGAGGGTGGCGAGTCTGCCTCTGCTCTACAGGACCTCGTCACGCGGCCCGGACGACCGGATTCGAACCGGCGTGTTCGCCTCGGCAAGGCGGTGCGTCTGCCTCTGCGCTACGTCCGGCCGCGTGCCCGGATGATAACCGGGAAGGGACGCACGGCCGTACGCGTTTTCCGGGGCGGCCGTGGGTTCAACGGGACGCGCGCCGCAGCTCCAGCCGCTCCTTCTCGGACAGACCGCCCCAGACGCCGAAGCGTTCGTCGTTGTCCAGCGCGTACTCCAGGCAGGCCGCACGCATCTCGCACATACCGCAGATGCGCTTGGCCTCGCGCACCGAGCTGCCGGGCTCGGGAAAGAAGAAGTCCGCCCCGGTCTGCGCGCACAACGCCTGCGCCTGCCAGGCCGGGACGGGCGTGCGGGGCGGGATGACGGTGTCGAAGTGCATGGCCAGGATCGTGCCGGGCGGCGAAAAACGTTCGATCAACGCCCGCTCAACGCGACGGCGACAGACCACGGCAGCCTCGATCATGCGCCTGCGCGCCACGCCCGCGCACGGCGGCGCGCGGAACGATTCCGAAACTCGCCGAGTGCGTCGGGTGACCCACGGTAACCGGCCTGCGGTGGGCGTGGTCGGGCAGCGATTGTCAGTGGACGGTGGAAGACTCGGCGCAGCAGAGAACAGGACCCTTCCGAGGAGGGCGACGATGCTCACCACCCGTTTCGTCAACGGCGCTCCCAACTGGATCGACCTCGGCACACCCGAGATCGACGGCGCCATCTCCTTCTACAACGGTCTCTTCGGCTGGCAGTTCCAGTCGGCGGGGCCCGACGCCGGCGGTTACGGCTTCTTCCAGTTGGACGGCAGGACCGTCGCCGGCGGTATGCAGACCACCCCGGAGCAGGGTCCGCCGTCCTGGACGGTGTACTTCCAGAGCGAGGACGCGCAGGCCACCGCGAAGGCGGCCGAGCAGGCGCACGGCAGCGTCCTCGCCCAGCCGATGGACGTCATGGGCCAGGGCCACCTGGCGATCCTCGCCGACCAGGCGGGGGTGCCCTTCGGCATCTGGCAGCCGGCACTGACCAAGGGCGTCGACGTGGCGGGCGATCCGGGTTCGCTGTGCTGGGTCGAGCTGTACACCCCGGACATCGCGGCCGCCGCGGCCTTTTACCACAAGACACTCGGTCTGGAGACCTCCGGCGTGCCCTTCCCCGGCGGCACCTACACCTGCGTCAACCCGGCGGGCGGTGACGACGCGTCGATGTTCGGCGGGATGGTCCCGCTGGCCGAGGACCCGGCCGAGGCGCAGGCCGGCGCGTACTGGCTGCCGTACTTCGAGGTGGAGGACCCGGACGCGGTGGTCGAGAAGGCCCAGCAGACGGGCGGCCGGGTGCGGATGCCGGCGACCACGCTGGAGGGTGTGGGCCGGATGGCCAAGCTGGCCGACCCGTACGGCGCCCGCTTCGCGGTGATCAAGGGCGAGCCGCAGCAGACCTGAGGGCGGGCGCAAAAGCGGAGACGGGCGGCTAGGCGGTCGCGCGCCGTATCAGTGTCGTGGGCAGGACGACGCCGGCCGGCGCGCCGGTCGCCGGCTCGCCGCGGTTCAGCGTGGTCAGCAGCAGCCGGGCCATCAGCCGGCCCATCTCCTCGATGTCCTGACGGACCGTCGTCAGCGCGGGCTCGGTCTGTTCGGCGACGGGCAGCACGTCGTCGAAGCCGATCACGGCGACGTCCTCGGGCACCCGGCGGCCGCGCTCGCGCAGGACGCGCAGGGCGCCGAGCGCGGTGAGGTCGTTGGCGGCGAACACGGCGTCGACGTCCGGGCAGCGGTCGAGGAGCTCGCTCATGGCGCGCTCGCCGCCGGACGGGGTGAAGTCGCTGGCGACGACCAGCCGTGGATCGGTCTCCCCCATGACGTCCCGGTATCCCTGGAGGCGGTCGGCGGCCGACGTCTGGTCCAGCGGCCCGGTGATGTGCGCGATCCGGGTCCGGCCGAGGCCGACGAGGTGGCGCACGGCGTCCTCGGCACCGCCCCGGTTGTCGCAGTCGACGTACACGGCGTTCTTCGCGCCGCCGCTCCAGCCGGGCCGGCCGCCGAACACGGTGGGGACGCCGGCGCCCTCGATCAGTCCGGGCAGCGGGTCGTCGAGGTGGAGCGAGAAGACCAGTGCGCCGTCGACATGGCCGCCGGCGAGATAGCGGGCCACCCGTGCGTGGTCGTCCCGTCCCTCGGTGAGCAACAGCACGAGCTGGTTGTCCTGGGCGGTCAGTTCCTTGCTGATGCCGCGCAGTTGGAGGGCGAAGAAGGGGTCGGTGAAGATCCGGGTCTCGGGTTCGGCGATGACGACGGCGACGGCGTCGTGCCGTTTGGTGACGAGGCTGCGGGCCGCCTGGTTGGGGACGTAGCCGAGTTCCTCGACCGCCCGGCGCACCCGTTCGACGAGGGGCTCGCGCACACCGTCCCCGCCGTTGACGACCCGTGACACGGTGGCCCGGGAGACCCCGGCCCGCGCGGCCACGGCCTCCAGCGTGGGGCGCGACACTGCCTCGGACACCTCGGCCCTCCTCGTCGGCGGCTGACGATCAGCATAGTCCCGGGCGCCGGAAGGCGGTCAGAGCGCTCTCGGGGCGGCACCGCTCGCCGACCGCCGGCGAGGTTCCCCCAAGTGACGTCGTCAGGAAGGCTGTTCGGGCCGCGCCCGGCTCGGCTGGACGCGCTTGGGCTCGCCCGGCATCTTCGGGTACTCCGGCGGGTAGGGCAGGTCGCCGAGGCCGTGGTCCTGTTCGTCGCGGCGGGCGAGTTCCAGGAGGGCGTCCAGGGAGTAGGCGTGCTCGTCCATGTCGGCGTGCACGTCGCCGACTTCGGCGAACCGGGCCGGCATCGTGGCCAGGTCGAAGTCCGCGGGCCGCACGTCGTCGACCTCCTCCCAGCGCAGCGGCGCGGAGACGGGGGCGTGCGGGCGGGGCCGCAGGGAGTAGGCGGAGGCGATGGTGCGGTCGCGCGCGGTCTGGTTGTAGTCGACGAAGATCCGCTCGCCGCGTTCCTCCTTCCACCACTTGATGGTCACCCGGTCCGGCATCCGGCGTTCCAGCTCCCGGCCCACGGCGATCGCCGCGCGCCGGACCTGGGTGAAGGTCCACCTCGGTTCGATGGGCACGAAGACGTGCAGGCCACGGCCGCCGGAGGTCTTGGGCCAGCCCCGCAGGCCGCCGAACTCGTCCAGGACGGCGCGGAGTTCGTGGGCGGCACGGACCGCGTCGGCGAAGTCGGTGCCGGGCTGCGGATCCAGGTCGATGCGGAGCTCGTCGGGCCGGTCGACGTCGTCGCGGCGCACCGGCCAGGGGTGGAAGGTGAGCGTGCCGTACTGCGCCGCCCACACCACGGCGGCCTCCTCCGTGGGGCACATCTCGTCGGCGGTGCGGCCGCTGGGGAAGGTGATGTGGGCGGTGGGGATCCAGTCGGGCATGCCCTTGGGGGCGCGCTTCTGGTAGAACCACTCGCCCTCGATGCCGTCCGGGTAGCGCTGCAGGGTGGTGGGGCGCTCGCGCAGGGCGCGCAGGATGCCGGGGGCGACGGCCGCGTAGTAGCGGGCGACGTCCAGCTTGGTGAAACCGCGCTCCGGGAAGAACACCTTGTCCGGGCTGGACAGCCGTACGGTCCGGCCGGCCACCTCCAGTTGCACCGCATCGCCCATGCGGCCACGGTAGGCGCACCACCCCCACCGCGCATATCGGCTCGACACGATCCCCGGGTCCGGGAGACGACGGGTCCCGGCCCCGAACCGGAGGTGCCGCGTGACGAGCGCGCGCCGGGGACCGCTCGTACAGTCGTGGCATGGATCTGCCGGTGATGCCGCCCGTGAAACCGATGCTCGCCAAGTCGGTGGCGACGATCCCGCCGGACATGCAGTACGAGGCGAAGTGGGACGGCTTCCGTGCGATCGTGTTCCGGGACGGTGCCGAGGTCGAGCTCGGCAGTCGTACCGGGAAGCCGTTGACCAGGTACTTCCCCGAGCTGGTGGCGGCGCTGAAGGAGCGGGTGCCCGAGCGGTGCGTGCTGGACGGGGAGATCGTCATCGCCCGGGAGGGCCGGCTGGACTTCGACGCGCTGACCGAGCGGATCCATCCGGCGGACTCCAGGGTGCGCACGCTGGCGGAGCGGACGCCCGCCTCCTTCGTCGCCTTCGACCTGCTGGCACTGGCCGACGAGTCACTGCTCGACATGGTGCTGACCGACCGCCGCGCGCTGCTCACGCGGGCGCTGGAGGGGGTGACCCCGCCGGTGCATCTGGCGCCGGCCACGACCGATGTCGAGGTGGCCCGGCGGTGGTTCGAGCAGTACGAGGGGGCCGGCCTCGACGGGGTCATCGCCAAGCCGCTCGACCTGCGCTACCGGCAGGACGAGCGTGCCATGTTCAAGGTCAAGCACGAGCGGACGGCCGACGTCGTGGTGGCCGGCTACCGCTTCCACAAGAGCGGCCCGGTGGTCGGCTCGCTGCTGCTCGGCCTGTACGACGACCGGGGCGCCCTCCAGCACGTGGGCGTGTCGGCCGCGTTCCCGATGAAGCGGCGGGCTGAGCTGATCGAGGAGCTGGAGCCGCTGCGCATGGCCGACGTCTCCGGGCATCCGTGGGCGGCCTGGGCGGAGGAGGCCGCCCATGAGTCGGCCCGGCTGCCCGGCGCACCGAGCCGCTGGTCGGGCAAGAAGGACCTGTCCTGGGTGCCGCTGCGGCCGGAGCGGGTGGCCGAGGTGGCGTACGACCACATGGAGAACGGCGCGCGCTTCCGGCACACGGCCCGGTTCCGCCGCTGGCGCCCGGACCGCACACCGGACAGCTGCACCTACGCCCAGCTGGAGGAGCCGGTGCGCTACGACCTCACGGAGATCCTGGGGTCCTGACCGTCCGTCCCCGATCGGTTTCGACCAGGTATGGCCTCCGATGACCTGATGAGCACACAATCGAGAGGCTCAACGGGGGCGCACGGGGTGGGACGGACGGGGTGGCAGCGGTGGGCAAGCGATTCGGGGCGCCGACGCGCCGGAGCGTACTGACGGCGGCACTGGCGGCGGCTGCGACGGCGGCCTCCTTCACGGCGGGCTGCACCCGGCACGGCCCGACGGACGACGGACGCGCACCGCAGAGCACTCCGACGCCGAGCGTGGGCACCCCGGCACCGAGCGAGCCGCAGGCCACCGGATCCGTACTGGCCGTGAAGATCGACAACGTGGCCGCGGCCCGCCCCCAGACCGGGCTGGACTCGGCGGACGTGGTGTACGCGGAGCAGGTGGAGGGCGGGCTCAGCCGGCTGATGGCGGTGTACGCCACCCGGCTCCCGGAGGTCATCGGCCCCGTCCGGAGCGCACGCGAGTCCGACCTGGAGCTGCTGCGCCAGTTCGACCGCCCGAGGCTCGCCTTCTCCGGCGCCCAGAAGAAGCTGCTCCCCCTGATCCGCCGGGCTCCGCTACGGCCGGAGTCACCCGCGGAGGCGTCCGGCGCCTACTACCGGGGCAGCGGCCGGGCGGCCCCGCACAACCTGTACCTCCGCCCGGCCAGGCTGATGGACGGGGCTCCCGGCGAATCGGCGCTCACCACCGGCTTCCGCCACGGCCCGGCCCCGGCCGGCGGCACGGTCACCACCGTACGCACCGTGCGGTACCCGGCGGCCCGCTTCGCCTTCACCTGGTCCGCCGGCCGGAACCGCTGGCTGGTGTCGATGGACGGCACCCCGGCGAGGACTTCGGCCGGCGACCGGCTGGCACCGGCGACGGTCGTGGTGCAGCACGTGCGGGTGACGAAGTCGGCGTACCACGACGTGCTCGGCAACTACACGCCGTTCACCGAGACGGTGGGCTCCGGGAAGGCCGAAGTACTGCGGGACGGGCGGTCGTTCGAAGCCACCTGGTCGCGCCCGGAGGCCACCGAAGGAACCACGTTCACGGGCGCGGACGGCGGTCCGGTGAACTTCGCCGACGGTCAGGTGTGGGTGGTGTTCGCGAAGGCCTGACCCTGCGGCTCGGCCGGCTCGGCCGGGTTGCGCAGGTCCTCCGCCGCGTCCGAGACCCGGCGGATCAGGTCGAAGAACTGGGTCTGCTCCGCGGCCGAGAGCGGGGCCAGGAAGACCTGGTTCATCCGGGCGGTGCGCACGGAGAGCTTGCGGTGGACCCGCACCCCCTCGTCGGTGAGGCGCAGCAGGAAGCGGCGGCCGTCCTGCGGGTCGCGCACCTTGTCGAGGAGTTCGCGCCGCCCCAGCCGGCTGATGACCTCGGCGATGGTCGACCGGTCCAGCCCCACCCGCTCCCCCACGGTCCGCTGGTCCAGTCCCGGCTCGGCGACGAGCGCGTTCAGCACGGCGAACTGCGGCGAGGTGATCTCCTCCGAGACCATCGTGTTCCACAGCAGGTAGTGGGCCTGCTGGAGCCGCCGGGCCAGGTGCCCGGGGTGGGTGGTGAGGTCCACCGCGGCCATATGCGCTCCCGTGGTCCGAATTCGTTGGTGTACTGAACGATACCCGCAGCCACCCTTCCTGTCTGTACACCCGTCTGCCATCAGTGCAGGTCTTGACGGGTGGCGACGACAGTGGCAGCGTGGCAGACATCTCGCTGAAATACTCAGTGCCCTGATTAATTCGCTGAGAGATGAGGCTGCACGGATGGACAAGGTGGTCGCCACTGCCGCGGAGGCGGTGGCCGATGTGCCGGAGGGCGCGTCGCTGGCGGTGGGCGGGTTCGGGCTCAGTGGTGTGCCGAACGTGCTGATCGGGGCGTTGTACGAGCGGGGCGTCAGCGGCCTGTCGGTGGTCTCGAACAACTGCGGGGCGATGGACACGGGTCTGGCCGTGCTGCTCGCGGCGGGGCGGATCGCGCGGGTGACGGGTTCCTACATCGGGGGCAACAAGGAGTTCGCGCGGCAGTACCTGGCCGGTGAGCTGGAGGTGGAGCTGATCCCCCAGGGCACCCTCGCCGAGCGGTTGCGGGCGGGCGGCGCCGGGATCCCCGCGTTCTACACCCCCGCCGGGGTGGGCACGCAGGTCGCGGAGGGCGGGCTGCCCTGGCGCTACGACGGCTCCGGCGGGGTGGCGCTGGCCTCGTCGGCGAAGGAGGTGCGGGAGTTCGACGGCACCGAGTACGTGCTGGAGCGGGGTATCCGTACGGACTTCGCGCTGGTGCGGGCGGCGAAGGGCGACCGGCACGGGAACCTGGTGTTCAACAAGTCCACCCGCAACTTCAACCCGCTCGCGGCGATGGCCGGGAAGGTCACGATCGCCGAGGTGGAGGAGCTGGTGGAGCCCGGCGAGATCGATCCGGACGCGGTGCACCTGCCGGGGATCTTCGTGCAGCGGGTGGTGGCGTTGACCCCGGAACAGGCCGGGGACAAGAAGATCGAGCAGCGGACGGTGAGCAGCTGATGGCCTGGACGCGCCAGGAGATGGCCGCGCGGGCGGCGCGCGAGCTGCGGGACGGACAGTACGTGAACCTGGGGATCGGGCTGCCGACGCTGATCCCGAACTATCTGCCCGAGGGGGTGGAGGTGGTCCTGGAGTCGGAGAACGGCATCCTGGGCACCGGCCCCTACCCCACCGAGGACGCCGTCGACCCGGACCTGATCAACGCGGGGAAGGAGACGGTCACGGTCCTGCCGGGGGCGTCGTTCTTCGACTCGGCGCTGTCGTTCTCGATGATCCGCGGCGGCCACATCGACGTCGCCGTGCTCGGGGCCATGCAGGTCTCCGCGCGCGGGGACCTGGCGAACTGGGCGATCCCGGGGAAGCTGGTCACGGGGATCGGCGGGGCGATGGACCTGGTCCACGGCGCCCGCACGGTCATCGTCGTGATGACCCACACCGCCAAGGACGGCTCGGCGAAGATCCTCGAACAGTGCGCGCTGCCGCTGACGGGGAAGGCGTGCGTGGACCGGATCATCACCGACCTCGCCGTCCTCGACGTGACCGACGAGGGACTCGTCCTCGTGGAGACCGCGCCCGGGGTCGGTGTCGAGGAGATCATCGCCAAGACCGACGCGAAACTCACTGTCCCGGAGGGTCTGCTGTGAACACGGTGTACATCGTCGACGCGGTCCGCACGCCGATCGGCCGCTACAACGGCGGCCTCGCCGGCGTACGCCCCGACGACCTGGCCGCCCACGCCATCCGTGAACTCCTCGCCCGCACCCCCGGCCTGGACCCGGCCCGGATCGAGGACGTCTACTTCGGCAACGCCAACGGCGCCGGCGAGGAGAACCGCAACGTCGGCCGGATGGCCGCGCTGCTCGCCGGGCTGCCCACCAGCGTGCCGGGCGTCACCGTCAACCGGCTGTGCGCCTCCGGCCTGGAAGCGGTCATCCAGGCCGCCCGCGCCATCGCGGTGGGCGACGCCTCCATCGCCGTGGCCGGCGGTGTGGAGTCCATGACCCGGGCACCGTACGTGCTGCCCAAGAGCGACCGGCCGTTCCCCGCCGGGAACGCCGAGCTGTACTCGACCACCCTCGGCTGGCGCATGGTCAACCCGAAGATGGACCCGCAGTGGACCATCCCGCTGGGCGAGTCCGCGGAACGTATCGCGGACAAGCACAAGATCAGCCGGGAGCAGCAGGACGAGTTCGCCCTCGCCTCCCACCAGAAGGCGGCCGCCGCCCAGGAGCAGGGTCTGTTCGACGCCGAGCTGGCCCCCGTGTCCGTCCCGCAGCGCAAGGGCGACCCGGTCTCCTTCGCCGCCGACGAGTGTGTACGGCCGGATGCCTCCCTCACCGCGATGGCCAGGCTCAAGCCGTCCTTCCGCACGGGGAGCGAAGCGAGATGGGGGTCCCCCCGGCCGGAGGCTGGGGGAGGCACCGTGACCGCGGCCAACGCGTCCCCCCTCAACGACGGCGCGGCGGCACTGCTGCTGACCGACGAGGAGGGACTGAAGGCGGTCGGGCGGGAGCCGCTGGCCCGGGTCAGCGCGACCGGGGTGTCCGGGATCGACCCGGACTACTTCGGACTGGCGCCGGTCGAGGCCGTGACGCGGGCGCTGGGCAAGGCCGGCAAGGGGTTCGGGGATCTGTCGGTGCTGGAGTTGAACGAGGCGTTCGCGGCGCAGGTGCTGGGGTGTGTCGCCGAGTGGCCCGAGTTCGATCCGGCGATCCTCAATCCGCAGGGTGGGGCGATCGCGTTGGGGCATCCGCTCGGCGCCTCCGGGGCGCGGCTCGCCGGTACGGTCGCGCACCAACTCGCCCGGCGCGGCTCCGGTGTCGGCGTGGCCACCCTTTGCATCGGCGTCGGGCAAGGGCTCGCGCTCGTTCTTGAGCGATAGAGCGATAGAGCGATAGGTCGTAGGGCACCTGCGGGTGCGTTGTGGCTGGTCGCGCCCACGCGGCGGAGCCGCATATTGACACAGCCCCGCGCCCCTGAAGGCAGGGCGCCTCACCGAGGACTTTCTATGACACTCACCCAGGGCGACATCGACCTCGAAATCGCCGCCGAGAATGCCGCCTATGAAAAGCGTGTCGCCGACGGTGCTCCCGTCGAGCATCATCCCCGGCGGGACTACGCCCCCTACCGGTCCTCCGTTCTCCGGCATCCGAAACAGCCTCTGGTCGCCATCGACACGGCCAAGGACCCGGAGCTGGTGGAGCTGCACTCGCCCGCGTTCGGGGAGCGGGACATCACCGGGATAGACAATGACCTGACCCGGCAGCACGACGGTGAGCCCATCGGTGAGCGGATCACCGTCTCCGGGCGGCTGCTCGACCGGGACGGGCGGCCGGTCCGGGGCCAATTGATCGAGGTCTGGCAGGCCAACTCGGCCGGCCGCTACGCGCACCAGCGCGAGCAGCACGACGCCCCGCTGGACCCCAACTTCACGGGTGTCGGCCGTACGATCACCGACGCCGACGGCGGCTACCACTTCACCACCATCCAGCCGGGCCCCTACCCCTGGCGCAACCATCTCAACGCCTGGCGTCCGGCCCACATCCACTTCTCGATGTTCGGTTCGGCGTTCACGCAGCGGCTGGTGACGCAGATGTACTTCCCGAGCGACCCGCTGTTCCCGTACGACCCGATCATCCAGTCGGTGACGGACGACGCGGCCCGGCAGCGCCTGGTCGCGACGTACGACCACGGTCTGTCCGTGCCGGAGTTCTCGATGGGCTACCACTGGGACATCGTGCTGGACGGCCCGAACGCCACCTGGATCGAAGAAGGACGCTGACCTGCCATGACGAAGATCGACACGAGCAGCCCGGAGAGCGTGCTGCCCACGCCGTCGCACACGGTCGGCCCGTTCTACGGGTACGCGCTGCCGTTCCGCGGCGGCGAGGACATCGCGCCCCTCGGGCACCCGGACACGGTCACGGTCCACGGGTACGTCTTCGACGGCGAGGGCACCCCGCTGCCCGACGCACTCGTGGAGCTGTGGGGCGCCGATCCCGACGGGAACGTGTCCACGACCGACGGTTCGATCCGCCGCGATCCGGCCACCGGCGACTACCTCGGCCGCAACGGCGTGGAGTTCACCGGCTGGGGCCGGATCCAGACGGACACCAACGGGCACTGGTACGCGCGGACGCTGCGGCCCGGCGTCCGTGGCGGCGGCGCGCCCTACATCAGCGTGTGCGTGTTCGCGCGCGGGCTGCTGGTGCACCTGTTCACCCGGATCTACCTGCCGGGCGACGACGCGGCGCTCGCCGCCGACCCGCTGCTCACCCGGGTGGGCGAGCGACGCGACACGCTGGTCGCCGCCGACGAGGGCCGGGGGACCTACCGTTTCGACATCCGCCTTCAGGGAGAGGGCGAGACGGTCTTCCTGGAGTTCCAGTGACAACAGCGGATGACGGCGGCGGCGACGGCGGGCTGCTCGGTCCAGGGTGGTCCGGTTCCGCCGCCGCGGCCGCGACGAGCGACGGCGCGTACCTGCGGGCGCTGCTCGACGCGGAAGCGGCCCTCACCCGTGCCCAGGCCGCCCTGGGGCTGGCCCCGGCCGCGGCCGCGACGGCGGTGACCGAGGCGGCCGGGCACGGCCGTTTCGACCTCGGGTCCCTGGCGGAGCGCGCCCGGGGCGGCGGCAACCCGGTCATCCCGCTGGTCGCCGATCTGACGAAGGCGGTCGGCGCGGAGCACGGGCCCTACGTGCACCGGGGCGCGACCAGCCAGGACATCATGGACACGGCGACGATGCTGGTCGCCGCCCGCACTCTGGACCTCGTACTCGCCGACCTCGGACGGACCGGGCAGGCACTGGCCCTGCTGGCCGCCGAGCACCGCGACACGCCGATGCCGGGCCGCACGCTCACCCAGCACGCCGTGCCGACGACGTTCGGGCTGAAGGCGGCCGGCTGGCGCTCGCTGGTCCTCGACGCCCGGGACCGCGTGGCCCTGGTCCGGGAGTCGCTGCCCGCCCAACTCGGCGGCGCGGCAGGCACGCTGGCCGCCTTCGGCGCGTACGGCGCCCGGCACGCCGAGGAGCTGCCGGCCACGTACGCCCGTGAACTCGCCCTCGCCGCCCCGCTGTTGCCCTGGCACACCCTGCGCACGCCGATCGCCGACCTCGCCGGATGTCTCGCCTTCGCGGCCGGGGCGCTGGGGAAGGTCGCCGCGGACGTGCTGACCTTGTCACGTACCGAGATCGGCGAGGTCTCCGAGGGCGGCGGGGGCGGTTCCTCGGCGATGCCGCACAAGGCCAACCCGGTGCGGTCGACGCTGATCGCGGCGGCCGCGCGGCGGGCCCCGCAGCTCGCGGCCGTCCTGTACGGCTCGATGACCGCGGAGGACGAGCGGCCGGCCGGTGCCTGGCACGCCGAGTGGGAGCCGTTGCGGGATCTGCTGCGGACCGTGGGCGGTGCGGCGCGGGACGCGGCGGAGCTGGCGGAGGGGCTGCGGGTGCACCCGGAGGCGATGCGTCGGCACCTCGACCTCACCAACGGACTGATCGTCTCGGAGCGGCTCTCCGCCGAACTGACACCCGTGCTCGGCCGGGGCCGCGCCAAGGAGCTGCTCACCGAGCTGGCCCGCCGCACCCACACCGAACACCGGGCGCTGCGTGAACTCCTGGCCGAGGAGCCCGACTTGAAGGACGTCGACCTCGACAGCCTGACCGATCCCGCCCGCTACACCGGCTCCGCCGGTGTGCTCACCGACCGTGCTCTGGAGCGACGTTGACCGAGAACCTCCTCAACCACCGTGTCGAGGGCCCTGCTTCGGCTCCCCCGCTGCTCCTCGGGCCGTCCCTCGGCACCTCGTACGCCCTGTGGGACGCCGTGGCGCCCGAACTGTCCACCGCCCACCGGGTGGTGCGCTGGGACCTGCCGGGTCACGGCGGTTCGGCACCCGACCTGATCAAGGCGGGGGCGACCGTCGGTGACCTCGCCGACCTGGTGCTCGCGCTCGCCGACTCGCTCGGCATCGAGCGGTTCGCGTACGCGGGGGTGTCGCTGGGCGGTGCCGTGGGCCTGCACCTGGCCGTCCACCACCCGGACCGGCTGGAGAACCTGGCGGTGATCTGCTCCTCGGCCCACTTCGGCGGGTCCCGTCCGTGGGAGGAGCGGGCCGAGCGGGTGCGCCGGGAGGGCGTGGAGTGGCTGGCGGAGAACGCCCCCGGCCGCTGGTTCACCCCCGGCTTCACCGTGCCGCGCCTGGTCGAGGACCAGCGGACGGCCGACCCGGAGGCGTACGCCGCCTGCTGCGACGCGCTGGCCGCCTTCGACCTGCGGGACCGGCTCGGCGAGATCGCAGTCCGCACCCTGCTGGTCGCCGGCCGGCAGGACCCCGCGACCCCGCCGCCGCATCTGCGGGAGATCGCGGACGCGGTGCCGTCGTCCACGCTGGTCGAACTGCCGGGCGCGGCGCATCTGGCGCCCGCGCAGTGCCCCGAGGCCGTCCTCACCGCGCTCCGCGCCCACCTGGACGGCGGTGCCAGGCGCGGGATGGCGGTACGCCGCGAGGTCCTCGGCGACGCGCACGTCGACGGCGCCCAGGCCCGGCAGACGCCCTTCACGGCCCGCTTCCAGGACTTCATCTCGCGCTACGCCTGGGGCGAGATCTGGACCGACCCCACCCTCTCCCGCCGCGAACGCAGCATGATCACCCTCACCGCGCTGGTCGCCCACGGCCACTACGACGAGCTGGCCATGCATGTGCGGGCCGCCCGGCGCAACGGGCTCACGCCGGAGGAGATCGGCGCGGTACTGCTGCAGACGGCCGTGTACTGCGGGGTCCCGGCGGCGAACTCGGCGTTCGCGACGGCGCAACGGGTGCTGGCGGAGGAAGGGTGACCCTGCCGGTCGTACCTCCAGCGGCACCACCCACCCCGCGCCGCCCCGTGCCTAGGCTGGAGGCATGTCCACTGTTCTGATCACCGGTGCCACCTCCGGGCTCGGCCGGTACGTCGCCTTCGAACTGGTCCGCTCCGGCCACCTCGTCCTCGCGCACGGCCGCGATCCGGGCCGTACCGAGCACCTGGTCGAGGAACTGCGCACCGAGGGCGACGCGGAGGGCTTCGTCGCGGACCTGGCCTCACTGGCCCGGGTCCGCGAGCTGGGCGCACAGGTCGCCGACGCGCATCCCGACCTGGACGTCCTGATCAACAACGCGGGCATCGGCGCCGGCACACCCGGCTCGGGCCGCGAACTGAGCACGGACGGCCACGAGTTGCGCCTGGCCGTCAACTACCTGGCCCCGGTGACCCTCACCCGCGCCCTCCTCCCGGTACTGCGCGCAAACGCCCTCGCCCGGATCGTGAACGTCGGCTCGGCGGGCCAGGAGCCGCTGGACTTCGACGACCCCGAATTCACCCGCGGCTACCAGGGTTTCGCGGCGTACTGCCGGGCGAAGTTCGCCCTCGCGGCCCACACTTTCGCCCTGGCCGAGGAGTTGGCGGAAACAGGCATCGCGGTGAACGTCCTGCACCCGGCGACCTTCATGGACACGGCGATGGTGAGGGAGGGCGGGGTAGCGCCCTGGAGCACGGTGGCGGACGGCGCTCCGGGGGTACTGGCCCTGGCGACGCAGGACTTGGGAACGGGCGGCTACTTCGATGGCCCGAATCCCACGAGGGCCCACGAAGCGACGTACGACCACGACGTACAGAAACGCTTGTCCGCGGTCACTGATCAACTACTTGCTCTGTAGCGCCCCTTCTTTTAGGGGCGCGGGGAACTGCGCGAGCAACCACGCACGACCCGCACCCCGCAACGCACCTCTCACCGCAGCCCCCTCCCCGTATCCAGCACCTCCCGAGCCTGAGCAACCAACCCATCGGCGCCACAGGACCGAGCCAACGCCAGCCCTCTGTTCAACTCGGCCACCGACCGCGCAGCGATCCCGTACTCCACCCGCGCCGCCGCATGCTCGTACTGGCAGGGCGACGCCTCCAGATAGGCGACGGCCTGCGAGGCCAGCCGCACCTGCCGTTGCCCGGTCTCCAGCGCGGCGGCGCACCGCAGCGCCTCGCCGATCGCCGTGTCCGTGCCGAACCGCTCGGCCTGCCGCCGCGCGTCGCCCGCCAGTTGCGCGGCCCGCGCCGGGTCCTCGCTCGCGAGGGCCCGGGCGAGATCGAGTGCCCAGGGCACGACCACGGGGTTGAAGTGGCCGCGCGCGGCGGCCGCCTTCTCCGCCGCCTCCAGTTCGTTCACGGCCTCCTTCGTGCGGCCGACGGCGAGCAGCAGCCGGCCGCGCACCGACCGCGGGTCCGGCATCACGATGGTGGAGGGGTACGGCGGTGCGAAGCCGTACTGTTCGGCGGTCTCCCAGGCCTGCTGGACATGGCCGCGGGCGAGCAGCGTGTCCACGAGATTGCAGGTGGCCGTCCAGTACAGGGGCAGCCGGCGGCCGACCCGCTCGGCGATCCGCAGGGACTCCCGCAGGGAGATCTCCGCCTCCCGCAGCCGGCCGCGCCTGCGGTGGCCGAGGCCGACGTAGGCATGGGCGAGGGAGAGGTGGCCGCCGCTCCAGCCGGAGGACTCGTAGGCGCGCAGGCCCTCGTTGTACAGGCTCTCCGCGCGGTCCAGGCGGTCGGTGTAGACGTAGGAGTTGGCGAGCATCAGCAGGAGTTCGATGCCCCACTCGGTGTCGGTCCAGCCGAGGCCGGGCGCGAGGCGGCCGTTGACGAGGGCGCGGTCGCACAGTTCGACGACCTCTTCGGCGTTCTCGCCCTGGATGAGGAGGTCGAAGCCGCGCAGCATGAGCAGGGCGCGCTCGGAGTTGTCGCGGCCGGTGCAGGTGGCGGCGAGGTCGGCGAGCCGTTCGGAACGGCGTGGGGAGACGGCCTCGCCCGCGATGCCCTCCCACATGAACTGGACGGCCTGGAGCCGGAGTCTGGCGGGTCCTGCCTCGTGCCGGGCGGCCTCCGCCTCGACCGTGCGGACGGCTTCCTCCAGCTGGTCGTTGTGGAGGAGGGCCTGGGAGAGCCGGAAGACGGCGTCCACGCGTTCGGGACCGGCGAGGCCGGACATGCCGAGGGCGCTCTGCAGGTGGCCGATGGTGACGGCGGGGTTGGTGAGGAGGGTGGCGCAGCCCAGTTCGTAGAGCACGCGCGCGTGGACCTCGGGGACGGGCGGTTCGGCGAGGGCGCGTTCGAGGCAGCGGCGGGCCGCGTCCGGGGCGCCGACGGCGAGGTGCTCCTTGGCGGCGTCCCGCAGCTGTTCGACGAGTTCCTCGTCGTCGTCCGGGTGCACCTTCAGCAGATGGCGGGAGGCCTCGGCGATGCCCCGGCCGTCGTCGATGACGATCTGGGCGGCGATGCCGTGCATGGCGGTGCACATCGCGGGCGGGATGGAGTTGTAGACGGCGGTGGCGATCAGCGGGTGGACGAACTCCAGGTCGCCGGCGTGGGACCGGGAGCCGGCCGGGTCGGGTTCGGTGAGGATACGGGCGCTGCACAGCAGTTCGGCACAGCGCTCGGCGTCGTCCACGGCCATGCTGGCGAGCTGGGCGACGAGGCCCACGGAGATGCCGGTGCCGAGGATGGCGGCGGCCCAGGCGAACCGGGTGGCGTCGACGCCGAGGCCTTCGAGGCGGGTGACGAGGCCGCCGCCCCTGGCCGAGCGGTTGAGGGCGCGCAGTTCGCCGGCCCGGGACTCGACGGGTTCGACCTCGCTGTCCTGGACCTTGGCGAGGAGTTCGACGGTCTCGTAGGGGTTGCCGCCGGTGACGGCCCAGACCTCGCGGCAGAACGGGGCGTCGGCGTGCTCGCCGAGGGTGGCACGGGTGAGGCCGGCGGTGGCGTCCGGGGTGAGGGCGCTGATGGTGCGGACGGGGCGGCCGGCCGCGGCGGCCACCGCGTCGAGGTAGCGGGCGCTGTCGCCATTGACCTCGCCGGGGCGGCGGGCCATCAGGACCAGCACGGACAGGTCGTCCAGGCGTTCGACGAAGGCGGCGAGCCAGGCCAGGGTCTCCTGGTCGGCCCAGTGCGCGTCGTCGATCAGCAGGACCAGCGGCCAGTCGCGTTTGGCGAGTCGGCGGACGGCGGCGACCAGGCCGTCGCAGACGCCCTGCGGGTCGGCCAGGCGGTCTCCGGGGTCCGTGATGCCGAGGGCGGGGCCGGCGATGTCGTACCAGTCGCCGAGGTACTCCCGGGCCTCCTCGGGCAGCAGGGAGACCAGGGCGGGCTGTAACAGCTGGCGTACGACGTGGAAGGGCACGCTGCGCAGGGTCTCGACGCCGCGGGTGGACCAGACGGTGCAGCCCCGGCGTTCGGCGATGCGGCGGGTCTCGGCCAGCAGCGCGGTCTTGCCGAGCCCGGCCTCGCCGCGCAGCACCAGCAGGTTCCCGGAGGTGGAATGGTCGGCGCCCAGTGCGTCGAGCGCCTCGGTGATGGCGGCGATCTCCTCCTCGCGCTCCCAGAGGGGGGCCGAGGCGCCTCCCGGGAGCTGCTCCTCCGTCATCCCGTTACCTCCCCAAGTCGCCCGAACGACGTACAGACCACGAGCGTAGCCGTCCGGTTGGCTGTCCGGAGGCGGGTCCGGGCAGCTGTTGCCGTGACGGGTGAAAGTGGCTGCGGCCGGGCGACGCGGGAAGCCTCGCGACCAGCGTTTGCGGAGGTCAGAACCGTCAACAACGGCCCGTGAATGTCACCGAGCCCGCCAGCAGGGTCCTGCCGATCGACAAGGATCGCGCTCGCAGGGCTCTGCTGGCGGGCTCGGTGGGCAACTTCATCGATTGGCCTCCTCCCCCCGCTGAGACGGGAGGATTCCAACCCTGACAGGTTGAGGTTCACGGACGCTCGACCACAAGCGCGGTGTCGTCCCTCAGGCAGGCCCTGCCACGACGCCCCTAACAGGGCGCTGCCAATCTAGCACGGAGCGTCAGCGGTCGACGCCTGTCCTGGCAGCCTCGCTCATGACGGGCGCGACGGCGCTGATCGGCGTGCTGCCGACGTACGCGCAGGCCGGTGCGCTCGCGCCGTGGCTGCTGACGTTCCTGAGGGTGGTCCAGGGGCTGTCGGCGGGAGGGGAGTTCGGGGGCGCGGTGGCGATGCTGACCGAGTTCGCGCCGCCGGGGCGGCGGGGGCTGTACGGGGCGTGGCAGTCGTTCACGGTGGCGCTGGGACTGCTCGGCGGGGCGGGGGCGGCGGTGGGGCTGTCCGTGCTCCTGACGGCGGACCAGTTCGGTTCCTGGGGGTGGCGGCTGCCGTTCCTGCTGGCGCTGCCGCTGGGTGTGCTGGCGCTGTGGCTGCGGATCGGGCTGGACGAGACCCCGGAGTTCCGGGAGCCGGGCGCGGGCCCGGCCGTGGGCGCGGTGAGGGTGCCGGTCGGGGCGATCGCGCTGGCCGCCGCCCGGGTGATGGGCTGGTCGGCGGCCGGGTACACCTTCCTGGTGGTGCTGCCGTCGTACCTGCAGGCAGCGCTGCACACCGGCTTCCGTGAGGCGCTGCTGGCGACCGTGGTGGCGAACCTGGGGTTCGCGGCGGCGATCCTGCCGGCGGGGCTGCTCAGCGACCGGGTGGGGCGGCGGCCGGTGATGCTGACGGGCGCCGGGCTCGTGGTGGTGCTGGCGCTGCCCCTGCTGCACCTCCTCCATGATCCGGGGACGTCGGCCGCCGTGCAGGGGGCCGCCCTGTGCGGGGCGGGTGCGGTGGTGGGGCTGATGGCCGGGCCGGGGCCCGCGCTGCTGGCCGAGATGTTCCCGGCGCGGGCCCGCTGCACGGGCCTCGGACTCGCCTACGCCCTGTCCAATGCCGTGTTCTCGGGCTGTGCCGGCCTCATCATCACGGAGGCGGTGCGGCGCACCGGGAATCTCGACGTTCCCGGCTACTACGCGGCGGCGACCTGCGCGGTCAGCGTGCTCGCGCTGCTCGGGCCCCCGAGGACGAAGGCGGGTTGAGACATTGCTGGTGATCGGCCTGATGTCCGGGACGTCGTACGACGCGGTGGACGCGGCGGCGGCCGAGCTGCGGCTGGTGGACGGCACGCTGCTGCTGAAGCCGCTGGGGATGGTGAGCACGCCGTACGACGAGGAGCTGCGCGAGGCGCTCGCCGGGGCGCTGCCCCCGGCGGCCGTACCGCTCGCGCGGGTGTGTCTGCTGGACACCCGGATCGGGCAGGCGTTCGCGGCCGCCGCGGTCCGGGCGAACCGCGAACTGTGCGGCGGGCGGGCCGAATTGGTGGTCTCGCACGGGCAGACGGTCTATCACTGGGTGGAGGGCGGCCGGGTGCACGGCACCCTGCAGCTCGGGCAGCCGGCGTGGATCTCGGAGGCGACGGGACTGCCGGTCGTCGCCGACCTGCGGCCGCGGGACGTGGCGGCCGGGGGCCAGGGCGCTCCCCTGGTGAGCCTGTTCGACCTGCTGTGGCTGCGCGGGCGGCCGGGGACGCCGGTGGCGCTGAACATCGGCGGGATCGCCAACGTCACCGCACCGGACGGCACGGCCTTCGACACCGGGCCCGGGTGCGCGCTGATGGACGCGGCGGTCCGGGAGTTCACCGGAGGGCGGCTGGCGTACGACGTGGACGGGGCGCTGGCGGCGCGCGGCCGCCCGGACGGGCCGCTGCTCGACGAGTTGCTGGCGGAGCCGTACTACGCGCTGCCCGCGCCGAAGACCACCGGCAAGGAGCTGTTCCACGCCGGGTACCGGCAGGCGCCGGCGGGCCTGTCGGCCGAGGACGCGCTGGCGACCCTCACCCTGCTGACGGCGCGGACGGTGGCGGACGCGGTGCGCAGCGTGGCAGCGACGGAGGTGATCGCTTCGGGCGGCGGCACCCGCAACCCGGTGCTGATGCGGATGCTCGGCGAGCTGCTGCCGGAGATCCCGGTACGCGTCTCCGACGAGCTCGGTCTGCCCGCGGCGGCGAAGGAGGCGTACGCCTTCGCGGTCCTCGGCTTCCTCACCGCCCACGGCCTCCCGGCCACGGTCCCGACCGCCACCGGTGCCCGCCACCCGAGCCTCCTCGGCTCCCTGACCCCGGGACGCGACGGCCTGTGCCTGCCGCCTCCGGCACCGGGGCCGCCGGTCCGGCTGCGGATCGAATGACGCGCGCCGGACCGCCTCGAACGACGGGCGCGGACCGCCTCGAACGACGGGTGCGGACTGCCTCGTACGAACATTGCCGGATCCTCTCATCCGACTTTCACCGATGCCTCATACGGTGGGGGACATGACGCAGGTGACTCCTCCCGGGTGGTATCCCGATCCCGGGCAGACAAGTGACGGTCCGGCCACCGAACGCTGGTGGGACGGCAAGGCCTGGACGGAGCAGACCCGGCCCGCCGGGTCGGCCGCCGACTGGGGTCCCCCGCCGCAGCCGCCGACCGAGGGGGCTCAGCCGGCCGACGGCGCACAGCCGCCGTACCCGGCGTACCCGGCCGACGGGGCGTACCCCGCGTACCCGGGTTATCCGGGGTACCCGGCGCCACCGGCGACGGGTAGGCGCGGGCTGCGAACCGGTGTTGCCGTGGGCATCGCCGTGGCGGTCCTCGCCGCCATCGGGGTGAGCGCGTGGGCGCTCACCGGCAGCGGCGGCGGCGACAGCGGCAACCAGCAGGCCTCGCAGCAGGGCTCGGGCGGCCAGGGCGGGTTCGGCCAGGGTGGTCCCGAGGGGCAGAACGGCGGACAGGGCGACGGGCAGAACGGCGGGCAGGGCTTCCCGTTCGGCGGGTCGGGTTCCGGTGGCACCGACGGGGGCGCCTCGCCGTCGCCGGGCCAGTCCGAGGCGCCGGAGGTCAAGGGCGGCGGCACGGTGCCGGACTCGACCAACGCCATCAGCATCCCGGTGCCGGACGGCTGGACCGGGCAGGCGATCGACTACGGCGCCCAGGTCAGCTCCGACGACTCGTACAAGTGCCCGGGCGACACCTCGCAGACCTGCACCGCCGGCGGGGCCTACTCACGGCCCGCGGTGCTGCTGGGCACCAAGGGCGACACCGCCGAGGCGGTCGCCAAGGCGGACATCTCGGCCAACGCCACGGAGTCGTACGGCGGCAAGAGCTACGGGTCGATCACCTCGCACGAGGTGCTGGCGTCCAAGGCGGTCACCGTGGCCGGGCAGAAGGGGTACCTGGTCCGCTGGAAGGCGATCACCAGCAAGGGCGCCGACGGCTACGTCGAGTCGCTGGCCTTCCCGTCGCCCGCGAACTCCGCGCAGATCGTCGTCGTCCGGTTCGGCGTCGACGTCGGCCAGAAGGAGTCGATCATCGACACGATCACCAGCGGGATCAAGGTGTCCTCGGGCAGCGGCAGCGGTTCGAACGTCTGACCTGCCCCGGTCCCGGAACAGCAGTCGGCCGGGTGGAGCGCCCCTCCGCTCAAAGGGGCACCCCACCCGGCCGGGGGGTGCGCGCCGCCCCCGTCCCCACGGTGCGGCGCGAGCAGGTCGCCGTCCGGTCATCCCGTGGACGGCGGCCTGGGTCCTAGGTCAGTCCGAGTGCGGGCAGCGCGACGGCCTCCACGAACCGGACGAGATAGTCGGCGTCGGCGTACTCGCCGGTGAGCACCGGCCGCACCCGCAGGACGCCGAACATCATGGCGGGCACGTAGTCCAGCGCCGGATGCCCCTCGGGCACCTCGCCGCGCTCGACCCCGCGGCGCAGGATCTCCTGGAGCGCGGCGATCTCGGGCTGGACGAGCGCCTCGCGCAGCGCCTGCGCCAGCTCCTCGTCCGCGGTGACCGCGTGCCCCAGCGCCTGGAGCGTCTTGGTGTCCTTGCGTGACCAGTCGCCCGCGGCCCGCGCGACCTCGCGCAGGTCCTCGGCGAGCGACCCGGTGTCGATACCGACGAAACGCACCCTGCGGTTGGCGCGCAGCGCGGCCGCGACGAACTGCGGCTTGGTCTTCCACTGCCGGTAGAGCGTGGACTTGCTGCACCGGGTGCTGGCGGCGACCCCCTCCATGGTCACGGAGTCATAGCCACACTCTCGGATCTGTTCGAGCACGGCGTCGAAGAACTCCCGCTCACGCTCCGGCGTGATCTTGGAGCGGCGCGAGGCGGCGACCATGTCCGGTCCGTCCGCGGCCTGCGACGTCATGTGCCCTGCTCCTCACTCGTTCATCACGTTCGGATCACTTCCGCCCCGCCCTCCGTTCGGCCGGCGCGGAAACCTACAACCAGTGTGGCCTACGTCTATCGATACGCCACTGTACCGGTACTCGACCGTATCGGTACAGTGGCGTATCGGTACGCTTCCGTATCGAAGAGTTCGGGCCACCGTCCGGTACTCGCACAGCACCACCGTCAGTGAGGGGGCCTGGGATGAGATCCCAGTCCGAGCCGGCATCAGCGGAGCCGGGCGCGATAGCCCGGCCGCCGCTCGTCCGTGAGCTGCTGCTCGTCGCAGGGCTCTTCCTCGTCTACAAATTCGGGCGCCAGCTGGCCACCGGCCATACCGCCGAGGCCCTGCACAACGCCCACCGGATCTGGGACCTGGAACGGACGCTGCACCTGCCCTCGGAGGTCGACGTGCAGTCCGCACTGCTGCACGGCGACACCCTCGTCCACCTGGCCAACACCTACTACGCCACGATTCATTTCCCGGCCACGCTGGCCTTCCTGGTCTGGCTCTACCTGAAGCGGCCCGCCCACTACGTCTGGGCCCGCCGGGTCCTGGCCGTGGTCACGGCCGCCGCCCTGGTCCTGCCCTTCACGTTCCCGCTGGCGCCGCCCCGGATGCTGGCCGCGACCGGCCTCGTCGACACGGCCCATGTCTACGGCCCCTCCGTCTACGGCCCGCCCTCCAGCGACCACCTCTCCAACCAGTTCGCGGCGATGCCCTCGCTGCACTTCGGCTGGGCCCTGATGGTGGCGATCGGCCTGATCGTCGCGACCCGGTCCCGCTGGCGCTGGCTGTGGCTGCTGCACCCCGCGATCACCCTTCTCGTGATCGTCGGCACCGCCAACCACTACTGGCTGGACGCGATCGTCGCCACCGCGATGCTCGGCGTGGCCCTCGCCCTGATCCACCCGCCGCACCGCACGGCCACCACGGCCGGGCGCGGCACCCGGCACCTCGTCTCCGAGGAGCCCGCGCTGGTGGGGGCGGGCCGATGAGCGCCGCGGCCCTCGTCGCCGTCGCCCTCTCCCTGGTCTCGGCCGTCGCCTACGCGGCCGCCGCCGTGGCCCAGGAGCGCCTCGCCTCGAAGACCGACGGAGCCGGCCTGCTGCGGCTGCTCGGCTCCGGTCCCTGGTGGGCGGCGGTGGGCCTGAACGCCGGCGCCGCCCTCCTGCACGTCGTGGCCCTGAAGTACGGCCCGCTCACCCTGGTCCAGCCGCTGGGCGCGCTCACCCTCGTCGCGGCCGTGCCCATGGGCGCCCGGGTGGCCGGCCGCCGGGTCACCGCGACGGAGTGGCGGGGCACCGCCCTCACCCTGCTCGGCCTCGGCGCCCTCCTGGTCACCGCCTCCGGCCCCGCACCCCACCAGGTACTGAGCCTCACCGAGGCCCTCGCCGTCGCCGGTACGACAGCTGCCCTGATCGGCGCCCTCTCCCGCCCCGGCACCCGCCCGGGCCTGCGCCACGCGACCGCGTCCGGCTTCGCCTCGGGCGTCGCCTCGGCCCTCACCCAGACGGTGACGGTGGCGGCGACGGACCGCTCGGGCCCGGCCCTGAGCGTCGAGGTGGTCGTGGTGGCCCTGCTGGTCGCCGCGTTCGCGGTCGGCGGCCTGCTGCTCTCCCAGACGGCCTACCGCGGCGGCCTGGGCGCCCCGCTGGCGGTGGTCACCCTGTCCAACCCGATGGCGGCGTCGGTCATCGGCCTGGCCCTCCTGGGCCAGGGACTCCAGGGCGGAGTCTGGGGCGTCCTGCTCGCGCTCACGGGCGCGGGCCTCGCCTCCTGGGGCGTGGTCCTGCTCACCCGGGTGACCCCGCCGACCCCGGTCCTCGAACTGGACGACGACGAACACCCGGTGGCAGCGGTCCTGGCCCTGGACCCGACGCTGCTCCCTCGGCAGACACCGGAGCCGAGAAAGCTGACGGCTCACTAGTGCCCGGGCGGGCCGCGTCGGTCGGATGCGGCTGGGTGGGGGCTGGTCGCGCAGTTCCCCGCGCCCCTCAAGGGGCGACGCGCCCCCGAAGGGGCGCGGGGCTGTATTGACTGTGCGGCTGCCGCCGCGTGGGCGCGACCAGCCACGGACCACCCGCAGCCGCCGCACGACAGTCCCCCACGCCCCTTGGGCGCACGCGCACTCTCACACCGTGATGATCGCCGGGTCGCTGACCCCCGGCTCCCCGTTCTCCACGTGCCCGGCGAACCGCCGCACGAAGCTCGCGTCGGCCTCGGACGTGACCGTCAGGTCGTACCACCGCTCGCTGTGGTTGAGGTGCACGATGTGCGTCACGACGGCCCCGGCCCGCACCGTGAACGTGCGGCCCCGGCCGCCGTACCCGTCGGCCACCGCCAGCTTCACCGTGCCGCTGCCCTTGTTGGTGAACGTCAGCTCGACGTCGTCACCGTGCGGCCGGGCCGTGACCTCGGGTCCGGCCACCTTGCCGCGCCCCTGGAAGGTGCGCAGGAAGCCGTTCGGGCCGTGCACGGTCAGGTCGTAGGAGCCGCCCGAGTACACCGAGTTCCAGGTGTCGGAGACGGACTTGCCGGCCTCGGTGGTGTAGCTCCAGGGACCGTCGGTGCGGTTGTTCGAGGTCACCAGGAAGGCGGCACCCGCGTGCGCGCCCGACGCGAAGGTGAGCGTGAACTTGCCGGCCGCCGCGTCCAGCGAACCGTCCACCAGCGGGGCGTACTTGAGCGGCCGGGTGGGCCGCGAGCCGCGCTCCTGCTTGGGCAGGGAGGGGTTGGCGGGCGGGGTGGGCACGTAGTCGGGGTGGCGGTTGCCGTCCGGCGGCTGATAGCCGTCCGTGGACGGCAGGGCGACCGGCTTGGTGTCCTTGCGGGAGAAGTCGAACGCGGAGGTCAGGTCGCCGCTGACGGTGCGCCGCCAGGGCGAGATGTTGGGCTCGTGGACGCCGAAGCGGGCCTCCATGAACCGGATGATCGAGGTGTGGTCGAGCGTCTCGGAGCAGACGTAACCGCCCTTGCTCCACGGGGAGACGACGAGCATCGGGACGCGCTGGCCGAGCCCGTAGGCACCCGCGGGGTGGCTCGCGTTGCCCGCGAAGAGGTCCAGGGCCGGGTCGACCGTGGACTTGCCCTGCGCGGCGGAGGCCGGCGGGAACGGCGGGATCAGGTGGTCGAAGAAGCCGTCGTTCTCGTCGTACGTGATGAACACGGCCGTCTTCGCCCACACCTTGGGGTCGGCGGTGAGCGCGTCGAGGACCTGGGAGACGTACCAGGCGCCGTAGTTGGCCGGCCAGTTGGGGTGCTCGGTGAACGCCTCCGGGGCGACCACCCAGGAGATCTGCGGCAGCTTGCCGGCCTTGACGTCCGCCTTCAGCTGGTCGAAGAAGCCCTCGCCCTTGGTCGCGTCGGTGCCGGTGCGGGCCTTGTCGTACAGCGGGTCGCCGGGCTGGGCGTTCTGGTACTGCTTGAAGTAGAGCAGCGAGTTGTCGCCGTAGTTGCCGCGGTAGGCGTCCTGGATCCAGCCCCAGCCGCCGGCCGCGTCCAGGCCGTCGCCGACGTCCTGGTAGATCTTCCAGGAGACGCCGGCCTTCTCCAGGCGCTCCGGGTACGTCGTCCAGCTGTAGCCGGCCTCGTCGTTGCCGAGGACCGGGCCGCCGCCCTGGCCGTCGTTGCCCGTGTAACCCGTCCACATGTAGTAGCGGTTCGGGTCGGTGGAGCCCATGAACGAGCAGTGGTAGGCGTCGCAGATGGTGAAGGCGTCGGCGAGCGCGTAGTGGAACGGTATGTCGTCCCGGTTCAGGTACGCCATGGTCGTGCTGCCCTTGGCCGGCACCCACTTGCCGTACTTGCCGCCGTCGACGGCGGTGTGCGTGTCGTTCCAGCCGTGCGGGAGGTCCTGGATGAAGGCGAGGCCCAGGTCGTCGGCGTCCGGGTGGAAGGGCAGGATGTCCTTCGTGCCGTCCGACTGCTTCCAGACGGACTTGTTGTTCTGGGTGACCGAGCGGGGGTCGCCGAAGCCGCGGACGCCGCTGAGGGTGCCGAAGTAGTGGTCGAACGACCGGTTCTCCTGCATCAGGACGACGATGTGCTCGACGTCCTCGATCGACCCGGTGCGGTGGTTCGCGGGCAGTGCCGCGGCGCGCTGGATGCTGCTGGACAGCGCGGTGAACGCCGTGGTGGCGCCCGCGAGTTGGAGGAATCGGCGCCGGTTTACTTCGGGCATGGGTGAGCGACCTCTCATCCTGACGCACGGGTTGGCCGGAACAGGGCGGATTGTGCGCGCTGCGAGTGTTCCAAGGGCATCGAACGTCAGGGAAGGGTCGGGTGTCGCGGATGTGAAAGTCGGCGGTACGTGAGGTAGGTAATCGGTAAGGAGACGGCGCCGGCCGCGGGCGGGGGAACGGTGACCGCGGCCGGCGCCGGGCTTCAGCTGATGAACGAGCCCGCGGCGCAGGCGCTCGCCGTCACCCACTGGTGGGACAGGATGTTGTCGTTCATGGGGTGGCCGTCGGTGAAGTGGTCGCGGGTGAGGTCGTCCACGTAGAGCTCGCCCGGCTTGAGGCAGCCGTAGCCGCCCCCGTAGTTGGCGTAGTAGTAGAAGGCCACGACGTCCTTGCCGCCGACGTAGCCGCTGTTCATCACGGAGGAGGCGACGTTGCCGACGCCCTGGAAGCCGCCTGCGCCGTCGGCCCAGTTGGCGTCGTTGCCCGCGCTGACGCCGAGCAGGCCGCCCGCGCAGTCCCAGTCCTTCCAGGCCCGCACGTTGCCGTCGCGGCCCGGCCAGGCCGCGTTGCAGCCGGCGGAGGCGTGGGCGTTCACCGGCAGGGCGAAGCCGACGGCGGCGAGGGCCAGGGTGGTGAGGGCGAGGGTCATTTTGCGCATGATGAATCCCGTTCTGCCTCGTCGGAGGCGGTCGGTGTGGGAGAGGGCCGCGGCGGGCGCCGCGGAGTCATGGGGTGCGGCAGGCGCAGGTGTCAGGTGCGGGCGGGCACGATCCGCTCGGCGCGCTCCAGCGCCGTCAGGCGCACCTGCCGGTAGGCGTCCAGCCGGGCGCCGTACGCGCCGTCCAGCCGGGCCAGGTAGTGGGCCTCGCGGTCCTGGCCCACGGACCTGAGGGAGACCTGGCGGGCGCAGGTGGCGTCGGCGACCGCGATCCGGGTCTCGGCGGCGAAGCTCCGGGCCTCCTCGGCCCGGCTCTGGACCGCGGGGTGCTCCCGGGCGGCCTGCCGGGCCGCGTCCGGGTCCGGGTAGGGATGGCCGGCCCGCTTCATGCAGGCCGACCAGGCGTGCACGGCGGCGGTGAACCGCCGGTCGTGCAGCAGCTTGCCGACGTAGAGCGGGCGCAGGTTGCTCGCCGTGGTGTCGAGCCGGAACCAGGTCTGCGGATCGCCGTAGAGCCGGCGCTCGGCCTCGGCGTCGCAGCCGCCGGTCTGCTTCCTGACCTCGCCCCCGCCCGGGACGTCGGTGCGCAGCAGTTCGGCCCGCCGACCGCCGTCGAGCGCGGTGTCGTACGCGGCCTGCCGGGTGGCGGTGAGGCCCTTGCGGTAGGCGCTGTTGGGGTTGTGCAGCCGGGCGCGGTCCTCCTTCGCCGTGATCCGGCTGCCGTATCCGTAGGTGCGGGCCCAGTTCACGTCGTCCTGGACGTAGCCGAGCGGCCTGCTCTCGGCCAGGCTCAGCGGGCGGTCCGTCCAGTAGCGGAACCCGTGGCGGGCCATGCACCGGGCGACCAGGCGCTGTTCGGCGTCCGATACCCGCAGGTCCTCCGCGTAGGTCAGGTCGCGGACCCGGTGCGCGGCGACGGGGGCCGAGCCGTCGCCGGACGTCCGGGAGCAGCCGGTGAGGGCGAGCGCGGCCACGGCGGCGACGGCGCTCAGTCGCGCGGCACTTCGGCGGAAGGCGGTGCGCTTCATCGGGTCACTCCCTGGCATGCGGCGAACGGCTCGGGTCCTACGGGCCGTTGACGCCATCGGAAGGGCGTTCGTATGACATGCGGCCGCCGGGTTTTTTCGGCGCCACGGAATTCGCGGCGGACCGGGGAGCGCGGTCATACGGGAGCCGGCCGCCGCCCGTCTCCCGCACAGAGGCCGCTATGGCCACCCACAGAAACCAGCCAACTGCGGCAGGAGGGAGAACGGCTCCCGCAGCGCCGAAGGGTCAAGGCCCCGTCCGGTACGCCGGGCGTCGTGGGGGTTCCGTCCGACCGGTCGGGCGGAACGGTTCCGGACACGACGGCCCGGCTGTCGGCCTGCCCGGACGGTGGCCGCCGATATCGTTGTCGATATCCGCGGGGCGGCGATCGGGGACCGATGTTCGAAGTACGTCTGCTCGGCCCGGTGGAGGTCTGGGAGGGCGGCAGGCGGGCCCCGCTCGGCGGCTCCCGGCCACTGGCCGTCCTCGCCGCCCTCGTCGTCCATCTGGGCGAGGTGATCTCCACCGAGCGCCTCGTGGACTTCGTCTGGGACGAGGAGGCGCCGGCCACCGCGGGCGCCCTGGTCGCCACCCATGTCTCCGCCGTACGCCGGGCCCTGGCCCGGGTCGGCACGGCCGAGGTGATCCGCACCCGGCCCCCTGGCTACCTCGCCGACCTCGCCCCGGACCGGGTCGACGCCCGCCGCTTCGAGGAACTCCTCGCGGCCGGGCGGTCCCTGGGCCGCACGGAGGAGGCCGCCGACGTCCTCGCCGAGGCGCTCGGGCTGTGGCGGGGCCGGGAGGCGCTGGAGGGGCTCGGCCAGTCGTTCGCCCGGATCGAGGCGGCCCGGCTCGGTGAACTGCGGCTGGTGGCCCAGGAGGAGTCCTTCGGGCTGGCCCTGGACCTGGACCGCGCGGACCGCGCCATCGCACCGCTGCTCGCCCATGTCGCCGCGCATCCGCTGCGCGAGCGGCCGCGCGGCCAGCTGATGACCGCCCTGTTCCGCACCGGCCGGGTCTCCGACGCCCTGCGCGTCTACCAGGAGGGCCGCGCGGTGCTCCGCGACGAACTGGGCATCGACCCGGGACCGGAGCTGCGGGCGGTGCACCAGGCCGTCCTCACCCATGACACCGGCGTGCTGGGGACCGGACAGGCGGCGGCCCGGCCGGTACCGGCTCCCCGGAGCGGGCGGCCGCGCCCCGCGCCCTCCCATCTCCCGCCCGACATCGCCGACTTCGTGGGCCGGGCGGACCAGGTCGAGTGGGCGACCGAGCTGGTGCGGGGCGTCGGCGACACCGGCCGGACCGCGCCGCCGATCGGGGTGATCTCCGGGCGCTCCGGCATCGGCAAGACGGCTCTCGCCGTGCACGTCGGCCACCGCACCGCCGACCTCTTCCCGGACGGCCGGCTCTTCGTGGACCTGCGGGCCGCCGACACCACCCCGCTGGAACCCGCCGACGCGCTGGCCCGGCTGCTGCGCGCGATGGGCGTCGACCCGGACACGCTGCCCTCCGGCGTCGAGGAGCTGACCGGCCTGTACCGCACGCACATCGGGCACCGGCGGACCCTGATCGTCCTGGACAACGCGGCCGGTGAGGCGCACCTGCGGCCCCTGCTCCCGCCGGGCCCCGGTTCGGCGGTGCTGATCACCAGCCGCCGCCGGCTGGTGGCACTGGAGGGCGCCGCCCATCTGGACCTCGCCGTCCCGGACGAGGCCGAGGCCCTCGACCTGCTGCGCCGGGTGGCCGGTGCGGGGCGGACCGGGGCGGAGCCGGAGCGGGCCGCCGAGATCGTCGCCCTGTGCGGGCGGCTGCCGCTCGCGGTGCGGATCGCCGGCGCCCGCCTGGCGGCCCGCCCGCACTGGGCGCCCGGCCGGCTCGCCGGACGGCTGCGCGACGAGCGCCGCCGGCTCAACGAACTCAGCGCCGGGGACCTGGAGTTGCGCACCAGCCTGGAACTCGGCTACGCCGACCTCGGCCCGCAGGAGCGCCGGGCGCTGCGCCGCCTCGCCCTGCTGGACCTCCCGGACTTCGCGGCCTGGATCGCCGCTCCGCTGCTCGGCATAGGGACGGAGGAGGCCGAGGAGGCCGTCGAGCGGCTGGTGGACTGCCACTTCATCGACGTGATCGGCGTGGACGGCACCGGGCTCGCCCGCTACCGCATCCACGACCTCGCCCGCGAGCACGCCCGCGAGCGCTGCCTCGTGGAGGAGAGCGCCGAGGACCGGGCGGCCGCGGTGCTGCGGCTGGCCGCGAGCTGGCTGGACCTCGCCCGGAAGGCGGCCGCCCGGGGCCCCGGCGGCGCGGCCCGCCACTTCCCCGAACCGGCCGCGGTCCGCCCGCTCGACCCGGAGACCGAGGAGGCGCTCCTCGCCCGGCCGGCGGCCTGGTTCGCCGCCGAGCAGGCCGGGCTGCTGGCCGCCGTGACGCACTGCGCCGACCACGGCATGGCCCGCACCGCGCGTGATCTCGCCGGGGCGCTGATCGCGAGTTCGGCGGCGCTGTACAACCAGTTCGACGCCTGGTCCCGCGCGCACACCGCGGCCATGGCGGCGGTGCGGCGCGGCGGGGACGTGGAGGGCGAGGCCTGGCTGCTCACCGGGCTCGGCCGACTCCGTTACGAGCAGGACCGCTTCGAGGACTCGTACGGCTACTTCGCGGACGCGCTGCGGCTGTTCGGGGAACGGGTGCCGGACGGGTCGGCCGTGGCACTCGCCGGGATGGGCACCGCCCGCCGCGAACAGGCCCGCTACGCCGAGGCGCTGGAGCTCCTGGAGACCGCGCTGGAGCGGTACGGCGACACGGGCGACGCCGGCGCCCGGGCGGGGGTGCTGTACGGCATCGGCTATGTGCACCTCGAACAGGGGCGCGGCCCGCGGGCCCGGGCGGCGCTGTCCGGGGCCCTCGCGCTGTACCGGACCGCGGCCGACCTGCACGGCGAGGGGCTCACGCTGCGCCTGCTGGCCCTGTGCGACCGGGCCGACGGACAGTACGCCGACGCCGAACGGCTGCTCCACGACGCGCTGCGGCTCTTCACCGGCCTGCAGGACACCTTCGGCGTGATGTACACCGAACAGGCCCTGTCCAAGGTGGAGTTGCGCATCGGACGGACGGCGGAGGCGGGACTTCGGCTGGCCCGCTGCCTGGCGGTGGCCCGGGAGCGGCAGGACCGGTTCGGCGAGGCGCTGGTGCTGCGCACGCTCGGGGAGCTGCGGCTGGCGGACGGGGACACCGACGCGGCCCGGGAGCCGCTGGAGCTGGCCGCGGCCCTCTGGGCGGAGCTGGGACTGCCGCTGTGGCGGGCCCGCACGGTGTGGGACCTCGCCGCGGTGTGGTCGGCGGACGGCGAGACGGAACGGGCCCGGGCGGCACGGGCAAAGGCGCTGGAGGTGTTCCGGTCGCTGGGCGGACGGGAGGCGCAGGAGCACGCGGGCGACGAGCTGTTGTAGCCGTGCCGTGGGCGCACCGGGCCCGACTGCGGCTGCAGAAGCGCTGGTGGCCCGCTTGCAGGGAAGCTGCAGAGCAATTGCAGGGGCCCCGGGCACGCTGTTCTGCGTGACGGACATCATCACGCTCTCCGACTCCCGGGTCGCCGAGGTCACCGAGCAGGAGTGCGGTGAACCCCTGGTCGACCTGCGGGAGACACCCGGCCTGCGGATCGACCTCCGCCAGGCCGACGCCGACGGCAGCTACGCGCACCTGCGCCTCGGGGCGCTGCGCCGGCTGCTGCAGGCCCAGTCCCTGCTGCCCGCCGGGGTCCGGTTCCTGGTGGTCGAGGGGTTCCGGCCGCCCGAGCTGCAGCGCCGCTACTTCGAGCAGTACGCGGCGACCCTGCGCGCGGCCCACCCCGACGCCGGTCCGGAGCGGATCCGCGAGCTGGCCAGCGCCTACATCTCGCCGCCGGAGGTGGCCCCGCACGTGAGCGGCGGGGCGGTGGACCTGACCCTGTGCACCGCCGACGGCACCGAGCTGCCGCTGGGCACGGAGGTGAACGCCACCCCGGAGGAGAGCGCGGGCGCCTGCCGTACCGGGGCACCGGACGTCGGTGCCGAGGCGCGCGCCAACCGGGCGCTGATGGGCCGGGCGCTGACCACGGCCGGCTTCGTCAACTACCCCACGGAGTGGTGGCACTGGTCCTACGGCGACCGGTACTGGGCCCTGCTGAGCGGGGCACCGGCCGCCCGCTACGGACCCGCCGCCACACCCGTCCGGCCCGCCTGACCGACGGACCGGACACATCTTCCGCACCACCAACCACCATCGGGGGGACGACCATGGAGAACCACGGCGGCACCTGTACACGGGACCCGCGCGACGGCTTGGACGACGTCCACGAGCCCATGAGTCCGGCGGAGTTCGACGCCGGCTTCACCGCCGACATGCCCAGACTGCGCAGACGGCTGCTCGCCCTGACCGGCAACCCGCACGACGCCGACGACCTCGTCCAGGAGACGTACCTGCGGCTCTCCCGGCGGGCCCGCGCCAGGAACCTGACGTCGCAGCGGCATCCGTACGCCTACACCTGCGCGGTCGCGCTGAACCTGCTGCGCGATTCCTGGCAGCATCCGTCCCGGCGGGAGAGCACCACCGACCGGCTGCCGGAGGCCGGCTGGGACGGCGGCCTCGGCACCTACGAGGCCTCGGCCACCGCCCTCGCGCTGCTGAACGTGCTCTCGCCGAAGGAGGCGGCCGCGGTGATCCTCGTCGACCTGGTGGGGCTCACCCACGACACGGCCGGGGAACGGCTCGGCGCCCATCGCGGCACCGTCCAGCGCAACCGCATGCGGGCGCTGGCCAAGATGCGCGCGGCGCTGGCCGGTTGAGCTCCGGGTGCCGCGCCCCGACGGGGGTGGGGCGCGGCACCCGGTGGATCCGCCCGACCCCCGCACCCGGCTCCACGTCGACGAAGGATGCACACCTTGAACCTCATCACGCCTGCCCGGACGCTCGCGGCGGTCGCGGCCCTCGCGATGGCCCCGCTGCTGCCCGTCACCGCGCATGCCGCCGCCCAGGACACCTCGTGCGGTGTGCAGGCCTCCGGCGCCTCGGCCACCGCGCAGGCGGCCGTCGCGGCGGCCTGCTCCCAGATCGGCGTCTGGTACAGCTGGGGCGGCGGCCACGGTGCCACGCCCGGTGCCACGTACGGCTACTACGACGGCTCCGACCCGGACAGCCTGCACGACAACGAGCGCATGGGTTTCGACTGTTCGGGCCTGATGCGGTACGCGTACTACCGGGCGACCGGCCGTGACCTGCTCAACGGCACCGCCGACGACCAGTTCCACAGCCCGCAGGCCTCGGCCCGCTTCTCGGCGGGCCAGGGCACCGCTCCGCTGGTCCCCGGCGACCTGATGTTCTGGGGCAGCGGGTACATCCACCACGTCGCCATGTACCTGGGCGCGGGGCAGATGGTCGAGGCGTACGAGTCGGGCACCCACATCCGCGTGACCCCGGTCCGCACGGGCGGCGACTACGCGGGCGCGATCCGCATCAACCCGACCGGCACGCCGGTGCCGCCGCCGGCGAACGGCGGTTCGACGTTCCAGACGTGGGGCACCGGGGTGCACACGCACTCCACGCCGAGCGTGCACGCCCCGGTCGTCGACACCTTCGCCGGTCCCACGCAGATCTCCGTCCAGTGCCAGGAGCACGCGGAGGAGGTGAGCGCCGAGGGCTACACCAACGACATCTGGGCCAAGCTCGCCGACGGCTCCTGGATGACCAACATCTACATCAAGGGCCCGGCCGAGCTGCCCGGCATCCCGGACTGCGGCGGCGACAACCCGACGCCGCCGAGCGGGGGCAGCACGGCGTTCCAGACCTGGGGCACGGGCGTGCGCACGCACAGCCAGCCGAACGTGAACGCCGGTGTCGTGGACTACTTCGCGCAGCCGACGACGGTCAACGTGGTCTGCCAGGCGCACGCGCAGACGGTCACCGCCGAGGGCTACACCAACGACGCCTGGTCCAAGCTGACCAACGGCGCGTGGATGACGAACATCTACATCAAGGGCCCGGCCTGGCTGCCGGGGGTGGCGACCTGCTGACCTGAGCCGACCGCGGGGTGCCCGGCCCACCGGGCACCCCGTCGTCGCGTAGCACTACTCACTTTTTTGACTATGCAGAGCCGCCCGCTGTTCGAGTCTGCGCAGCGCCAGCTCCCCCCACTGCAGGTTCTCCCGCTCGAAGGACATCCCGCGCAGCAGGGTCAGGTACGGGCCGATGCGCTCCGCCTCGGCGAAGTAGGCCTCCTCCGAGCGGCCGGCGAGCAGGCGCTGCCGGATCCGTTCGTAGCGGGCCAGTTTGGCGATGGCCCACTCCAGGCGCCCGGCGACGGCGGTGCGCACCGCGTCCAGGTCGCCCGCGTCCGCGCACTGCACCTTGACCAGCAGCTCGTCACGGACCACGGACGGCCGGGCCGGGGGCTCGGCCGTGTACGCGCGGACCGCGTCGCGTCCGGCCCGGGTGAGGGAGAACAGCCTCTTGTTGGGGCGGCGTTCCTGCTCGACGACGCGGGCGGTGACCAGCCCCTCGGCCTCCATACGCTCCAGTTCGCGGTAGAGCTGCTGGGGCGTCGCCGTCCAGAAGTTGGCGACCGTCGCGTCGAATCCCTTGGCGAGGTCGTATCCGGAGGCCTCGCCCTCCAGAAGGGCGGCCATCACCGCGTTCCGCAGAGCCATGCCCGCACGCTAGCATGCACCTACTCAACTTTTTGAATAGGTGAGGTGGATCCCATGCACCCCGTGCACCCCTTCCGCGAGGCCGTCGAGAACCACGACATGGACGCCGTGGCCGCCCTGCTCTCCGACGACGTCGTCTTCACCAGCCCGGTCGCGTTCAAGCCGTACCCGGGCAAGCCCGTCACCGCCGCGATCCTGCGGGCGGTGTCGCAGGTGTTCGAGGACTTCACCTACGTACGGGAGATCGCGAACCCGGACGGCCGCGACCACGCCTTCGTGTTCACGGCGACGGTCGCCGGCAAGCAGCTCCAGGGCTGCGACTTCCTGCACTTCGACGAGGACGGGAAGATCGACGAGTTCACCGTGATGGTGCGCCCGCTGTCGGCCGCGCAGGCGCTGTCCGAGGCGATGGGCGCCCGGTTCGAGCAGATCGCACAGGAGGCCGCCGCGGCCCGGTGAGGCCGGCGGAAGCTGCGGGCCCGGCTCCCGCGGCGCCCGGTCAGGGAGCCGTGTCGCCCGATCGAGGGACTGGTGGGACCGGGGCTCCGGCCACAAGACTCGGGCCATGACCGCTTCCTCCGACCGGTCGCAGGCGGCGCTCGCCTGGGACACCCCCGCGGCGGCGGCCGCCTACCGCGACCGCGACATGCGGCTGGCCCGGCAGCTGATCTTCCCCGCGGTCCTGGACGGGGTCGGCACTCCCCCGTACCCCGGCGCGGCCGTCCTGGACATCGGCTGCGGCACCGGCGCCCTGACCCTGGAACTCGCCGACATGGGCGGCTGGTCGGTGCAGGGCGTCGACCCCTCGGCGCACATGCTGGACATCGCCCGCGCCGACCGCCCGCACCCGCGCGTCGACTACCGCCTCTTCGACGGCCGTTCGCTGGCCTGGATCCCGGACGGCACGATCGACGCGGCCGTCTGCTGCCTGGTCTACTGCACCGACCCCGACGACCTGCGGCTGGCCGCGCTGACCGCCGAGATCCACCGCGTGCTCCGGCCCGGCGCCCCCTACGTCCTCGCCGACCTCAACCCGGGCGCGGTGGGGGAACAGTTCGCCACGCTGCGGTACGGCGAGCCCGGCGCGTCCTACGCCGAGGGGGCGCCCGTACCCACCGAGCTGCGCCGGCTCGACGGCGGCTCCGTCACGACCGTCTGCCACTACCGCTCCCTGCCGGCCTACACCGCCCTGCTCACCAGGGCCGGTTTCACCTCGCCCGCCACCGACACCCCCGTCGCGTCCGAACCCGGCCGGGCGACCGGGCCGGGCCGGGCCCCGTACATGGTGCTCAGCACCGCCCGTCGCGGGGCAGGCCGGTGAGCGCGTCGCGCAGGCCGGCGCGGGAGGAGACGCCGAGCTTCGGGAAGGCGCTGCGCAGGTGCGCGGCCACCGTACGGGGCGAGAGGTAGAGCCGGGCGGCGATCTGCTTGTTGGTCAGCCCGGTCGCGGCCAGCTGGGCCATCTGCAGTTCCTGCGGGGTGAGCAGGGCCGGGCGGTCCGCACCGGACGCCGTGCCGGGGACCGCGATGCCGCTGGCCCGCAGTTCGTTCGCGGCCCGGGCGGCCCAGGGGGCGGCGCCCAGGCTCTGGAAGGTGCGGAGCGCGGCGTCGAGATGGCCCCGGGCCGCCGCTCCGGCCTTGGCCCTGCGCAGCCGTTCGCCGTAGAGCAGGCGGATCCGTGCCCATTCGAAGGGCCAGCGCCGGGCGTCGGGCGTGGCGACGGCGCTCTCGAACAGGTCGTGGGCGCCGGCGTCCGGGGTGGCGACGGCGCGGGCGGCGGCGGTCAGCATCGCCAGCCGGGGCGAGAGGGCGGGGATCTGGGTCTCGCCGACCGCGGCCACGTGGGCGGCGGCCTCCGCGTGGCGGCCGGTGCGGGCCGCGGTCTCGGCGAAGTCCAGGAAGAACCAGAGGGCGTGGGGCTGGTAGGGCGGCAGTTCGCCCGGGGTGACGACCGCCGCCAGATGCCGGTACGCGCTCTCGAAGTCGGCGCTGCCGAGCGCGCACAGCGCCCTGATGTGGGCGGCGTACACGCCCAGGGTGTCCAGTCTCCGCGGGCCGCCCCAGGACACCAGGCGGTCGGCGACGGTCAGCGCGGTGCGGGTGTCGCCCTGGGCGGCGGCCAGCAGGCCCCGCACGTACCGGCAGGGCTGCGCGGTGAGCCGGTAGCTGTGCCGGTCGCACCAGCGCAGCCCCTCCTCGGTCAGCTCCGGTATGTCGGCCCACCGCCCGGAGAAGTAGGCGTCGTTCGCCAGCATGAAGCTCGCCTCGATCGCCGCGGCGACGGCTCCTCCGTCGCGGCCGCTGTCGACGACCCGGCGCAGGGCGCCGCGGCAGCCGGGCAGGCGGTCGACGAAGGAGGCGGCGGCAGCCACCCCGATGACCCGTCTGAGGTCGGTCTCCCCCTCCAGGTCCGCGACGAGACCGTCGAGCGTGTCCAGCACGGGCAGCGCCGCGTGCGCGGGATCCCCGAGGGCGCCGCGGAGCACCGGCAGCAGCGGCTCACCGGACGCCGAGGGGGTCTCGCGGACCGCGTCGTCGAAGTCCTGCCACAGCTCCGGCCGGCCGCTGTAGAAGCACACCCGGACCAGGGTGAGCACCGCTTCGTGCAGGACCTCGGCGGAGAACCGATTCTGCGGGCCACGGTCGCCGATCGCGCCGACGAGGAGCTTGTGGGCGGTGTCGGCATCGCCCTCCGCGTTGACGAGCTGGCTGGCCGCGGCGGTCGCGGCGGCCAGCGAGTCGGAGTCCGTGGGATCGGCGAGCGCGGCATCGGCCAGCAGGGCGCGTACGGTGCGCAGATCGCCGGTGATGTTGGCGCCCAGACAGGCCGCCTCGGTCAGCATCCTGGCCTTCGCGGTCCCGTCGAGGCTCAGCTCGGAGGCGCGCAGCAGGGTGGTGATGGCGCCGACGGCGTCACCGCGGCCCAGGGTGCGGTGGGCGACGTCGTACAGGAGGCCGGCCACCGCGTCGTCCGGGCCGATCGCGGCGTCGGCCAGGTGCCGGGCCCGGTGTTCGGATCCTTCCGGGAACTCGCGGGCCAGGGCCAGGTGCCCGCGCCTGCGTTCGGCGCTCGTCGACAGCTCCAGGACCGCGGACCGGGTCAGCGGATGCCGGAAGGCGAGCCGGCCCGACGCGGCGTCCACCCGCACCAGGCCCGCCTTCTCGGCGGGGGCGAGCGCGGCCGGGGCGTCGCCGTTCCCGGCCCGTCGCAGGATGTCCAGGTCGCCGGAGCCGTCCAGGACGGCGAGCAGCAGCAGCTCGCGCGCCGGTTCCGGCAGGGCGCCGACCCGGGCGCCGTAGATCTTCTGCAGCCGCTCCGACAGGGGCAGCGCGGCCGGCAGCGGCCCGCGTTCCGTCAGCTGGGCCTCGTCGAGGGCGGCCGGCAGTTCGAGCAGGGCGAGCGGGTTGCCGGCGGCCTCGGTGACCAGCCGGCGGCGGACCCGCGCCGTCATGGCCGGGAACCGCTCCGTCACCAGCCGGTGCGCGGACTCCGGGTCCAGCGGCGGGACCTCGTGGGTGGTCAGGCCGGTGCCGTTCAGGTAGGACTCGTCACCGGTCCGGGAGGCGGCCAGCAGGGCCAGCGGGCCGGTGCGGAGGTGGCGGGCGAGGTTCGCCAGGACGACCGCGCTGGGACGGTCGAGCCAGGTCACCTGGTCGACGACGAGCGCGACGGGCCCGGCTTCGGCCGCGGTCCGGGACAGCAGGGTGTGGACGGCACCGGCGACGGCGAGGAGTTCGGCCGGCTGCTCGTCGGACAGGCCGAGGGCCGCCCGGAGCGTCCTCGCCTGGCGTGCGGGCAGTGCGGACATCTCGTCCGCCAGCGGCTGGAGCATCTGGTGCAGGGCCGAGAAGCTGACGCTCTCCTCGAAGGGCGAGCCCACCACCCTGACGACCCGGAAGCCCCGCTCGCCGGCCCGCCCGGCCGCGGCGTCCAGCAGGGCACTCTTGCCCACGCCCGCGTCCCCGGTCAGCATCAGCGCGGCACCCCGGGTGACGGCGGAGGCGAGGAACCCGTCGAGGAGGGCCAGTTCCGCGGACCGCCCGACCAGCCGGACGCCGGGACCCGTACCGGTCCCGGCGGCGAGGTGCGCGGCGCCTTCTCCGGCGGGAGTTGCGAGGGATGTCATGGAGCTTCCCGTGGTGTCGAGTCGGTTCGGAGCGGATGCCCGACGGCGGTCGGGCCGCGGGACGTCGACGAGGGATTCAGCAGTGCGGCGGGGTCGCCGCCGCACCCGCGACCGTGATGGCGGCGATCCGCTCCAGGTAACGGCCGTCGACGGGCTGACGGGTCAGCAGCAGCCTGAAGTGGATCGGCGAGACGAACAGTTCCAGCAGCGTGCGGCTGTCGACGTGGGCGGGGAGTTCGCCGCGGGCCTTGGCGCGTTCCATCATGACCTCGGCCCCGGTGAGGCGGTTCTCCCAGAACTCGTCCCGGGTCCGGGCGGTGTCGGCGTCGTCCTCGTGGGCGGCGAGGCTCCGGACGAGTGCCGAACCCAGCGGGGAGGTTCCGTAGCCGACGATCTTCTGCCCCAGGGCGACCAGGTCCCCGCGCAGCGACCCCGTGTCGGGGACCGCGAGCAGTTCGTTGCTGAGCTCGATCATCGAGTCGAGGACGAGCCGTTCGCGGGTCCTCCAGCGCCGGTAGACCGAGGTCTCGTGGACCCCGGCGCGCGCCGCCACCTCCGCGATGCTCAGCTTGTCCGGGCCCGACTCCGCGAGCAGTTCGAGGGTGGCCGCGGTGACGGCGGAGCGGACCTTGGCGCTGCGGCCGCCGGGACGCCGGCGCACCGGGTCGGTAGTCATGGCGGACACCTTAACGCAGGAGTTTTGCGTTTGGCTCCGGCCGGTTTCCGGCCCTGCCCGGTGCGGGGGCGGTCGGCGGTGGTGCGTCTCTGGGCGGTGCCGAACCGCAGCGGGCTCGGGCGGACCCGCTCAGGCGTTCCAGTGGTACGTGGAGTCGGAGCGCCCGGCGTGCCGCGGCCACGGCGTGTCGGCCGAGTCGGCGTCGGTGCCGAGGAAGAAGGGCGCTTCCACCCCCGGACGTGCGCGTCTTCCGGACACGCCCCACCGTATGAAGGGGTCGTACGCGCGGCTTCGGTCACATGACCCGGATGTCCGGACGCCGTCGACGGAGATCCGCGCCGAGGCCGAACGGCCGCTCACGGGGCTCGCCACGGACCGGCGTCACGCGGGGGCGGGGGGAGGCGAGCGGGCGGTGCGGTCCGGGCCGCCCGGTCCATGGGTGCCCGGGCGGCCCGGACCTCACCCTCACCCGCGGGTGTCCGTCCCGTCGTCGCCCCGCCGCGGTGTTCTGCGCATACCGCGGACGCGCTACGGCGGCCCCGCGCCTACCGCGGTCACGGGTGGCGCGGCACTGGTCACGGGGCCCGGCGGGGACGCACCAGTCCGGTCTCGTAGGCGAGGGTCACCAGTTGGGCGCGCTCGCTGACGCCGAGCTTGCTCATGGCGCGGTTCACGTGTGTCTTGACGGTGTGCCGGCTCAGCCCGAGGCGCTGGGAGATGTCGTCGTTCGTGAGGCCGCCGGCGACCAGGGCGAGCACCTCGCGTTCACGGGGCGTGAGTTCGGCCAGATGCGCCGGCTCCCCGGTCCATGCCGGGTCGGCGGCCAGCTGGAACCGGGCCATGAGCGCCGCGGTCGCGGCCGCCGACAGGACGGGCTCGCCGGAAGCGACCTTCTCGATCGCGGCCAGCAGCTCCTCGGGGTCGGCGCCCTTGCCGATGAAGCCGCGGGCTCCCGCCCGGACGGCCTGGGCGACGTACTCGTCCATCTCGAACGTGGTCAGGACCAGCACCCTGACCTCGGCCAGCGCGGGGTCGGCGGTGATCGCGCGGGTGGCCTCGATGCCGTCGACGCCGGGCATCCGGATGTCCATCAGCACCACGTCCGGGCGCTCGGCACGGGCGAGGTCCACCGCCTCGGCACCGTCCGCGGCCTCGCCGGCCACCTCCATGCCGGGGGTCGCCTCGACGAGCCGGCGCAGCATGCCACGGAGCAGGGCCTGGTCGTCCACGAGCAACACCCTGACCGTCATACGATGCGCTCCTTGCCGTCCCGCGACACGTCCCGCCGACCGCCCCGCCGCGCGTCGCCTTGGCCGTCCCGCCGCGCGTCGCCTTGGCCGTCCCGCCGCGCGTCGCCTTGGCCGTCCCGCCGCGCGTCGCCTTGGCCGTCCCGCCGCGCGTCCCGCTGTCGCGGTCCGCCCTCGACGAGTCGGCCGCGCCCCATCGGCAGCCGCACGTCGACCACGAAGCCGCCGTCCGGTCGCGGCCCGATCACGGCGGTGCCGCCGGCCGCGGCCGCGCGCTCGCGGATGCCGATGAGTCCGCGCCCGGTTCCGTCGCCGCGCCCCGCGACGGGATGGGCCCGCCCCGCGCCGGCCGGGTTCTCGACGGTGATGCGCAGCGCCTCGTGCCCGTAGCGGAGCCGTACCGCGGCCTGGTCGGTCCGCGCGTGCTTGCGCACGTTGGTGAGGGCCTCCTGGACGATCCGGTATCCGGTGACGTCCACCGCCGAGGAGAGCGCCTCGTGACCGCCCTCGTGACCGCCCTCGCGGCTCACGTCCACGTGCAGTCCGGCGCGGCCGAAGGAGGTCACCAGCTCGTCCAGGCGGGCCAGTCCGGGGGCCGGCTCCCGGGAGGCGGACGTCTCCCCCGCCCGGCCGAGCAGTCCGACGATGGAACGCAGTTCGTCCAGGGCACCCCGTGAACCGTCGCGGATGGCGACCAGCAGCTCGGCCAGCTGCGCCGGGTCCCCCCGGCCCACGTGGGCGCCGATCCCCGCCTGGGCGTTGATCAGCGTCAGCTCGTGGGCCACCACGTCGTGCAGCTCCCGGGCGATGCGCACCCGCTCCTCGGCCACCCGGCACGCCGCCTCCTCCTCGCGGGTGCGCTCGGCCCGCTCGGCCCGCTCCTCGAGGGCGCTGATGTACGCACGCCGGTTGCGCATCGAGTCGCCGAGCGCGGCGGCGAGGCCGATCCAGGTGACCGCGCCCAGCCGCATGGGCCCCAGCACCGGCCCGGTCTGGAACGCCGTGGCCGCCCCGACCACGGCGGCCGCGACCAGGGCCGCCGCGGTCCAGGTCGAACGGCGGTCGGTACGGGAGGCGTAGCCGTACAGCGCGGTCGTCAGCGCCGGCGCGGTGGCCACGATCACGCCTCCGTACGCCTGGTGGACGACCGCCAGCGCCGACACCGCGGCCAGCACGGCCACGGGTCTGCGGTCACGGGCCAGGAGAGCGGCGCCGGACAGGAGCACGACGACGACGTCCAGCGGGTCCGGGCGGCGGAGCCCCGCGGGTTCGAGGAAGTCGGCGCCGAGGCCCAGCAGCACCACACAGCCGATCAGACGGGCCTCTCTCGTCCGGGGGTCACTCCGCGCACCTCGGCTCGGGCTCTTCATGGCGACAGACTAGGCAGTACTCCGCGCCCCGCTCGTCGCCCGGACGCAGCAGACACCGGTACCGCGACCGCGGTAGTCCGGCTCCGCCCGTCCCACGGGGTACGACCACGTTCCTCCCCCTCCCCCGCTCCTTCCCCCCGGGGCCGGACGGCCCGTCACCGGCACTCGGGGCGGATGTCGGGTCCCGTCCCGCCGTCCGTCATCCCTTGCCGCCGCTGAAGTTCCGCCACTGGGGCCCGATCTGCCGCCATTCCGCGTCCCATTCGGCGAGGCGGCGCCGTAGCAGCTGCCGGCGGACCACCCATCCGCCGCCCCACACCGCGGTGGCGACGACCGGGGCCACGAGGACGGCGGTCGCGAGGGATTCACAGATGACCTCGGCCCGGCTCGGCGGCGGACCGACCAGCCGGCCGCCACGGTCCACCCAGACCTGCAGCGGGCTGCCCGCCTTGGCCGTGGGCACGGCCTTGGCCAGGCCGGTGCGGGTGGAGCCGTCCGCGGCCGTCCAGCGCACGGTGACCCACGCCTTGCCCACGTCGTAGCCCGCGACGACGGGTGGGCCGTCCGCCGCGTTCTCGGTCAGCCGGGCCGAGACCGGGTGGGTGGCGGCGCTCCGGTCGGTGAAGCTCTGGTGCACGGCCGCGCCGGCCGCCCCTCCGGCGAGCAGCCCGCCGAGGAGGGCCAGGGTCCAGACGGCGAGCACGATCCAGGCTTCCACGACGTCGCTGTGGCGCCGCAGCGGATTGCGCCGCCAGCGCCAGAACGGTCTCCTGGCCGTGCGTACGCGACGCGTCCTGGTCATGTCCGGCACCTCCTTCCGGGGCGTGCCGCCGCGGGCGGCCCGGCTCAGGCCGGTCGAGCGTGTTCCGTGTCGGGGAGGTCGGGGTCCAGGTCCGGGCGGCGGGGCGGACCCGAGAGCGCGCAGTCCACGGCGACCACGCCGTCCACGCCCCGCACCCACCCGACGGCCACCGGCACCAGTGCGGTGTCCGGGACACGGCCGGAGAGGGTGACGACGCCGTCACGGACCCGCACGCGCACCGGTTCGGCCGAGTCGGGGAAGAGGTGCGGGACGATCTCGCGCCGGATCTCCTCGGCGATGTCCTCGTCGTCCCGCAGGAACACCTTCAGCAGGTCGGCTCGGCTCACGACGCCCCGCAACAGGCCGTCCGCGTCGACCACCGGAAGCCGTTTGACGCCGTGCCGGGCCATCGTGCGGGCGGCCTCGGGCAGCGGGGCCTCGGGGTGGACGGTGACCGCGGGGACTGTCATCAGCTCCCCGGCGGTGACCGCCGTCGCCTTGGTCCGGTCGGAGCCGGGCCGGGGGCCGGGGTCGTCGGCGCGGGCCTGCTCCTTGCGCAGCAGGTCGGCCTCCGAGACGACGCCGACGACACGGCCGTCGTCGTCGAGGACGGGGGCCGCGCTCACCTGCCACCGCTGCATGGCCTTCACGACGTCCTTGAAGGGCGCGCCGCGGCGCAGGGCGAGGACGGTGTGGGTCATCACGTCGTTCACGACGTGCGGAGTGCCGGTCATGGCGACCTCCAGGGTTCGGCTGCCGTGGTCCGACACCCCCAGAATCGTTCATCCGTGCCCTGCGGGCATAGGCCGAACGGTCCCGTTCCCGGTTCCGGCCCTCCCGGGGCCGGTCCTCCCGGGCCGGGCGGCCGGGGCGGCGAGCCGGACAGCGCGGGCAGTTCGACGCTACGGCCTCGTCACCGGTACCCGCCACACCAGCGTCGTACCGCCGCCCTGCGGACCCCGGGACCCCTCGGGACCTCCGGGGCAGTCCCACTCCAGCCGGCCGCCGAGTTCCGCCGCCCGCTCCGCCATGTTGCGCAACCCGCTGCGGCGGCCGCCGGCCGGGATCCCGACCCCGTTGTCCCAAACGGTGAGGACCAGCTCCCGGCCGTCCGTCACCAGAACGATCTCCGCGCGGTCGGCACGGGCATGCCGGGCAACGTTGGTCAAAGCCTCCGACAGAACGGCAACCGCATGGTCGGCGATCTCCTTGGGCACATCGGTATCGATCAGCCCCTCCATACGCAGGCTCGGCGCGAACCCCAGCGCCGGCGCCGCCTCACCCGCCACCCGCACCGCACGCGCCCGCAACCCGGCACCCGCACCCC
>NZ_JBHXMA010000027.1:0-39979 GCF_042721035.1 Streptomyces sp. NPDC058464
GCAGCCCCTTCCCAGGGGGCTGCCGGACGCCTGCGTCCAGGGTCCCGCCCTACAATCCAAAAGTAGGAACATGACCTTAATGTTCCGTTTTGGCTTTGTGGCGGAGGGAACGCCCACATGCAGCGCAGGGGCCGAACGAGGACACCTCCGCACCGGGGGCTGGTCCCCCTGACGGCTGTCGCGGGCGGCCTGCTCGCCGTGCTGATCGGCCTCGTCTTCCTCGTGCTGGTGCTGGCGATCCAGGACGCGCGGCACTCCCTGCTCTCCGCCCGCAGCGGACGGCCGGCCCTGACGCAGGTCGGGGTGGTCCAGGGGACCGTCTTCGACATGGAGAGCGGTCAGCGCAGCTACGTCATCACCCGGCAGGACGAGTTCCTCAAGCCCTGGCAGGCCGCCCGGACCGCGTTCCCCCCGCAGGCACAGCGGCTCGTCGACGTCAGCACGTCCCCTGCCCAGCGGCAGCTCGCCGAGCAGATACAGCGGGCCGGCCAGTCCTTCGTCGACGACTACTCGGTCCCCCTCGTGGCCGAGGCCCGGCGCGGCGACCCCGACGCGAGCAGCACGGCGCGCACGCTGGAGGGCAAACAGCGGCTCGACACGCTCCGGGACCAGTTCTCCCGCTATCTGAAAGCCGAGCGCGCCTCGATCGACCAGCGTGAGAACGCGCTGGAGGGCCGGATGCGCTCGCTGACGATCGCCGCGTCCGCCGGCGTCGGCGTGGCCGTCCTCCTGATCGTCGCCTACGGCGCCTACGTGACCCGGGTGATCGTCTGGCCCGTGCGCAGGATGGCCCGCTTCGCGACCCGGCTCGCCGCCGGGGACCTGGGCGCACGGGTACCGCCCTCCGGGCGCTGGGAGATCGGGCAGCTGGAGACGGCGTTCAACACCATGGCGGGCTCGCTGGAGAAGAGCCACCGGCGGCTGCGGCTGCTCTACGACGCCGGTACCGCCGTCGGCAACACTCTCGACGTGGGGCGGACCGCCGACGAGCTGGTGCGGGTGGCCGTCCCCCGCTTCGCCGACTTCGTCACCGTCGACCTGGAGGAGCCGGTGCTGAGCGGCGGGGAGCCGACGGCGGCCGAGACCGTCCTGCGGCGCGTGGCCCGGGGCGGCATCCGCGACGACTCCCCGCTGGACCCGGTCGGTGCCCTCATCGCTGTGAGCCCGCCGCCCGGAGCCGGCCGGCCCGGCGGCCCCGGCGCGGCCTTCGTAGCCGATCTGAGGGGCACCCGGAACGCGAGGTTTCCCGACGCGCGCCACCTGGACCGGCTCCTCGACTACGGCCTGCGCTCGCTGATCACCGCACCCCTGTCCGCGCAGGGCGTCCTGATGGGGGTGATCGTCTTCTGGCGCACCCGGGACTCCCCGCCGTTCGAGAAGGACGACCTGTCCGACGCGGAGGAACTCGCCGCGAAGGCCGCGACCGCCATCGACAACGCACGGCGCTTCACCCGGGAGCGCGAGACCGCGCTGGCGCTCCAGCGCAGCCTGCTGCCGCAGGTCATGCCCGACTGCCCGAGCGTCGACTTCGCCTACCGCTACCTCCCCACCGGCACCCGCGCCGGGGTCGGCGGCGACTGGCTCGACGTGATCCCGCTGTCGGGCACCCGGGTGGCCCTGGTCGTCGGGGACGTCGTCGGCCACGGCATCCAGGCCTCCGCCACCATGGGCCGGCTGCGCACCGCGGTCCGCACCCTCGCGGACGTCGACCTGCCCCCCGACGAACTCCTCACCCACCTGGACGACCTGGTCCTGCACCTCGACGACGGCGCCGGGGAACAGGCCGGTGAGGTGGGCTCGACCTGCCTGTACGCCGTCTACGACCCCATATCAGGGCGCTGCTCCCTGGCCAGCGCGGGCCATCCGCTGCCCTTCGTGATCACTCCCCACGGCGCGGTGGAGGCGGCCCCCGGCGAGGCCGGCCCGCCGCTCGGGCTCGGCGGGCTGCCGTTCGAGACCACCGACCTGGACCTCGCCGCGGGCTCCACCCTCGCGCTGTTCAGCAACGGCCTGGTGCACTCCCGCAACCTCGACCTGAGCCACGGCCTCGAACGGCTCCGCGGCGCGCTGGCGGCGTCCGGGGAGAGGGAGTCGCTGGAGGCGGCCTGCGACCGGGTGGTGACCTCGCTGCGCACCGGCGAACCCGCCGACGACGTCACCCTGCTGCTCGCCCGCACCCGCGCCCTGCCCTGCGACCAGGTGGCCACCTGGGAGGTCCCCGCGGACCCCGAGCACGTCGCCAGGGCCCGGACCCTGACCACCGGGCAGCTCGACGCCTGGAAGCTGGACGAGCTGTCGTTCACCACCGAACTGGTGGTCAGCGAACTCGTCACGAACGCCATCCGCTACGGCGGCTCCCCGATCCAGCTGCGGCTCATCCGCGACACCACCATGCTGATCTGCGAGGTCTCCGACGGCAGCAGCACCGCCCCGCACCTGCGGCGGGCCCGGGTCTTCGACGAGGGCGGCCGGGGCCTGCTGCTGGTGGCCCAGCTCACCCGGCGGTGGGGGACCAGGCAGACCTCCGCCGGCAAGACGATCTGGTGCGAGCAGGCGCTACCGGTGACCGACGCGACCACGCGGCCGCGGGGCTCCGTAGACTGGTGCCGTGAGTGATCTGCCTCCGCACGACCCCCATGAGAGCTTCGACGAGAGCTTCGAAGACGACTCCGACGACTTCGACGACATCGTCGCGGCAGAGACGGACCGTGATCCCGATCTCGCGGTGATCGAAGCCGGCAGCCGGACCCTGCGCACCCAGGGCGGCGGCCCGCAGCAGGCCGACGTCCCGGGCCGCCCCGAGGACCCCGAGGTCGACCGGGCCCTGCGCGAGGTGGAGGCGGAGCTCGCCACCCGCTGGGGCGAGACCAAGCTGGAGCCGTCGGTCACCAGGATCGCCGCCCTCATGGACGTGCTGGGCGAGCCCCAGCGGTCGTACCCCTCGATCCACATCACCGGCACCAACGGCAAGACCTCCACCGCCCGCATGATCGAGGCCCTGCTCGGCGCCTTCGACCTGCGCACCGGCCGCTACACCAGCCCGCACGTGCAGTCGATCACCGAGCGCATCAGCCTCGACGGCGCCCCGATCTCCGCCGAGCGGTTCATCGAGACGTACAACGACATCAAGCCCTACGTCGAGATGGTCGACTCGCAGCAGGAGTACCGGCTCTCCTTCTTCGAGGTGCTCACCGGCATGGCGTACGCGGCCTTCGCGGACGCCCCGGTCGACGTCGCCGTCGTCGAGGTCGGCATGGGCGGCTCCTGGGACGCCACCAACGTCATCGACGCCGACGTCGCCGTCGTCACCCCGATCGACCTCGACCACACCGACCGGCTCGGCGGGACCACCGCGGAGATCGCCGGCGAGAAGTCCGGCATCATCAAGCAGGACGCGACGGTCATCCTGGCCCAGCAGCCGGTCGACGCGGCGCAGGTGCTCCTGAAGAAGGCCGTCGAGGTCGACGCCACCGTCGCCCGCGAGGGCCTGGAGTTCGGTGTCGTCGCCCGCCAGGTCGCCGTCGGCGGCCAGCTGCTCACCCTGCGCGGCCTCGGCGGCGAGTACGACCAGGTCTACCTGCCTCTGCACGGCCCCTACCAGGCCCACAACGCGGCCGTCGCGCTCGCCGCGGTGGAGGCGTTCTTCGGCGTCGGCTCCCAGCGCCCCGAGTCCCTCGCCATCGACACGGTCCGCAAGGCCTTCGCGGCGGTCTCCTCCCCGGGCCGCCTGGAGGTCGTACGGCGCTCTCCCACCGTCGTCCTCGATGCCGCCCACAACCCCGCCGGCGCCCGCGCCACCGCCGAGGCCGTCGGCGAGGCCTTCGACTTCAGCCGGCTGATCGGCGTGGTGGGCGCCAGCGGCGACAAGAACGTCCGGGGCCTCCTGGAGGCCTTCGAACCGATCTTCGCCGAGGTCGTGATCACCCAGAACTCCAGCCACCGCGCGATGGACGCCGACGAGCTGGCCGCGATCGCCGTCGAGGTGTTCGGCGAGGACCGCGTCCAGGTCGAGCCGCGGCTGCCCGACGCCCTGGAGGCCGCGATCACGCTCGCCGAGGAGGAGGGCGAGTTCGCCGGCGGCGGGGTGCTGGTCACCGGCTCCGTCATCACCGTGGGCGAGGCCCGACTGCTCCTCGGGAGGCGCTGACCATGCGCACGCTCTGCTCCTCCACCCTGATCGGCGAGTTCTTCGTCATCGGCTTCGCCGCCCTGGTCGCCATGAAGGACGCCGACCTGTCCGCCTCCACGGTGTGGCTGGTCAGCGGCATCGCCATGTTCCTCTGCGTGGCCCTGTGCGGGGTGATCACCCGCCCCGGCGGCGTGGCCCTCGGCTGGGCCCTGCAGATCGCCCTGGTCGCATCCGGGATCTTCGTCCCGACGATGTACTTCCTGGGCGCGCTCTTCGCCGGCCTGTGGTGGGCGTCCGTGCACTACGGGAAGAAGATCGACGAGGCGAAGGCCCGCTTCGCGGCGCAGAGCACTCAGGACAGCCCGTCCGGCGCTTGAGGACGGCAGCCGACCCTCACCCCCGCTCTCCAGCCCGTCCGGCGTTCGAGGACGAGGCCGTTCAAGCCGGAGCGGGGGTCCGGGGGGCAGCCCTCGAAGGCGGCCGCACCGGACGCCCGCACACCGCACAACGAACGCCCAGGCCAGCCCTGTAGCCTCTCCACACCGCACACGTCAGTACCGCGAAGGAGCCCCCCGTGACCCAGCGCACCCTCGTCCTGCTCAAGCCCGACGCCGTCCGTCGGGGCCTGACCGGCGAGATCATCAGCCGTATCGAGCGCAAGGCCGGCTGGCAGATCACCGCGCTGGAGCTGCGCACCCTGGAGCGCGCCACGCTGGAGCAGCACTACGGCGAGCACGTCGGCAAGCCGTTCTACGAGCCGCTGGTCGAGTTCATGGCCTCCGGCCCGTCCGTCGCCCTGATCGTCGAGGGCGAGCGCGTCATCGAGGGTGTCCGCGCGCTGGCCGGCCCCACCGACCCGATCGCCGCCGCGCCCGGCTCCATCCGCGGCGACTTCGGCGTGATCGTCCGCGAGAACCTGATCCACGCGTCCGACTCGGAGGAGTCCGCCGAGCGCGAGGTCAAGATCTTCTTCCCGGGCCGCGCGTAACCCTCCGGGCCCCGCACCCAGCCCTCCGGGCCCCCGCGACGGGCCCGTACGGAGTTTTGGTGGAAGTTTTTGATGAGGCGTCAGCCCATTGAGCTGCGTGACCTGGGACGGCCGAACGATTTCGGCCGTCCCTCGGCATATGCGTGCCGATCGGGGGAACGAGTGGCCCCGTTGGCCCGTCTCCACAAGCGAGGCGGCCACACACGTGCTGACAATGGCGAAGACCCTCGCGCAGTGTTCGTGCAGGCGCGTCTACGATGGAAGCCTTCACGTCACAGCACCCACTTCGCCGACCTGAAATGCCCTCAAAAGCTCCCGGGAAGGCCAGACGAATCCTGATGGGGAACTCAATGTCGTTCATCGGCCGTGACATGGCTGTCGACCTCGGGACCGCCAACACGCTGGTGTACGTCAGGGGTCGCGGGATCGTACTCAACGAGCCGTCCGTTGTCGCGATCAATACGAACACCGGTGGAATTCTGGCGGTCGGCGCGGAGGCGAAGAAGATGATCGGGCGCACGCCCGGCAACATCGTCGCCGTACGCCCGTTGAAGGACGGCGTGATCGCCGACTTCGAGATCACCGAGCGGATGCTCCGCTACTTCATCCTGAAGATCCACAAGCGCCGGTACCTGGCCCGTCCGCGTGTCGTGGTGTGTGTGCCCTCCGGCATCACGGGTGTCGAGCGCCGTGCCGTCATCGAGGCGTCGTCGCAGGCCGGTGCCCGTCAGGTGCACATCATCGAGGAGCCCATGGCCGCCGCCATCGGCTCCGGCCTGCCGGTCCACGAGGCCACGGGCAACATGGTGGTGGACATCGGCGGCGGCACCACGGAGGTCGCGGTCATCTCGCTCGGCGGCATCGTCACCGCCCAGTCCATCCGCGTCGCCGGCGACGAACTGGACAACGCGATCATCCAGCACATCAAGAAGGAGTACAGCCTCCTCCTCGGTGAGCGGACGGCCGAACAGATCAAGATCACGATCGGTTCGGCGTACGAACTCGACTCCGACGAGCACACCGAGATCCGCGGCCGGGACCTGGTGTCCGGTCTGCCGAAGACCGTGGTCATCTCGGCCGCCGAGGTCCGCAAGGCGATCGAGGAACCCGTCAACGCCATCGTCGACGCCGTCAAGACGACGCTCGACAAGTGCCCGCCGGAGCTGTCCGGCGACATCATGGACAGGGGAATCGTTCTGACCGGCGGCGGAGCCCTGCTGCGCGGTCTGGACGAGCGGCTGCGCCGGGAGACCGGCATGCCGATCCACATCGCCGAGGACCCGCTGGACAGCGTGGCGCTCGGCTCCGGCAAGTGCGTCGAGGAGTTCGAGGCGCTCCAGCAGGTCCTGGACGCCCAGCCGCGCAGATGACGTAACTCTTCGATTCCGCCGTACGAGATGACCCCCTCTCGTGCGGCGGATCGTTGATATGGAGGCATAAGCTCACACAAAACGAGCTCCGCCCCGCCTCCCGCACCCCCACCCCCACGCTTCACCACAAGCCCCCCACGCTCCACAAGCTTTCAGAACAAGCTCCCCACGCTCCACAAGCTTTCAGAACAAGCTCCCCACGCTCCACAAGCTTTCAGAACAAGCTCCCGCAGGTTCCTATTGAGGAAGGCACGGCCGCCGCACGTGAGGGACACGAAAGAGAGCCGGCTGCTCCTGGTGCTGCTGATCGCCATCGCGTTCGCGCTGATCACGGTGGACATCCGAGGTGGCAGGAACTCCCCGGTGGACGGCGCCCGGCAGGCCGCGGCCGCGGTCTTCGGCCCGATCGAGAACGGCATGTCGACGGTGGTGGACCCGGTCGGAAACGCCGTCTCCGCCGTCCGTGACTCCGGCGACCGGCACGACCGGCTGGCCCGGCTGGAGAAGCAGAACGCGACCCTCAAGGCGAAGCTCGGCAGCGACGACCGCAACCGCAGCCGCCTGAGCCAGCTGGAGAAGATGCTCAACGTGGCCGCCGAGGGCCAGTACGGCATCAAGGGCGCCCAGGTCATCGCCATAGGGTCGGCGCAGGGCTTCTCCTGGACCGTCACCATCGACGTCGGCTACAACGACGGCATCAAGCGGGACATGACCGTCCTCAACGGCAACGGCCTGGTCGGCCGCGTCACGACCGTCGGCCCGGACGCCTCCACCGTGCTGCTCGCCAACGACCCCGACTTCACCGTCGGCACCCGCATGGAGGGCAGCGACGAACTCGGCTTCGCCTCCGGCCAGGGCGACCGCCCGCTGCGCGTCGAACTCCTCGACAGCAAGGCCGAGGTGAAGAAGGGCGACCGGCTCGTCACCTTCGGCTCCCAGGGCGACAAGCCGTTCGTGCCCGGGGTCCCGGTCGGCACGGTCTCCAGCGTGGACCCGTCCAACGGCGGCCTCACCCGCACCCTGTACGTCACGCCGTTCGTGTCCTTCACCAAGCTCGACATCGTCGGTGTGGTCGTCCAGGCACCGAAGAAGGACCCGCGCGACGAGGTGCTCCCGGCCAAGCCGAAGCCGACCCCGACCCCGACGGTGACCGTCACGGTCACCCCGTCCGCGGACGCGAGCGCCAACGCGTCCGACACCACCGGCGAGCAGCAGTAGGAGCTGAATCCCCCATGCGTGTCAACCGGCTCCTGCTCTCCTCCGCCCTGGTCGTCGTCGCCCTGGTGATCCAGGTGAGCGTCCTCGCCCGCCTGCACCTGCCGGGCGCCGTCCCCGACCTCATGCTGCTCACCGTCCTCGGCCTGGCCATGGTGTACGGCCATGTCGGCGGCGCCCTCGTCGGCTTCGGCGCCGGACTCCTCGCCGACCTCGCGCCGCCCGCCGACCACGCCGCCGGCCGCTACGCCCTGGTGCTGTGCGTCGTCGGCTACTTCGCCGGCCTCATCAAGCCGGAGAACGGCCGCCTGAAGTCCGCGACCGGCCCGATGCTCGTCGTGGTCGCCGCCGCCATCGGCTCCACCCTGCTGTACGCGGGCGTCGGCGCCCTCGTCGGCGACACCGCCGCCCGGCACGTCGGCATGACCAGCCTGCTGATCACGGCCGCCCTGTACGACCTGCTGCTCGCCCCGTTCGTGGTCCCCGGCGTCATGGCCCTGGCCCGCCGCGCCGACAACGACCCGCTCACGGAGGCCAACTCCGGCGGCAAGGCGGGCGACATCTCCTCCGGCTGGATCTCCTCCGGCACCGGAATGCGCATCGGCGGCCAGCGCGGCGGCCTCGGCGGACTCAAGGCCAAGGCCCGCACCCGCACCGTCCGCGTCGGCCGCATCAAGGGAGTCAAGCGCCTGTGAACACGGGGGAGTTCACCCGAACGAGTGCACGGGGGCGGAACGCGGCCTCACAGGTCCATCGTTCATCATTCGTACGCGCACGCGCCTTCGTGCAGGGAGAGGGGGAGGCAGCCCAGTGACCAACATTCCCGAGACCGGTCGGACCCCACGGGTCCAGATCCGTCTCGTCGTCATCCAGATCCTGGTGCTGTCCCTGCTCGGCACCCTCGGCGGCCGCCTGTGGTACCTGCAGATCCGCGAGGGCGCCGAGTACCAGAAGGAGGCCTCCGGCAACCACGTCCAGCAGGTCGTCGAGCCCGCCGTCCGCGGCTCGATCCTGGACGCCCGCGGAGTCCCCCTCGCGGACAACGAGACCCGCCTGGTCGTCTCCGCCTCCCGCACCGACCTGCTCAAGCAGAAGGACGACGGCAAGGCGGTCCTGACCAAGCTCGCCGGCGTCCTCGGGATGAGCCCCACGGAGGTCATGCAGAAGGTCCGCCTCTGCGACGCCAAGACCCCCCAGCCCTGCTGGAACGGCTCGCCGTACCAGCCGATCCCGATCACCGACGAGGCCACCGCCAAGCAGGCCCTGCAGATCCGCGAGCGCTCCGAGGACTTCCCCGGCATCACCGCCGAGCCCGAGGCCGTCCGCCGCTACCCGGCCCCCGGCAAGTCCAACACCGCGCAGGTCCTCGGCTACCTCTCCCCGGTCACCGACGACGAGATCCAGCAGGCCAAGGACACCTCCTCCCCGTACCTGCGCTCCGACCAGGTCGGCCGCTCGGGCCTGGAGCGCGAGTACGACAAGGAGCTGCGCGGCAAGGCCGGCGTCACCCGCTACGAGGTCGACAACCTCGGCCGGGTCATCGGCAAGGCCAAGTCCGACGCCGCCGAGCCCGGTTCGAACCTGGTCACCAGCATCGACTCGCGGGTGCAGCGGGTCGCCGAGAACGAGCTGGACAAGGCCATGAAGGCCGCCCGCAAGCAGTACGACAAGATCACCCAGGAGAACTACAAGGCCGACTCGGGCGCCGTCGTCGTGATGGAGGCCAAGACCGGCCGGATCGTCGCCATGGCCTCCGCCCCGACCTACGACCCGAACGTGTGGGTCGGCGGCATCTCCGCCAAGGACTACCAGGCCCTCACCGGCAAGAACTCCGACTACCCGCTGCTCAACAGGGCCATACAGGGTCAGGCGGCCCCCGGTTCGACGTTCAAGGTGGTCTCCACCGCAGCCGCGGTCCAGGCCGGCTACGCCTGGGACGGCGGCTACCCCTGCACCAGCTCCTACTCGGTGGGCGGCCAGGTCTTCAAGAACTTCGAGGGCGAGAACTTCGGTCCCATCTCGCTGGGCCGCGCCCTGGAGGTCTCCTGCGACACCGTGTTCTACGGCCTCGCCGACGCCCAGTGGAAGAAGGACGGCGGCATCAACCCGAAGAAGGGCGAGCCCAAGGACTGGTTCTTCAAGACCGCCCACCAGTTCGGCCTCGGCAAGGAGACCGGCGTCGACCTGCCCAACGAGGTCACCGGCCGGATCCCCGACCGCCAGTGGAAGCTCGACTACTGGAAGGCCAACAAGGACGCCTGGTGCAAGTCCGGTAAGAAGGACGGCACCTACGTCGAGAAGATCGAGTACGAGAACTGCCTCGAAGGCAACAAGATGCGCGAGGGCGACGAGATCAACTACTCCATCGGTCAGGGCGACACCCTCGTCACGCCGATCCAGGAGGCGATGATCTACAGCGCCGTCGCCAACGGCGGCACCGAGTACCAGCCGACCATCGGCAAGGCGATCGTCAGCGCCGACGGCAAGACCGTCCAGGAGATCAAGCCCAAGGCGGTGCGCAAGCTGCCCGTCAGCCAGGCCACCATCAAGGGCATGGACGAGGCCTTCGCGGGCGTCATCACCCGCGGTACGGCGGCCTGGAAGTTCGGCGGCTGGCCGCAGGACAAGATCGCCCTGCACGGCAAGACCGGTACCGCCGAGGTCTACGGCAAGCAGACCACGTCGTGGCTGGCCACCTACACCAAGGACTACACGGTCATCATGACCATCGCCCAGGCCGGTACCGGTTCCGGTGCCTCCGGCGAGGCGGTCCGCAACATCTACAGCGCGCTCTACGGAGTCAGCGCGGACGGCTCCGTCGACAAGTCGAAGGCGTTGCTCTACACCCCGCAGAAGGGCCTGCCGAAGGTCCGCACGGACGGCACCATCGACTCCCCGAAGATCTCCAAGGACCCGGCGAAGGACTTCGAGGTCTACTCCCAGCAGGGCGACAAGACCACCGACAACGGGCAGACCCCGGCCGCCACCACGGCCTCACCGTCCACGGGCAACCGCACCACCCGCAGGCGACCGCGCAAGAGGGGAAGCCGGAGGATGCTCACATGACCGGCGTCAACAGCTTCTCCGTCTCCGGATACGGCCCGGCACGGGCCGGCTGGACCCGGGCCTTCGCCCGGGACTCGCTGACCCGCCGCCTGGACTGGCCGATGCTGCTGGCCGCCCTCGCCCTGTCCCTGCTCGGCTCGCTGCTGGTCTTCTCGGCCACCCGCAACCGCACCGAGATCAACCAGGGCGACCAGTACTACTTCCTGATCCGGCACCTGATGAACACCGGCATCGGGCTCGCCCTGATGATCGGCACCGTCTGGGTCGGCCACCGCCAGCTCCGCAACGCCGTGCCGATCCTCTACGGCCTGTCCCTGATGGGCATCCTCGCGGTGCTGACCCCGCTGGGCGCCACCATCAACGGCAGCCGCAACTGGATCGTCCTCGGCGGCGGCTTCTCGCTGCAGCCCGCCGAGTTCGTGAAGATCACGATCATTCTGGGCATGGCGATGATACTGGCGGCGAGGGTCGACGCCGGCGACAAGAAGTACCCCGACCACCGCACCGTCCTGCAGTCCCTGGGCCTGGCCGCGGTCCCGATCCTGATCGTGCTGCTCATGCCCGACCTCGGCACGGTCCTGGTCATGGTGACCATCATCCTCGGCGTGCTGCTCGCCTCCGGCGCCTCGAACCGCTGGATCTTCGGCCTGCTCGCCGCGGGCGTGACCGGCTGCATCGCCATCTGGCAGCTGCACATCCTGGACGAGTACCAGATCGCCCGCTTCGCAGCCTTCGCCAACCCGAGCCTCGACCCCTCGGGCGTCGGCTACAACACCAACCAGGCCCGTATCGCGATCGGCTCCGGCGGCCTGACCGGCGCGGGCCTCTTCCACGGCTCGCAGACCACCGGCCAGTTCGTCCCCGAGCAGCAGACCGACTTCGTCTTCACGGTCGCGGGGGAGGAGCTGGGCTTCGTCGGCGCCGGCCTGATCATCGTGCTCCTCGGCGTCGTCCTGTGGCGCGCCTGCCGTATCGCCCGCGAGACGACCGAGCTGTACGGCACGATCGTCGCGGCGGGGATCGTGGCGTGGTTCGCGTTCCAGGCGTTCGAGAACATCGGCATGACCCTCGGCATCATGCCGGTCACCGGCCTGCCGCTGCCGTTCGTGTCGTACGGCGGTTCGTCGATGTTCGCGGTGTGGGTGGCGGTGGGACTGCTCCAGTCGATCAGAGTGCAGCGCCCGATGTCTGCGTAGTACCGGGGCAAAAGCTCACAGGTGGCCACATTGTTCTCCATGTGTTCACCTGTGGCTTGTTTTGTCTTTCCCTTCGATTTACCCGCTTCGGCCGCTGGCCCCCGCGGTGCTGGGCTATTAGATTCTGTTCATGGCGGATGCTAAGCGTGAAATCGAGCGCAAGTACGAATCCGATGACAGCGGCCTGCCCGACCTGACCGGCGTCGCCGGGGTGGCGAACGTCGTGGACAAGGGCACCGCCGAACTCGACGCGACCTACCACGACACCTCCGACCTGCGCCTGGCCTCGGCCAGAGTCACCCTGCGCCACCGCAGCGGTGGCAGCGACGCCGGCTGGCACCTCAAACTCCCCGTCGCCCCCGGCGTCCGGGACGAGATCCACGCCCCCCTCTCCGACACGCTCCCCGACGAACTCGCCGCCCTGGCCCGCTCCCGGGTCCGCGAGGGCCGCCTGGTCCCGGTGATCCGCCTGCGCACCACCCGCGACATCCGGCACCTCGTCGACACCGACGGCGCCCTGCTCGCCGAGGTGAGCGTGGACCGCGTCCGCGCCGACCGGCTCTTCGGCGGCAAGGGCAGGGCCCAGTGGACCGAGATCGAGGTGGAACTCGCCGACGGCGGCGACCCCGCCTTCCTCGACAAGGTCGAGAAACGGCTGGGCAAGGCGGGCGTACACCCCTCGAAGTCCGCGTCGAAACTGGCCCGCGCCCTCGCCGAGACCAAGGGCGGCAGACCACGCCCCCCGAAGACCGGCCCCGCCTCCCCGGTCACCGCAGGCGACCACGTCATGGCCTACGTCCGCGCCCAGCGCGACGCGATCGTCGAGCTCGACCCGGCCGTCCGCCTGGACACCGAGGAGGGCGTCCACGACATGCGGGTCGCCACCCGCCGGCTGCGCAGCACCTTCCGCACCTTCGGCAAGGTCCTGGACCGCCAGGTCACCGACCCGATCGCCGACGAGCTGAAATGGCTGGCCGGCGAACTGGGCGTGGGCCGCGACCAGGAGGTCCTGGCCGAACGCCTGCTGGCGGACCTCGCCGACGTACCCCCCGCCCTCGTCGACGGCCCCGTCCACGACCGCCTGCACCACTGGGCCGAAGCGGGCGAACGCGGCTCCCGCAGCCGCCTCCTCGGCGTCCTGGACTCCAAGCGCTACCTGGCGCTCCTCGACACCCTGGACGCCCTGGCCGCCGACCCGCCGCTGCTGAAGGCGGCCGCCGGCGACCCCGAGGAGGTCCTCGCCAAGGCCGTGCGCAAGGACTTCGCGAAGGTCGCCGACCTGATCGAGACGGGCATGGCACAGCCCCCTGGCCACGACCGCGACCTCGGCCTGCACGAGGCCCGCAAGAAGGCCAAGCGCACCCGCTACGCGGCCGAGGCCGCCCGCCCCGCCCTCGGCAAGCCGGCGAAAACCCTGCTCACCTCCATGAAGACGCTCCAGACCATGCTCGGCGAGCACCAGGACAGCGTGATGGCCCGCGAGACCCTGCGCGAGCTGTCCGCGGTGGCCCACGCCGCGGGGGAGAGCACCTTCACGTACGGGCTGCTGTACGGCCGCGAGGAACAGCGGGCGGCGGCGGTGGAGGCCGGGGCACCACAGGCCTGGGAGAGCATCAAGGCCGAGACGCCGCTGTGATCCGGGCGTACGGGGGAGGCCGCCGACCGGGTTAGGCTAGATGGTCACCCTCCCCGGTCACCGGCCGGTGAGAGCCACCCCAGCCTCCGGCCGGGGAGTCGCCCCCAGCCACCTCACAAAGGTCCGCGAGATGCCTGCCGAAGCCGCCTCTCAGGTCGCCGAGTCTGTGTTCCCGCAGCTCGAAGCTCTGCTCCCGCACGTGCAGAAGCCGATCCAGTACGTCGGCGGAGAGCTCAACTCCACGGTCAAGCCGTGGGAGACCTGCGACGTCCGCTGGGCGCTGATGTACCCGGACGCCTACGAGGTCGGCCTGCCCAACCAGGGCGTCATGATCCTCTACGAGGTCCTCAACGAGCAGGAGGGCGTCCTCGCCGAGCGCACGTACAGCGTGTGGCCGGACCTGGAGGCGCTGATGCGCGAGCACGGCGTCCCCCAGTTCACGGTGGACAGCCACCGCCCCGTGCAGGCCTTCGACGTGTTCGGCCTGTCCTTCTCCACGGAGCTGGGCTACACGAACATGCTCACGGCCCTGGACCTGGCCGGCATCCCCCTGGAGTCCAGGGACCGCACGCTCGACCACCCGATCGTCCTGGCCGGCGGCCACGCCGCCTTCAACCCGGAACCGATCGCGGACTTCATCGACGCGGCGATCATCGGCGACGGCGAGCAGGCCGTCCTCGACATGACGAGGATCATCCGCGAGTGGAAGGCGGAGGGCCGCCCCGGCGGCCGCGAGGAGGTCCTCCTGCGCCTGGCGAAGACCGGCTCCGTCTACATCCCGGCGTTCTACGACGTCGAGTACCTCCCCGACGGCCGCATCGCCCGCGTGGTCCCCAACAAGTCCGGCGTCCCGTGGCGCGTCTCCAAGCACACGGTCATGGACCTGGACGAGTGGCCGTACCCCAAGCAGCCGCTGGTCCCCCTCGCCGAGACGGTCCACGAACGCATGTCCGTCGAGATCTTCCGCGGCTGCACCCGCGGCTGCCGTTTCTGCCAGGCAGGCATGATCACCCGCCCGGTCCGCGAACGCTCGATCACCGGCATCGGCGAGATGGTCGACAAGGGCCTCAAGGCGACCGGCTTCGAGGAGGTCGGCCTCCTCTCCCTCTCCTCCGCGGACCACTCCGAGATCGGCGACATCGCCAAGGGCCTCGCCGACCGCTACACCGAGGACAAGATCGGCCTCTCCCTCCCCTCCACCCGCGTCGACGCCTTCAACATCGACCTGGCGAACGAACTGACGCGCAACGGCCGCCGCTCCGGCCTGACCTTCGCCCCCGAAGGCGGCTCGGAACGCATCCGCAAGGTCATCAACAAGATGGTCTCGGAGGACGACCTGATCCGCACGGTCTCGACGGCCTACGGCAACGGCTGGCGCCAGGTGAAGCTGTACTTCATGTGCGGCCTGCCCACCGAGACCGACGACGACGTCCTCCAGATCGCCGACATGGCGACGAAGGTCATCGCCAAGGGCCGCGAGGTCTCCCGCTCCAACGACATCCGCTGCACGGTCTCCATCGGCGGCTTCGTCCCCAAGCCCCACACCCCCTTCCAGTGGGCCCCGCAGCTCTCCGCCGAGGAGACCGACGCCCGCCTGGAGAAGCTTCGCGACAAGATCCGCGGCGACAAGAAGTACGGCCGCTCGATCGGCTTCCGCTACCACGACGGCAAGCCCGGCATCGTCGAAGGCCTGCTCTCCCGGGGTGACCGCCGCATCGGCGCCGTCATCCGCGCCGTCTACGAGGACGGCGGCCGCTTCGACGGCTGGCGCGAGCACTTCTCCTACGACCGCTGGATGGCCTGCGCCGACAAGGCCCTGGCCCCCTTGGGCGTGGACGTCGACTGGTACACCACCCGCGAGCGCACCTACGAGGAGGTCCTCCCCTGGGACCACCTCGACTCGGGCCTCGACAAGGACTGGCTCTGGGAGGACTGGCAGGACGCCCTCGACGAGACAGAGGTCGAGGACTGCCGCTGGACCCCCTGCTTCGACTGCGGGGTGTGCCCGCAGATGGACACCCACATCCAGATCGGCCCGACCGGCAAGAAGCTGCTGCCGTTGACGGTCAAGAACGCGGGTCCGTCGCCGGCGTCGAGTGGTCACACGCACTGAGGCGGGCGAGGCACTCGATCGGGTGGTTGAGGCCCGGCGGGGGTGCGAGGTGGAACGGGCGTGAAGGAGCGTCGGCCTCCGAAGCGACCGTCCGTGGCTGCTCTTGCCACGAGTCGCCGCGGGCCGCATTGGGAGGCGCCGAGCAGCATCTGCCGGGCTGAGCGTTACCACCAGCAGTACCTTTCAGGCAGCAAGAACCCGGACGGCTACTGCGGATTGGGCGGGACGGGGGTCAAGCCAAGTGACCCGTTCGGGACGGGCTGGGGGGAGTCCTGTCCTTCGGGTGCCGCTCCGGTGTCGGACGTCACGGACCGGTGGCAACAGACTCGGCCGGGCCATCGTCACCGCGTATCCAGTGGCTGTCGAACTCGGGGGCGAACGCCTGCCGGTCACTGCGGGCGCCGTTGCCGATTCACCGGATTCGTGGCAGCGGAGACGTGTCGTGCCGGTGAGCGGGCGGAGGCGTGTACCCCCGCCCGCCGGGTGGTCAGGGAGCGTCGATGAGGCCGTACTTCGGCACGGTCACCGAGCGGGCCCCCGGCGTACCGCCGAGGACGACCTTGCGGTACGTGACGTTGTTGGCCGTGCTCTGCTCCTTGAGCCGGTTGTCGGGGTTGGCGATGACCTGGATGTAATAGGTGCCGTTCGGCAGGTCCGTGACGTCGAAGGACTGACCGGGCCGGTACTGGCTGTAGGTGTCGCCGTTGCCGACGTCGAGCACCTCGCGCACCGAGACGGCGGTCTCCTCACCGCAGGCGGTGGCGAGGTCGGTGTTGTACGGGTGCCAGTTGGCGTTCTTCACCGTGTAGTCGATGGCGTCGGTGTTGGCCAGGCAGAACGCCTCCTTGCCGCTGCGGACTATCTCCTTCTTGTCCGCGCCGAGCAGCCGGTAGCTGGCGAAGTCGCTGAAGTGCCAGTGCTGGTGGCCCTCCCGCGGGTCCCACTCCATGGTGCCGGTGGGTGTGTACCCGACCTGCTTGCCCTTGGCGTCGTAGAAGTACTGGTACGCGTCCATCTTCTCCGCGCCGGGCTTGCGGAACCCGTCCACGACCAGCGGCGAGGGGCCACCGTTCCAGACGGTGGCGCTGAAGGCGAGGTAGTCCTTGCCGGCGACGGCACCCGCTCCGCCCTCGGCCCCGTCGGTGATCGCGATGCCGTACGCGGGGAGGGCGCGCAGGTCGGGCTTGGGCATGGCGGCGGCGACGGCCGCCTTGCCGACCGGGCGTCTGGCGGCCGGCTTCGGGTGCTTCGACGTGCTCTTCTGCCCGCGCTTGGCGCCGGCCAGACCCTGGCCCCCGCCGGAGTCCTGCTGGCGGACCGTCACCTTGATGGTCTGGGTCTTGTCGGGTATTCCGAACAGGTCGCGATACTTCTTCGCCACCGACACCTTCGCGGTGTAGACGCCGGCCGGCAGGTCGATCGCGTCGTCCCCACGGAAGCCCTGGGACGTGGCGGCCGCCCAGCCCTTCTCGACACCCCACACCCCGCCGAGCGCGAACGGGTTGTCGGAGCAGCCGTCGGGGTACTTCGAGGTGGCCGGGGCATCCGGCCGGATCCGGCCCGCCCGGTTGTTCGGGCAGAACGACTGCGTGGTGTCGACCTTCTTCGCCCCCGACTCGTCGCTGATGCTGACCTTGAGGAAGCCCGGCAGACCCGAGAAGTCCTTCACCAGGCCCTTCGGCAGGGTCTTGGTCACCGTCCGGCCACCGGAGCGGATCACCTGCGATGCGACGACAGGGTCGTTGTAGGACTTGCGCGTCACCCGCAGCTCGAACGGTCCCCCGTCGACCGTGATGTAAGTGCCGAGGTCCAGGTAGATCCCCGGCTCGCCCTCCCATCGGTCGACGGTCACCGCGGGGGTGGCGGCGATCAGTTCGAGCTTCGGCGTGCCCGCCGGTGTAGCCGCTCCCGCGCCGGGCGCGGCGAGGGTTCCGGCGGCGCCGACGGTGAGGGCGGCAGCGGCGATGACCGCCGAACGCCTTAAGGCATTGGGGTGGTGTCTGGTCATGGGTGCTCTTTCTGCGTCTGGTCGGGACGAGTCGTGCACGTCTTGCAGGCACGGAAGGATGTGCTTGTGTGCCATCTGTGAAAAGGCCGGAAATCGGGTTCAGGTTGCCTGACGACCTGAAGTCGCCCTGAACGGCAGCTCGTTGCCGCTGTCAACTCGGCGGTCGACGACCGTCCGACACTCGGCCGGGCCGGAGAAGGTACGGAGACCGGTGCGCGGCTTCCGCGCCGACGGACCGTTTGCCGGGCCGTGAGCCCTCGCCAGCATCAGCACAGGGCGCGATCTCGGGCTCACGGCGCGGTACAAGAGGCGCCGACAGCAAGGTCTGCGACGGTTGTGGGTGTTCAACGGCTCATGAGGCACTCCGCGATCCATCGGGCGCCCCGACGGGTCACATGGCAGCACAGGCTCGCCGGGACGGGCGTGATGTCGAGCCTGCAAGTCGCAGACTATGGGTGGGATCCACGGTCCACTTCTTGCAGGCGTACCCGCCAGCCCCGACCCCGTGTATGAAGTTGTGGCGCTGGCGGGGGTGGGCGAGGAGGAGAGGAGGCATCGGCCCTGGAAATGACCTTCTGCGGCTGCCCACACCGCGGGTAGCCGTGGGCCGTAGTGGGAGACGCCGAGCAGCATCTGCGACGGTCAAGCCATGCACCCCGTTCGGTGCAGGGGCTGGGGAGGCGCCGTGCCCGACAAAATCAGTGGCCTCCTGAACCGGCTGACCCCACGCTGTACGGCATGGAACAACCGCAACGCGGGATCCGTGCGGCCTATACGGATTCCACGATCACCGTCTACCAGGCGTACTCCCCGGAAATCGGCCTGCCCGCCGTTCGCGAGGGCCGATTCCCCACGGTGTGGAAGCGCGACAGAATGACGTGGATCAAGCCGTCGTTCCGGTGGATGATGTACCGCTGCGGCTGGGGCGCCAAGGAGGGGCAGGAGACCGTGCTGGCTGTCGAGATCAGCCGTGACGGCTTCGATTGGGCGCTGCGCAACGCGTGTCTGTCGAGCTACGCCCGCGGGGTGCATGCCGACCGAGCCGCCTGGCAGCGTCAGTTGAAGCGGGCGCCCGCTCGCGTGCAGTGGGACCCCGAGCGGGATCTGCACCTGCAGCCCCTGCCGTACCGATCTCTGCAGCTCGGTCTTTCCGGTGAGGCCGCACGACGCTACGCGGACGAGTGGGCGGTCGCCATCCGCGACGTCACACCCCTCGCCCACGAGATCCACGCCCTCGTCCGCAGCGGTGACCTGGACTCGGCCAGCCGACTGCTGCCCCAGGAACACCCCTATCCCGTTGAAGGCGCATTCCTTGCCCATCTACAGGGATGACGGCCTGATCCGTCTGTCCGCACTGTGGCAGCACCAGTTCCCCGAGGGGCCTCCCATCGCCCACGAACTGCGCACTGCATACAGCGACCGTTGGGTGCGCTTCCACAGTCTCCCGGGCTCGAAGCGCTACCCGGAGACCGACGACGAGTACGGCATCGCCCTCCACCGGTACAACACGATCCTGGACGAACTCTTCGCGGGCACCGACGTCTACGTCATCACCGTGGCCTGGTCCTGGGAACCGGACGGACCGGAACGCCCGCTGCGACGGCACGAGGTGCACCCCCAAGGCGCCCGATGGACGACGCTCGCGTACGACGACGATCCCGACCCCGAACTCCACAGCCACACGCATCTCTACGCTGATCGCCGCCCCTGGCGACCAGGCACGGTCGACGACATCCTCCGGGAAGTGGCAGACGACGTACTCAGCGGAGTGATCATCACCGACAGCGGACTCAGCCGCATCCACCATCCATACGACGGCGGCGCGGACGTCATCGCAACGAGCTCCGCGGAACGCGACCGAATGCGTGACAGCCACCGACACTGGCTGCCTCGAAACCCTGCCGGCCTTTGAAACGGCGATCGGGGAGCGCCCAGCCGCTCCCCGATCGAGAACCACCACCAGCAGTACCTCGACAAGAACCCGGCGGCGGGCTACTGGGAAGCAGCCGAACCACCCTGAGGTTCACTCACCAGGACCCGTCATCCCCCTGTGCGGGGGGGCCTACGGGGAACCGAACAGGGTGGGTGGGCGTCCTGAAGGCCGTGATCAACGGTGTGAGGATGGCGGCACACGGGTGGAGACGCGGGGTGGCGGCTTCAGCAGTCGCGGTTGCGGCAGCCGTGGTTCTGGCCGGGTGCGGGAGCAGCACGCCGCAGCCGGTCGGAGATCCTGATCCGGGCGGACGGTTGCTTGCGGCGATCAAGCCGGTGCTTGCCGTCGCTCCAGCGGGGGCGCACATCTCTTCGAGGTACGCGGTCAAGCCGATGTGGGACTCCTGCGACGGGATTGCGTCCACTTACGGCTGGGACGAGCCGACGGTGGACTTGGCGTTCACCGGCGGTGGCACGGACGCGCAGGTCGTCGCGCATCTGAAGTCAGCCCTGCGAAAGTGGGGCTGGACCTTCGATACCGCGAACTCCGCCCCTACCGGGCCTTGGTACTGGCACAAGACCGTGGCCAGGAACGTCCAGGGCACCGTGCAACTGCTTGGCGGTTCGGCCTTCAGCCCCTCCGACTGGGACCTCCAGGCCACCACTCCTCCGGCTGTCCACCCGGTCACCGGCTGCTGACACCGTTCCCCACCTCCTGCGACCCCTTGCCGGCAGGAAGCACAGGAAGCGCGGCATGGCCGCGATGACTTCGGGAAACAGCTCGCGGGCGGCGGGATCGGGATCCGGCTCGCTGATGACCGTCATCCGGAAACCGGCCCCGATGAAAGCCTCGATCATCGCGTGCAGCGGCCTGTGCCATCTGCTCACCAGCGCGGTCTGGCCGCCCATGGTCCACTCTTGGGTCCAGTCGGTGGTGTCGAAACAGTTGTGCTCGCCCTCGCGACCGGCCTCGCGGTGTATGAGGGTGACGGCGGAGGGATGGTCGACGGACGCGATCAGCCGGCCGCCGGGCCTGAGTACGCGTCGCAACTCGGCCAGCGCCGGCCCCCAGTCCTCCAGGTAGTGCAGCACCAGGGACGCCACTACATCGTCGAACGTGTCATCGGCGTAAGGAAGCGGGCCACCCAGGTCCGCCACCCGCAGGTCCGCACCGTCGCCGAGCCGCCGCCGGGCCAGCTCCAGCATCCCGGCACTCGCGTCGAAGGACGGCGAAGTGCGCCCGGTGGAGCTCGCGTGGTCGTGGTGCTCGTTCGACCAGTACGGGAGTGGTTGCAGAGCCCTCACGCGCCGGTGGCGGGCGGGCACGTGCACCGAGGTGCGCCGGGCGGCCGGGACGGGTGGCCTGGGCCTGGCGGGGCGAGCGGGAGCGGGGTGGCCGCTGTGCTCGCCCCTGTCGGCGCCTGGTGGCCCCGCCCTCCGGTGCGACGGGTTCTTCGCTCAGCCGGCGCCCGGGCCGTAGAGCGCGGCGATGTTCTCGGACGTCGCCCACCGGCTGTAGGTGGGGGACTGGGGCCAGCCCTCGGGTGAGTCCTGCCATTCCTCCTGACGTCCGTACGGCAGCAGGTCGATCAGCGCGAAGCTGTGGCTGAGCTGCTCGGTGCCCCGGCCGTCGGTGTGCCAGGTGCGATAGACGGTGTCGCCGTCGCGGAGGAACACGTTGACGGCGAATCCTCCGCCGGGCGGTGCGCCGACGTCGGACCCGAACGGGCTGTTCGCGGTCGAGTACCACGTCATCCGGTTGCCGACCCGCTGCTTGTAGGCGAGTGCCTCCTTGACGGGGCCCTGGGTGACGACGACGAACCGTGCGTCGTAGTCGTCCAGGAACTCCAGGCGGGTGTACTGGGAGGTGAACCCTGTGCAGCCCGAGCACTGCCATTCCTTGTCGGCGAACCACATGTGGTTGTAGACGATCAGCTGCCGCTTGCCCTCGAAGACGTCTGCCAGCCGGACGGGGCCGTCCTCGCCCTCGAGTGTGTAGTCGGGCATCTCGACCATCGGCAGACGGCGACGCTCGGCGGCGACGGCGTCCAGTTCCCGGGTTGCGGCCTTCTCCCGGGCACGCAGTGCCGCGAGCCGGTGTTCCCAGGTCGCGGCGTCGACGACGGGTGGTAGCGCGTGGTCGGTCATGGTTCCCTCACGGATCTCGTGCGTGGCTTCGGCTTGTGCGGAGGCAGACCGCACAGGGCTCCGGAACTCATCGGTCGGCCGGCCGGCAGAGGTCTTCGCCCGCGAACGCGGCGGAGGACGCCCGTCCGGATCAGGCTCCGAGGAAGGCCGGGAGGTCGCCGCGGGTCGGGTAGTTCGGCAGGGGCGCCGGCTGGTCCTGGAGGAACGCGGTGATGACGGCGACGGCTCGTTCGTCGTTGTCGTCGAGGCCGTTCCACATGTGGTGTCCGACCCCGGGCATGTACTGCGTGCGCCGGACGGCGGGGTCGTCGGCGAGGACGGCAGTCGCCCATTCGCGGACCTGGGAGGAGCACTCGGCGATCATCAGCATCGCGGGGGTCCGGGAGCGCCTCAGCTGCGGGGCGATGGAGGGTGAGTCCCTGACCGTCTGCTGGATGCGGAGGCTGGCCGCGGGGCTGAAGGAGAAGTTCTGCGCCGTGTCCTCGGTGGGGATGCGGTGCGCGTCGCGCGCACAGTAGCCGGACGCGGTGTCGCTGCCGAGATCGGCGGCGGTGAAGGCGTTGTCGCCTTCGGCCTGTCCGATCAGTCCGGTGTCGGGGGTGAGCAGCCCCAGCCGCATGAGGCCGAATGCGACGGCGTAGCGGGGGACATGCGTCGACCGTGGTCCGGTCGTCGCCGGTGCGAGGCCGCGTGCGGATCGGCGGCCCTTGTGCCCGGCGATCCGCGCGGTCGGGCCGTCCATCGGGCCGGGCTCGGCGATGATCGCCCGGTGCAGGCGTGCGGCCGTGTGCCGGTCCGCCAGGGCCCGGGTGAGTATGACGGCCCCGGAGGAGAATCCGAGGATGTCCACCTGGCCCCGGCCCAGGCGGTCGATGAAGGCGGCGAGGTCGCGGACCGACCTGGAGATCGTGTACTGGTCCATGGGAAGCAGGTCACTGCGTCCGCCGCCGGCCTGTTCGTAGGCGTAGACGTCGTAGCCCTGTCGCGCCAGGAGCCGCAGGAACCGGTGGTCGAGCAACGAGATGCCGCGGACCGGCCCGCCGTTGAGGTACACGAGCGGAATCGGGTGTCGGGTGCCGGTGTTCGCGGGCGGGTAGTGGTACACCGCGACCCGGCTTCCGGTGGCCAGGTTCCAGTGCTGTGTGGCCACGGACGGCAGGTCAGGCGGGTATTGCCGCGCCGTCGGGACGGTGGCGATGCAGACCGACGCCGTCAGGGCTGCGGCGACGACCACCGGCAGGAACGTCATCAGCCGGGCCGGCCCTGGGCGGCGCCGGCCTCGCCAGAGTGCGGCACACGTTGCGATTCCCAGGGTCGTCGACCACGCGGGGAGCCCTGAATCCGCCCCGTTCGTGACGACGAGCAGCGCGAGAAAGACGACGAGCAGCGCCGCGACCGCTGCCAGGGCAAGGAGTAAGCGGCCTGTGAAGCGGCCTGTGAAGCTGACAAGGCGTTTGGCGGACGTAGACATTCTGATTCCCCCATCTGTTTCAGAACGCTGTTTCAAAACGACGTTACCAGAGCGGGTAGGCTGCTCGTCGTGGGTAGGCCGAGGACGAACGACGAGACCGTCAAAGAGCGGCTTGTGGCGTGCGCGACCGAGATGCTCGCCACCGGTCCCCGGGAGTCGGTCACGGTGCGTGCCATGGCCGCGGCCGCCGGAGCGTCGACGACGGCGGTGTACTCCCTGTTCGGGGGCAAGGACGGACTGATCGGCGAGGTGCGCGACAGGGCGGTCGTCGGCCTGTTCCAGGGGCTGTCGGCGGTGCCTGACTCCGGGCACGCCCTGGCGGACATCTACGCGCTCGCCGTCGCGTACCGGCGTTGGGCCGGCGAACACAGCCATCTCTACGCGGTGCTGTTCGGCGGGGTGCAGTCTTTCGATCCGTCGGGCGCCGTCGGCATCGGTGATCCGATCGGGCCGCTCCTCGCGGCGATCGACCGCGCGTTGGCCGAGTCCGTTCTCGAGGGAGAGGCGACGTCGATCGCCCTCTCTGTCTGGGTGACCCTGCACGGGCTTGTGACGCTCGAACTGGCAGGGGCTCTCGACGCCGCCACCGTCGAGGCCACATTCCGGTCGACGATCGACGCCACCCTCCGCGGCTGGATGACCCCCACGGCGTTCCACAGCCTTCGGCGTACTGAAGCAGCCACGTGACTGCGTGCTGGAGCAGCCACGCAGCGGCGGCGTGCTGGAGCGGTCCCGTGACGGAGTGCTGAAGCGGCCCCGTAACAGCGGTCGCGGGTGACTTCGGACGTGCGCGGCGAAGTTCGTGCGGCGGCCGCCTTCGCTACCCCGGGCGGTTCCGTGCTTGTGCGTTGGTGCGCGGATCTGAGCCGGTTGGTGTTCGGTCGCAGATGGGCGACCGCATCCCGATCGGCCCGACCGGCATGAAGTTGCTGCCGCCGACGGCCAAGAGCGTGCCGTGCCGTGGGCCGGTGATGCGAGGCGTCTCGGTGACTGCCCCGGGGCGCGTCATCCGCCCGCGGTGTCCTCTGTCTCCCAGCGCAGCAGGTCGCCCGGCTGGCACACGAGCACCTCGCAGAGCGCGGCGAGGGTCGCGAAGCGCACCGCCTTGGCGCGGCCGTTCTTGAGGACCGCCAGGTTCGCGGGCGTGATCCCCACCCGGTCCGCGAGCTCGCCCACGGACATCTTCCGCTTGGCCAGCATCACGTCGATGTCGACGACGATCGGCATCAGATCACCTCGTCCAACTCGGCCTGCATCTGCGCCGCTTCGACGTCGCGCGCGACGGCCTGAGCGAGCAGCATCCGCAGGACGAGCACGATGAGCGCGACCCCGAGAATGGCCATGCCGATCCCGCCCATGATGACGGTGACACCCGGGTCGTCCCGCTGGCCCGGCGCGTTGATCGCCGTGACCGCGAACCACATGAGGGCGGCCGCCACGATCGCGCCGATCACGAGGTCCACGTACCGGAAGGCGGCGTGCGAGAAGACGGTTCCGCGTCGCACCATCGTCACCAGCCGCCATACGGAGACCAGGGCGACCTGGGCCGACACCATGCCCAGGATCGTGATCACCCGCAGCGGGGTCAGCGGGAGCGACCCGTCCTCCGGGTCGTTCCCGCTCACCAGCGTCCACACCATCCCTGCCTGTACGAACACGGTGCCGGCGAGCACCACCGTGAGCACGGCGCGCAGCGCACGCACTGTCAGCTTTCCCACGACCCCGTCCTTCCATCGAGTTGCGATGGAAATCTATCGAAAGTCGATAGGTTGTACAAGAGGTGGGCGCAAGGGGGGCGCAAAGGGTGGGCGCACAGGGCGGACGCAAAGGGTGGGCGCAGGGGCTGGGGTGTCGGAGGGCGAGCCCCTCAGGAGATGAGGATGCCGATGCCGTCGCCGAGCAGCTTGAGGCCGAGGACGAAGAACAGGACCGCCATCACGGCGACGTTGTGCTGGGCGGCCCAGTCCTTCCAGTTGCCGAGCGTGGTCTTGGCCCGCTCTCCGCCGAGCAGGTAGACCGCCAGCGGGGTGAGCAGGCCGAGGGTGGCGATCACGACGAAGATCGCCAGCGCTGCGATCTGCTGCCCCACCGGCAGTCCGGCCGAGCCGATCGCGGCGCCCGCGGCGATGGTCAGCGGGGCGTTCTTGGCGTTGAGTGCGGCCAGGGCCAGACCGAGTGCGAAGACCTTGGCCGGCGTGAGGCGGTCGATCGCGCTCATCCACTTCGGCAGCCGGGCTTCCGACGGATCCTTGGGGCGCCGGTGCCATTGCCGGGCGCCGAAGACGACGAGGAACAGGCCAAGGGCCAGCTTGAGGGCTCCCACCCAGGTGGCCGGGTGATTGTGGGCGGAGGCGTTCGCGGGGGAGGCGATCGCCAGCATGATCGCGCCCAGCGCCGAGAGTCCCAGGATCCAGCCGACGGTGAAGAGGACTCCGTTGAGGCGTCCGCGAGGCGTGGCGAGGATGAGGATGACCGCGATGATCGGGAGCGGGCTGACCGCGACACCGGCCGCAAGCCCAAGGATGTCACCGAGAACCTTGCCCATGATCGCCTCCAGGGGGTGGCAGAGCGGCCGCCGTGTCGGGCGACCTCTGCCGGGCGACCTCTTACGGAGCGGGTGACCCGGCTGCCCGGCCGTCCGGCCGGCGCCGGTCCGCGGCTCGGCCGGACGTTCCCGGCTGCTGAGCGTCTCGTCGGCCCGACAGGCCCGTATTCCATGTTCCTGCGCCCCGGCGAGTCTGTCCTCGTGAGCTGTCCGGAGTTCCGAGGGGAGAGCCGGCGGCCACGGTCCGCGGCGCCCGGTGGATCAGGCCGACGACCTGGAGAGGAGGGGCGCACTGTCCTTCGCTCCCTGGCGGGTCACCGTCGAACACGCGCCCCTGGGGCGACATCATGTCGGCCCGCAAGGAGGGAGGTCTGCCGACAGTCCTCCCTCGCCCGCCGGCCACAGGGTGAACCGGCAGCGGCGCACCGGGCCCCCGTGCGCCGACGACCTATTCGGTCCGGTCCGGTCTGGTCCGGTCCGGTCCGGTCCGGGATGCCGTTCCACCGGGTGGGTGACAGACTGAGGTTCCGGAGCCGCGGGACCGTGGCGGAGAGCTCGGGAGACGGAGAGTTCCGGGGCGGCCCCGGCCAACCCCGTTCTGCGCGTCGCAGTAGCGATTCGGTCCGTTCGCCCGCCAGTCGGCCAGTCGGCCAGTCGGCCAGTCGGCCAGTCGGCCAGTCGGGAGTGCGGGAGCCGGGAACCAGGAACCGTCCGTGACCTCCGAAGCTCGGTACTCCCCGGAGGAATCCGCTCCGCTGAGCGTCGATCCGTACAACGACTTCCTGCAAGGTGTCGGCAGGGCCGACGAGTTGGGCGGCACCGGCGGGCGCGGAGGTGGTCATGGCTGGTGAGTCGAGCGAAGCGCACGGGGAACTGGCCGGGCAGACGGTCGTCGTGGTGGGCGGCAGCGCCGGCATCGGTCTGGAGACGGCGCGGCAGGTGCGGGCCGCCGGCGGTGACCTGGTGCTCGTGGCACGCAACGCCGAGCGCCTGCAGCGGGCCGCGGACGAACTGCGCCCGCTGACCACGGCCGTGCTCGACGCCCAGGACACCGCACACCTGGAGCGTTTCCTCGGGGAGCTGCCCGGGCGGGTCGACCATGTGATGGTGACGGCGGGCAGCCCGTCGTACACCCCCCTCGGCGAACTCGATCTGACCCGTGCCGCCCAGGACTTCGGCGGACGTGTCGCGATGATGCTGGCGGTGGCGCGGGCGGGCCGGGAGAAGGTCAGGGCCGGGGGAACGCTGCTGTTCATCGGCGGCACCGGTGGCCGGCGGCCCGCGCCCGGGATGGCCGTGGTGGGCGCCGTCACCGCGGCGCTCCCGGCGCTCACCGCCAACCTGGCACTGGAGGTCGCCCCGGTCCGGGTCAACCTCATCGCGGCCGGGTTCGTGGACACCCCCCTGTCAGCCGCCCTCCTCGGTGACCGACTGGAGGCGCGCCGCGAGGAGTTGCGCGAGACGCTGCCCATCGGCCGCGTGGTCGGCCCGGCGGACGTCGCCGCCCTCGCCCTGCACATCATGGTCAACGACGCCCTCACCGGCGCCACCTACGACATCGACGGCGGTCAGCAACTGCTCCCACACTGACCCCCCGCCCCCGCCGGTATCCCCCACGGCCCTGCAGCCCTGCAGCCCTGCAGCCCTGCAACCCCACAGCCCCACGCCCCTACGAGACGGGAGGCGCAAGTCATGGACATGAAACTGGAGGTCGTCGTGGTGCCGGTGGCAGACGTCGACCGCGCCAAGGACTTCTACACCGCACTGGGCTGGCGGCTCGACGCGGACGTCGCCGGCGACGGCGACTTCCGGGTCGTACAGGTGACCCCGCCCGGCTCCCCGGCGTCGGTCATCTTCGGCTCGTCGGTCACCGACCAGGCTCCGGGCTCGGCCCAGGGCCTGCACCTGATCGTCGACGACATCGGGGCCGCCCACGACGACCTGGCCCGGCACGGCGCCCGCCCGAGCGACGTGTTCCACGACGCCGGCGGGGTCTTCCACCACGCCGGCACCGATGCCCGGGTGGCCGGCCCCGACGGCAGCTACGGCTCCTTCCTGTCGTTCAGCGATCCGGACGGCAACGGCTGGCTCCTCCAGCAGGTCACCACCCGGCTCCCCGGGCGGCTGGACCCCGCGGCCACCACGTTCTCCTCGGCCGGCGACCTGGCGAGCGCTCTGCGCCGGGCCGCGGCGGCGCACGGCGAGCACGAGGCTCGCACGGGCGGCGAGGACCCGGACTGGCCGGACTGGTACGCGCGGTACCTGGTGAGCGAGCAGGCCGGGACCGCCCCGCCCGCGTGAGCCGGACACCGGCCGGGACCGCCCCGCCCGCGTAGCCGGTACCGGCCGCAGGCGCGCCCCCGACCTGCTGTGATGTGCCCCACGGGCTCTTGTCGTCAGCCATACGGCGTACCTAAATTCGGTTATATGTCCGACAAAGATGCCTCCCGTCCCACCGAGCCGGTCGAGTTCTCCGTCGACCTCACGGGTCACGAGATGACCCGCAGGGCGCACGTCATGGCGGCGCTCGGCGACGACTGGGACCCCGTCGAGATGGTGCGGGGCGAGGTGGAGGCCTACGACATGCTGTACTCCGGCCTCGATCCGGAACAGCAGCGGCTGTACGACACCCTCCTCGCCGCCGGCGTCCTTCCGCGCCGCGGTGACGCCGGCGACCGCCGCGACCGCGGTGCCGGCGGGGATGCCACCGCCTGACCCGTGCGCCGCGGCCCTGCCGTACGACCTGAACCACCCGCGAGGCGCTACGACCTGAACCACCCGCGAGGGGTGAGGACGGCCCGGGCGGTCGGCGGGAGGCTGGACGGGCCGCTGTGACAGGCGGACCGGCCGGTGCGAAGGGCGGGTGGGTCATGGGTGACGACGGAGCCGACCGCGTCGCGGAGTTCATCGAGCCCCTGCGGGTCGAGCCCGGCAGCAAAGTGCGGCTGGCCGAGGACTTCGACCCCGGCTTCCGGGCCGGCATCCGCAAGAAGAAGGACGGCGTCGAACTGCTCCGCAGCGGTATCGAGCAACTGGCCGACTACCAGCGACGGCTGGCCGCCCAGGACACCTACGGAGTGCTGCTCTGCCTGCAGGCACTGGACGCCGGCGGCAAGGACGGCACCATCCGCCACGTCATGAGCGGAGTCAACCCGCAGGGCGTGCGCGTCGTCGGCTTCAAGGTCCCCTCGAACGACGAACTCGACCACGACTACCTGTGGCGCTACTCCCGGAACCTGCCCGGCCGCGGTGAGATCGGCATCTTCAACCGCTCCCACTACGAGGAAGTGCTCGTGGTCCGGGTGCACCCGGACAACCTGCGCCGCCAGAAACTGCCCGACGCGGCCCGCGGCCCGGACGTGTGGGAACGGCGCTACCGCGAGATCAACGACTGGGAGCGCTATCTGACCGACAACGGCTTCAGGATCGTGAAGATCTTCCTGAACCTGTCGAAGGAAGAACAGCGCACCCGTTTCCTCAAACGCATCGACGTACCCGAGCGCAACTGGAAGTTCTCGTCGGCCGACGTGCGCGAACGGGCCTACTGGGACGACTATCAGCGGGCGTTTTCGCAGATGTTGTCCGCCACCAGTACGCGATGGGCGCCCTGGTACGTCGTTCCCGCCGACCACAAGTGGTTCGCCCGGGTGTGCGCGGCCGCCGTCCTGGTGCACACCCTGATGGACATCGATCCGCAGTACCCGCAGGTCAGCGACGAGAAACGGCGTGAACTGGCCCAGATCAGGGAGGACCTGGAAGCGGAGGCACCCGCGGGTGCGGCCCCAGATCCGTACGTGGCGGCAGAGAAGAAGAACAAGGCGAAAATCAAGACGAGCACGAAGACCACGAAAAACAAGAAAAACAAGAAAAACCAGAAAAACAAGAAGGCGTCTTCATGACCGCGCCGGCAGACGCCCCGCAGGACCGGGCGGACGGCGGCGGGCCGTGGTACGCGCGTCCGCCGGAGCAGGTGGCCGCCGCCTTCGACGTGGATCCGGCCGCCGGACTGTCCGGCTCCCGCGCCGCGGAACTGCTGCGGACACACGGCCCGAACGCGCTGCCGGAGGAGAAACCGCTGCCGGGCTGGCGCCGTTATCTCGCCCAGTACCGCAGCTACATGCAACTGGTCCTGGTCGCCGCCGCCGTCGTCTCGCTCGTCATCAAGGAGTGGAGCACGGGGATCCTGCTGCTCGTCCTGACCGTCGTCAACGCGGTCGCCGGGATGCGCCAGGAAGGCAAGGCGGACAGCGCCATGAACGCGCTGAAATCGATGATGAAGGCCACCGCCCGGGTGCGCAGGGACGGCACCGAGTCGAAGATCCCGGCCGAGCAGGTCGTACCGGGTGACGTGGTGCTGCTCGCGGCGGGCGACGAGGTGCCGGCGGACGGCCGCGTCGTCACGGCGAACGCCCTGCAGATCGACGAGTCGGCGCTGACCGGGGAGAGCGTGCCGGCCGCCAAGGAGGCGACCACGCTCACCGACGCCGACCTGCCGCCGGGCGAGCGCCGGAACATGGCGTTCATGAACACCCCCGTCACCCACGGCAGCGGCACGATGGTGGTGACCGCGACCGGTGCGGACACCGAACTCGGCCGTATCTCGGGCATGCTGTCGACCACCCGCCGGGAGGCCTCGCCGCTGACCCGGGAGATGGACCGGCTCACCCTGTGGATCACCGCGACGGCCGGCGTGACGATGATCCTGATGTTCGTACTCGGCCGCGAGCGGGGCACGGCGTGGGACGCGCTGTTCGTCAGCGCCGTCTCGCTGGCGATCGCCGCCATCCCGGAGGCCCTGCCCACCGTCTCCCAGACGATCCTGTCCATCGGCGCCGTCGACCTGTCCCGGCGCCGCGCCATCGTGAAGGACCTCCCGTCGGTGGAGGCACTGGGGTTCACCTCGGCGATCAACTCCGACAAGACCGGCACGCTCACCATGAACCAGATGACGGCCGTCGAGGTCGTCGACGCCGGCGACCGCTACACCGTCTCCGGCACCGGCTACGGCCTGGAGGGCAGGATCCGGCACCCGGTGGGCAGCGCCCCGGACATGACCGACGTGATCCTGCCCTACCTGGTCGCCAACGACGCCCGGCTGGTGGACGGCAAGGTCGTCGGCGACCCCACCGAGGGCGCCCTGCTGGTCCTCGGCCACAAGGCCGGCCTGGACGTCGACGCCACCCGGGAACGGCTGCCCAGGCTCGCCGTACTGCCCTTCGACCCCGCCTACAAGCTGATGGCCACCTTCAACCGGGCCACCGACGAGAGCGGCCGCCCCGTCGTGCGCTGCTTCGTGAAGGGCGCGGCGCCCGCCGTGATGGACCGCGCCGCCACCGCACTCCGACAGGGCGCGGCCGTCCCCTGGGACGACGAACTGCGGCAGCGGGCCCAGGAGCAGGTCGAACGGATGGGCGGCGAGGGACTGCGGGTGATGGCCGCGGCGCGCCGCGACCTCGACCCGGCGGCGTTCGACCCGGACGGTGACCTGCTCGGCTACGTCACCGACCTTCTGATGACCAGCCTGGTCGGCATGGTCGACCCGCCCCGTGCAGAGTCGAGGGCCGCGGTCGCCGACGCACAGGCCGCGCACATCAGGGTCCGCATGGTGACCGGCGACGACGTCGTCACCGGCGCCGCCATCGCCCGGCAGCTCGGCATCGACGGGGAGGCCGTGCTCGGCGCGGACTTCGCCGCCCTCCCGGAGAGCGAACGGCTCGCCCGGATCGACGGCATCGGCGTCGTCGGCCGGGTCGCACCCGAACACAAGGTGCTGCTCGCCGAGACGCTGAAGAAGAAGGGCGGCGTCGTCGCCATGACCGGCGACGGCGTCAACGACGCGCCCGCGATCAAGGCGGCAGACGTCGGCATCGCCATGGGCTCCGGCACCGAAGTCGCCAAGAACGCCAGCCGTATGGTTCTCGCCGACGACAACTTCGCCACGATCGTCTACGCCGTCGAACAGGGCCGCAAGATTTACGACAACCTCACCAAGTACATCCGGTTCGTCCTCGTCCTGCTCGTGGTGTTCGTGCTGACGTTCCTCGGCGCGACCCTGTTCGACATCGCCGCCGGGGAGCCGTTCACCCCGGCGCAGGTGCTGTGGATCCACTTCTTCGTCAACGCGGCCTTCGGCTTCGCGCTCGGCTTCGACCGGCAGAGTCCCGGCCTGATGGCCCGCCGCCCGCGACCGCGCGGCGCACACGTGCTCACCCGGGGCGTCGTGCTCACCGTCGGGCTGTCCGGCCTGGTGATCACCATCGGCCTGCTCTGCCTGATCGACCTCGGCAGATCCCGCTACGACAGCGTCGCGATCGGCCAGTCCATGGCGTTCACGTCCTTCGCGCTCTGCCTGATCGTGGCCGCCCTGGAGTGCCGCAGCGAACGCGACACCGTTCTCACCACCGCCAGTTTCGACAGCAAGCAGATGAACCGCGCCATGCTGATCGAGTTCGTCCTCGCGATCCTGGTCACCCAGATGGACGCCTTCCGCAGACTGCTCGGCACGACCGAACTGAACCTGGCCCAGTTCGGCTGGACGCTGCTCCCGGCGCTCGCGCTGCTGGCGCTGTGGGAGATCGGCAAGTTCCTCGCCCGCTGGAACGGCATGCCGGTCCAGCGGACATGACGCGCCGCCGACCCGATCCTCCGGACCGCGTTTTCCGGCTGCCGACGAAACCGTGACACGACCGCCATGGAAGCCGCGCAGAACCGGCCGCACAATCGGGGAATCCGAACACCGGTGAACAGGCGAACAGCAGAACGCGGGCGCACGACGGGGGAGTTGGCGGACATGGAACTGGAACTGGGATACGACCTGCTGGGCAGCCGGCTGCGCAGCATCGGAGAGGTCGAGCTCACCTACGGCCGCTGGGGCGGCCGGCCCCGCACGCTCGGGCCGCACCCGCTGGAGTACGACATGCTCGGCAGCCGGCTGCGCCGGATCGGCGACCTCGAGATCGGCTACGGCCGCCTGGGCACCGTTCCCAGAACGTTCGGGACCTGGGACGTCGACTCCACCGCCTGGTCGGGGATCCCGCGGCGCATCGGGCCGTACCCGATCGACCACCCCCGGCTCAGCGGCCGGGTGCGCGGGATCGGCCCGCTCTCCGTGGAGTACGACCTGCTGAGCAGCCGGCCCCGCCGCGTCGTCCTGCCCGCCGGGCTGCACGCCCTTCCCGACGACCTCCTGCGCGTCCTCTTCCTGGTCCTGCACCTCCAGACCGAACGCAACAGGAGGAACTCGTCCTCCGCGGCATAGGCCGCCCGGACAGGCGAAGGCCCGCCGGACGGTTCCGGCGGGCCTTCGGGATGTCGGCAGGTCAGACGGCGGCCGCGAGCTTCGGGTTGGCGCCGTACTGGTTCTCCTCCGGCTTGCTGTCGGACGCGAGCCAGACGAGCAGGATGATCCAGCCGACCAGCGGGATGATGCCGATCAGGATCGACCAGCCCGAGCGGCCGGTGTCGTGCAGGCGGCGGACCGCGACACCGAGGCTGGGCAGGAGCACCGCGAGGTTGTAGATCGCGGCAAGGGCAGCGAAGTGGATGGCGTTGCCGACGACGGCGAGCACGATCGCGATGACCAGGTTGATCAGCGCGAACATCCAGTACTCCTTGCGGCGCGCGCGTCCGCTGAACACCACGTACTTCTTCAGTACGTCCACGTACCAGTTCATTACTCGTCCCCCAGGGATCAAGGCGTGATTGTGCGCACAGCAAATCAAGCCGACGTGGCCGGTTCCATTCAGATTGGCGTGAGCGGGTCAACCGTTACCGTCTCGCCGCCGATCGGTGATCAAGGGTGGCCGATCGCATCCGCGCGGCACCCGATAGCGTCTCTCCGGCCATGGACATGCAGAAACGGCCCCAGTGGCCGCCCCAGCCACCGCCGCAGGCGCAGTACCCCGAGGGATGCCTGGTCGTCGCGGTCAGAATCCCCGTGCGGATCTTCGTGTTCCTGGTGGTGCTGCCGGTACGCCTGCTCTGGGACGCGTTCACCGCCGCCGCACGGTTCCTGTGGCGATACGTCCTCGCCCCGGTGGGACGCGCGATCGTCTGGATTCTCCACGGACTCCTCGTCGTACCCCTGATCTGGCTGTACCGCCACCTGCTCACCCCCCTCGGCCACGCCCTCGTACGGCTCTACGCGCGCGTGCTCACCCCGACCGGCCATGCGCTCGTGCGGTTCCTCGTGTGGTTCCACGCGCGCGTGCTCACCCCGATCGGTCACGCGGTCGTGTGGCTCCTCACACCCGTCGCCAAGGCCGTGGCCTGGTTGTCCGACATGCTCGGCACCGCCCTGTACTGGACCGCGCGGGTGCTCCTCGTCCTGCCCGCCGTCGCCCTGTGGCGCTGGGTCCTCGCCCCGGCCGGCCGCGTCCTCGGCATCGTCCTCAGGGAGATCGGGGAGGCCCTCGGCCACGCCTGGCGGGCCGCCGGGTACGTCGCACGGGCCGCCGGACGGGTGCTCGGGACCCTCTTCCGGTGGATCTTCCTGGAACCCGCGCGGTGGGTGTACCGGACCGTCCTCACCCCGGTCGGACACGTCGTGCGCGACCTCGTACTGCACCCTGCGGCCGAGGCCGCGCGCGCGATCGGCCGCGCCGTACGCCAGGCCCGCGCCGACCTCCGCCGCGCCCTCTTCGGCGAACCGACGCGGCCCGCGCCCGTGGACCGCCGGGAACCCGGGGGCCGCGACACACGTACTCTTGATGGATAGCAGTACACAGCCGTGCGGCCGACAGCGGTACGGCCCTCGCACCAGAACCACGAAGGACTGACGACACTGGGCAAGCGACAGCCCGAAGGCCCGCCGCCCGCACCCGCGGTGCAGCGCATCCGACTGCGCTACACCAAGCGCGGCCGCCTCCGGTTCACCAGCCACCGTGACTTCCAGCGCGCCTTCGAGCGTGCGCTGCGCCGCGCCGAGGTGCCGATGGCGTACTCGGCGGGGTTCACACCGCACCCGAAGGTGTCGTACGCCAATGCCGCACCCACCGGCACGGGCAGCGAGGCGGAGTTCCTGGAGATCGCGCTCACCGCACCCCGCGACCCGGAGCGGCTGCGCGCCCTCCTCGACGAGTCCCTGCCCGCCGGGCTCGACATCGTCGACGCGGTCGAGGCACACACGTCCGGACTCGCCGACCGGCTCACCGCATCCGTGTGGGAGCTGCGGCTGCCCGGCGTGGACCCGGCACAGGCCGAACAGGCCGTCGCCGCGTTCAACAGCGCCGAGACCGTCGAGGTCCAGCGCATGACCAAGAACGGCGTCCGCACCTTCGACGCCCGCCCCGCGGTCGTGCAACTTGAAACACAGAGTGAAACGGCTGATAGGCCGACCGACCAGCCCTGTGCGATACTGCGGCTGGTTGTTCGGCACGTGACGCCTGCCGTACGACCCGACGACGTCCTGTCCGGTCTCCGCGCCGTGGCCGACCTGGCGCCGCCGGTCCCCGCAGCGGTGACCAGGCTGGCGCAGGGGCTGCTCGATGAAGAGACCGGCACGGTGACCGACCCGCTCGCGCCCGACCGCGAGGCAGCTCAGGCCCTTTCGAAGGCCGAACCCGCTGCCGCCGCGACGGCGTCGGCGTAAGGAAGGTCCCGCGAAGGACGGACGTCGTAGCGCAGCCCTCGTACTCGGGAGCCACCTGGGTCGGGCAGCGCACCGACCAGAAGACTTTCGCCAGGCCGTCCGCGACAAGGCGTACGGAACCGGCGAGACAGGACACAGAAAGCTCCTGTGCGGCGCCCGCGCCCCACACGGCGGCACCGCGCACCGCGCGAGCCGCGGACGTCACCGGCGGTCGCTCGACCGATCGACGCCGGACCAGGCGCGGCGCCCGGGAGCCTGACGGGAGAAACGCCCGCATGCTCGAACCGACCGAGCCCACCGAGGGCTCCGAACTGAACACCCCCAGCGACACCCTGCCGCCGCGCAGGCGTCGCCGTGCCGCGTCCCGCCCCGCGGGACCGCCCGCCGGGACCGAGGCCGTGGCAGAGACCGCGGCGCCGGCCATACCGGCCGCCGAGACCTTCGAATCCGCCGCCGAAGCGACGGAAGAGGTCGCCGAGACCCCTGAGACGGTCGAGACAGCCGAGGCTGTCGAGGTCGTCGAGGAGGCTGCGCCCGCTCCGCGTAGCCGCCGCCGTGCCACTCGCCGGGTGTCCGCGCCCGCCGGTGCGACGGCCGCCGCCGAGACCGAGGGCGCCGAGGCGGCGGAGACCGTCGCGCCCGCCGCTGCGACAGCCGCGACCGAGCCCGCCCAGGGCACCGTCGAGTCCGCTGCGGCCGCTGAGGTCGTCGAGGAGGCCGCGCCCGCTCCGCGTACCCGTCGCCGCGCGACCCGCCGGGTGTCCGCGCCCGCCGCTGCCCCGGCCGCCGCCGAGGAGCCCTCCGCCCTGGCGGAGGCCGAGCAGGCGCAGCCCCAGGAGACCCCTGAGACGGTCGAGACAGCCGAGGCTGTCGAGGTCGTCGAGGAGGCCGCGCCCGCTCCGCGTAGCCGCCGCCGTGCCACCCGCCGGGTGTCCGCGCCCGCCGGTGCCGCGGCGCCCGCCGAGGCCGGTGAAGAGGCCGCGGTCACGACCGTGGCCGCCGAGGCCGCAGAGGTGGTCGAGGCGCCTGAGGCCGTAGAGGCCGTCGACGTCGTCGAGGAGGCAGCTTCGGCTCCGCGTGCCCGTCGCCGTGCGACCCGCCGGGTGTCCGCGCCCGCCGGTGCGTCCGAGGCCGCTGCCGCCGAGACGGCCGCCGCTGCCGTCGAGGAGGAGCCGCAGGCAGCGGCCGTCGCCGAGGCCCCGGCCACCGAGTCCGTCGAGGCCGAGGCACCGCGCCGGTCCCGGCGTCGCGTCGTGCGCCAGGCCGCCATCGGGTTCTCCGAGCCCGCCGCCCCGGCCGCCGCCGAGGAGGAGCCGCAGCGCCGCCCGGCCCGCCCCGCCGTCGCCGTCTTCCAGGCGCCCGTGTTCGCCGAGCCGAAGTTCCAGACCCCCCAGCGCGCCGCCGCCGAAGCGGCCGCCGAGGCCGCAGGCGCCGAGGAGCCCGAGGAGTTCGGGGCCGCCACGGATTCCGCGGCCACCGCTTCCGCCACCGCCGCTTCCGCCACCGCCTCTGCCGACTCCGCTTCCACGGCGTTCGCCGCGGAGCCGGCCGAGCAGGCCGACGCCGGTTCGCGCCGTCGGCGCCGCCGCCGGGGCGCCGTGGAGGAGGCCCCGGTCGCCGAGGCCGCGGCCGAGGACGAGACCGAGGAGCCGGAGGAGTCCGTCGAGGACACCGCCGACGGCGAGGACGAGGCCGAGGAGTCCGGCTCCCGCCGGCGCCGCCGTCGCGGTGGCCGGCGCCGCCGTCGCGGTGACGCCTTCGACGGCGAGGGCGCCGAGGACGGGACCGACGAGCTCGCCGCCGAGCAGGCCGAGCAGGATGCCGAGGACACCGCCGAGCAGGAGGAAGAGGACGACGAGGAGGCCCACGACGAGGCCGGCCTGTCCTCCTCCAGCAGCCGTCGTCGCCGGCGCCGCCGCCGGCGCGCCGGGGACACCTCCGGCGAGGCGGAGCCCGGCGAGGGCGACCCGGAGCGCACGGTCGTCAAGGTCCGTGAGCCCCGCAAGCCCTCCGAGCCGTCCGACGAGGTCCAGTCCATCAAGGGCTCGACCCGCCTGGAGGCCAAGAAGCAGCGCCGCCGCGAGGGCCGCGAGCAGGGCCGCCGGCGCGTCCCGATCATCACCGAGGCCGAGTTCCTCGCCCGCCGCGAGGCCGTCGAGCGCGTGATGGTCGTCCGTCAGCACGGCGACCGCACCCAGATCGGCGTCCTGGAGGACGGCGTGCTCGTCGAGCACTACGTCAACAAGGAGCAGTCGACCTCGTACGTCGGCAACGTCTACCTGGGCAAGGTCCAGAACGTGCTGCCGTCGATGGAGGCCGCCTTCATCGACATCGGCAAGGGCCGCAACGCCGTGCTCTACGCCGGTGAGGTCAACTTCGAGGCGCTGGGCATGGCCAACGGCCCGCGCCGTATCGAGTCCGCCCTGAAGTCCGGCCAGTCCGTCCTCGTCCAGGTGACGAAGGACCCGATCGGCCACAAGGGCGCCCGCCTGACCAGCCAGGTCTCCCTCCCCGGCCGTTACCTCGTGTACGTCCCCGAGGGCTCGATGACCGGCATCAGCCGCAAGCTGCCCGACACCGAGCGGGCCCGGCTGAAGACCATCCTCAAGAAGATCGTCCCCGAGGACGCGGGCGTCATCGTGCGCACCGCCGCCGAGGGCGCGAGCGAGGACGAGCTGCGCCGCGACGTCGAACGGCTCCAGGCGCAGTGGGAGGACATCCAGAAGAAGTCGAAGAACGGCAACGCCCCGACGCTGCTGTACGGCGAGCCGGACATGACCGTCCGGGTCGTCCGCGACATCTTCAACGAGGACTTCTCCAAGGTCATCGTCAGCGGTGACGAGGCCTGGGAGACCGTCTACGGCTATGTCGCGCACGTCGCGCCCGACCTCGCGGGCCGGCTGTCGAAGTGGACCTCCGAGGTCGACGTCTTCGCCACGTACCGGATCGACGAGCAGCTGTCCAAGGCGCTGGACCGCAAGGTCTGGCTGCCGAGCGGCGGTTCGCTGGTCATCGACCGGACCGAGGCGATGGTCGTCGTCGACGTCAACACCGGCAAGTTCACCGGCCAGGGCGGCAACCTCGAGGAGACCGTCACCAGGAACAACCTGGAGGCGGCCGAGGAGATCGTCCGCCAGCTGCGGCTGCGCGACCTCGGCGGCATCATCGTCATCGACTTCATCGACATGGTCCTGGAGTCCAACCGGGACCTGGTGCTGCGGCGCCTGCTCGAATGCCTCGGGCGGGACCGTACGAAGCACCAGGTGGCCGAGGTGACCTCGCTGGGGCTGGTCCAGATGACCCGCAAGCGGGTCGGACAGGGCCTGCTGGAGTCGTTCTCCGAGACCTGCGTGCACTGCAACGGCCGTGGCGTCATCGTCCACATGGAGCAGCCCAGCTCCGGCGGCGGTGGCGGCGGCAAGCGCAAGAAGCGCGGGCGCGGCGGCGACGGACACGAGCACGACCACGACCACGACGTGCACGAGACGCACGAGGTCGTGGCCGACGGGGCCGTCGAGCACGCCGAGGCCGTCCACGCCGTCGAGACGGCGGCGGAGGTCGCGGCCGAGGTCGCCGTGCCCGTGGCGCTGTCCGCGCCCGACTTCGCGCCGGACGAGGAGTTGTACAGCAGCGTCGCCGAGGCGGAGGCCGCGGCCGGCCGCGGCCGTACCCGCCGCCGGGCGAGCCGCCGGGCCTCGGCTCCGGCCGGCGCGCCCAGGGAACGCCGTGCGACGCGGCGGGAGGCCGAGGCCGAGGTGGCGTCGGCAGCGGTGCCGGCCGCCGAGGCGCACGCCGAGCCCGTCGCCGTCGAGGACCCGCTGGTCGAGGCTCCGCAGGCCGCTGTGGCCGAGGCGGCTGTGACCCAGGCCGCTGTGACCCAGGCCGCTGTCACCGAGGCGGCCCCGGCCGTCGAGGAGACCGCGCCCAAGGGCCGTACGCGTCGGCGTGCCACCCGGAAGGTGTCGGCGCCCGCCGGTTCCCCGGCCGGGGCCGAGGCGACCGTGGTGACGGTCGTCGCCGAGACCGCCCCGACGGCGGAAACGGCGGCGGAGACGGCGGCTGCGACGGTGACGGAGACCGCACCGGAACCGGTCGCGGAGCCCGAGGCCGAGGTGGCCGCGCCCACCGAGAGCGCCGCTCCGGCCCGCCCGCGCCGCCGTGCGGTGCGCAAGGCCACCGCGCCGACCGCGTCCGAGGAGGCGGCCGTCGTGGTTGTACCGGCTGCCGAGGCCGCCGAGGCTGCCGAGCCAGTGGAGGCACCGGCCGCCGAAGCCCCGGCCGCCGAGGAGTCCGTCGAGGAGGCCGCCCCGGCCAAGAAGACGGCCCGTAAGACGGCTGCCAAGAAGACCGCGGCGAAGAAGACGGCCGCCAAGAAGACCGCCGCCAAGAAGACGGTGGCGAAGAAGACGACGGCCAAGAAGGCGGTCAAGACCGCCAAGACGGCCGCCGCCAAGTCGACGGCGAAGAAGACCACCACGGTCGCCACCGCCTCCGACGAGGGCTGACGCCCGGGCGCGGGGCCGGTCCACGTGTCCGGCCCCCCGCCGCCTGGGACCCCGGACCAGTGACCGGC
>NZ_JBHXMA010000027.1:39989-145358 GCF_042721035.1 Streptomyces sp. NPDC058464
GCCTCCTACCCCCCCCCGGGCCCCCACCCCCCCTTCTGTGGCAGCCCGCGGGGGCGGGGGCCGGGACACGGTCCCGGCCCCCGCGCCGCGTGGGACCCGGTCCGAGTGACCGGCCCCACATCCCCGGGGCCCGGTTTGACCCCCTCGGCCACCGCCCCGTAACCTTGACCGTCGGCGTGTCCATGGATATGAGGACGTGCCACATCCCCGTAAACCTCTTCCTCCGGAGCACACGGTGTTCCGGAGAGGCCGCCCGTCTTCGTCGGACGGCTGGACTGCGGGGGTGCCGTTCCCGAGCGAGAGAGTGAGATCCGCGTGTACGCCATCGTGCGCAGCGGTGGTCGCCAGCACAAGGTTGCTGTCGGCGACATCGTTGAGGTTGACAAGATTTCCACTGCCAAGGTTGGCGACACGGTCGAGCTCTCGACCCTGCTCGTTGTCGACGGCGACGCTGTGACCAGCGACCCGTGGGTGCTGGCCGGCATCAAGGTCCAGGCCGAGGTCGTGGACCACCACAAGGGCGTCAAGATCGACATCCTTCGCTACAAGAACAAGACCGGCTACCGCCGTCGTCAGGGCCACCGCCAGCAGTACACGGCGATCAAGGTCACTGAGATCCCCGCGGCTGCGAAGTAAGGGACTGAGGAGAGATGGCACACAAGAAGGGCGCATCGTCCACCCGTAACGGTCGTGACTCCAACGCTCAGCGCCTCGGCGTGAAGCGTTTCGGCGGTCAGGTCGTCAACGCGGGCGAGATCCTGGTCCGTCAGCGCGGCACCCACTTCCACCCGGGTGCGGGCGTCGGCCGTGGCGGCGACGACACGCTGTTCGCGCTGCAGGCCGGTTCGGTGCAGTTCGGCACCCACCGTGGCCGCAAGGTCGTGAACATCGTTCCGGTCGCCTGAGTCTGCGGATCCCCTGATCCACGGATCTGTTGATCCACGGGTCTGTTGATCCACGGATCTACTGACTCAACGGCTCACACCGAGCGTTTCGCGAGGCGGACCTCACTTCCCGATCGGGAAGGCGGGTCCGCCTTTCGCGTGTTGACATAGGTAATACCCCGTACGTATCTGGAGGCACTGCACCATGACCACCTTCGTGGACCGCGTCGAGCTGCACATCGCCGCGGGTAACGGAGGCCACGGCTGCGCCTCCGTACACCGGGAGAAGTTCAAGCCGCTCGGCGGCCCCGACGGCGGCAACGGCGGCCGTGGCGGCGACGTCATCCTGACCGTCGACCAGTCGGTGACGACTCTTCTCGACTACCACCACTCCCCGCACCGCAAGGCCACCAACGGCAAGCCCGGCGAGGGCGGCAACCGCGCCGGCAAGGACGGCCAGGACCTCGTCCTGCCCGTGCCCGACGGCACCGTGGTGCTGGACAAGGCCGGCAACGTCCTCGCCGACCTCGTCGGCCACGGCACCTCCTACGTCGCCGCCCAGGGCGGCCGCGGCGGCCTCGGCAACGCGGCCCTCGCGAGCGCCCGCCGCAAGGCCCCCGGCTTCGCGCTGCTGGGCGTGCCCGGGGACCTCGGGGAAATCGTCCTGGAGCTGAAGACCGTCGCGGACGTGGCCCTGGTCGGCTACCCGAGCGCCGGCAAGTCCTCGCTGATCTCCGTGCTGTCCGCCGCCAAGCCGAAGATCGCCGACTACCCGTTCACCACCCTGGTCCCCAACCTCGGCGTGGTGACCGCCGGTTCCACCGTCTACACCATCGCCGACGTGCCCGGCCTCATCCCCGGCGCCAGCCAGGGCAGGGGCCTCGGCCTGGAGTTCCTGCGCCACGTCGAGCGGTGCAGCGTCCTCGTCCACGTCCTGGACACCGCCACCCTGGAGTCCGAGCGCGACCCCGTCTCCGACCTCGACGTCATCGAGGAGGAGCTCAAGCAGTACGGCGGCCTGGGCGACCGGCCCCGGATCGTCGTCCTCAACAAGATCGACGTCCCTGACGGCAAGGACCTCGCCGAGATGGTCCGCCCCGACCTGGAGGCCCGCGGCTACCGCGTCTTCGAGGTGTCCGCGGTCGCCCACCTGGGCCTGCGCGAGCTGTCGTTCGCGCTCGGCGACCTGGTCGCCACGTCCCGCGCGGCCAAGCCCAAGGAGGAGGCGACCCGGATCGTCATCCGTCCCAAGGCCGTGGACGACGCCGGCTTCACCGTCACCCAGGAGGAGGACGGCCTCTACCGGGTGCGTGGCGAGAAGCCCGAACGCTGGGTCCGCCAGACCGACTTCAACAACGACGAGGCCGTCGGCTACCTCGCCGACCGCCTCAACCGGCTCGGCGTGGAGCAGGAACTGATGAAGGCGGGCGCCCGCGCGGGCGACGGCGTCGCCATCGGCCCCGAGGACAACGCCGTCGTCTTCGACTGGGAACCGTCCATGATGTCCGGCGCCGAGATGCTCGGCCGACGAGGCGAGGACCACCGCTTCGAGGAGCAGCGGCCCGCCGTGCAGCGCCGCCGCGACCGGGACGCGGAACGCGACGAGGCCCTGCGGGAGTACGGCGACTTCGACCCGTTCGAGTAATTCGCTGATCTGCCGTCGGGTCCGCGGGGTCCGTGAGATCCCACGGACCCGACGGACCCGACGGACCCGTGGGATCCCACGGACCCGCTAGTTCCATCAGCACTTCAGGCCCGTTGCGGCCGGGACCCGTTCCCGGTCGCAACGGGTTTTCTGTTGTCTGCCCAGTTGTCATGCGCACGCATGCCTGTGTTCAGCGGACGGACCGTCCGGTCGTGGGAGCTTCCGAAGGTCAGACCGTCCAAGAGGCCACTGTGGCAAGGGAGTCCGCGCATGACCGGAGCACCATCGCCCGACCGACGCCGCTTTCTGACCGCCGGTGCCGCCGTCCTCGGAGCCGCCGCATCCGCCCAGCTCTGGCTGCCGTCCACCGCCCGGGCCGCCGAAACCCCGCTGCCCGAGGGAGTGTTCAGCCTCGGCATCGCCTCCGGCGACCCACTGCCCGACGGCATCGTGCTCTGGACCCGGCTCGCCCCCGACCCCCTGCACGGCGGCGGCATGCCCGACGAGATCGTCCCCGTCGAATGGGAGATCGCCGAGGACGAGCGCCTCCACAAGGTCGTCCGCCGCGGCACCGCCGACGCCCGGCCCGAGTACGGGCACAGCGTTCACGTGGACGTACGAGGACTGCACCCCGGCCGCTCCTACTGGTACCGCTTCCGGGCCGGCGGCCGGATCTCCCCGACGGGCCGCACCCGCACCGCCCCCCACCCGCACGCCAGGGGCGGCTCACTGCGCGTGGCCCTCGCTTCCTGCCAGAACTGGCAGCACGGCTACTTCACGCCGTACGCCGACATGCTCGCCCAGGACCCCGACGTCGTCCTCTTCGTCGGCGACTACATCTACGAGTCCACGCCGTCCTCCGCCGGCCCGCGCCGCCACGAGGGCACCGGCGAGCCGTACACCCTGGCGCAGTACCGCAACCGCTACGCCCAGTACCGCAGCGACCCCGACCTCGCCGCCATGCACGCGAACGCGCCCTGGGTGGTCACCTTCGACGACCACGAGGTCGACAACGACTGGGCCGGCGAGATCCCCCAGGACCCCGACAAGCAGTCCCACGACGCGTTCGTCGCCCGGCTCGCCGCCGCCTTCCAGGCCTACTACGAGCACATGCCGGTCCGGGCCACCGCGATCCCCACGGGTCCGCACATCCAGATGTACCGCCGCCTGGAGTTCGGCCGCCTCGCCAGGCTCAACGTCCTCGACACCCGTCAGTTCCGCAGCGACCAGGTGACCAGCCAGGCGGCCGCCCAGGATCCCTCGCTCACCATGCTCGGCGCCGCACAGAAGCAGTGGCTGCTCGACGGACTGCACGACTCACCGGCCCGCTGGAACCTGATCGCCTCGCAGATCATGATGGCCGAGACCGACATCCTGCCCGGCGACGGAAAACTCTGGTACTACGACGCCTGGGACGGCTACCAGGTCGAACGCAACGCCCTGCTCGACGAGTTCGCCTCCGTCCGCAACCCCGTCGTACTCAGCGGCGACCGCCATCTCACCATGATCAGCGACTTGAAGAAGGATTTCGCGGACCCGTCGTCGGACGTCGTCGGCGCCGAATTCGTCGGCACCTCCATCTCCAGCAACGGCGACCAGGACCAGGCCGCCTTCCACGCCCAGTGGGACCCGCTGAAGGCCGACAACCCGCACTGGAAGGTCATCGACGCCCACCGCGGCTACCACCTCTTCGACATCCGCCGCGACGGCATCGACGCGCGCGTGCGCGTCGTCGACACCGTCGTCAGCCCGCAGGCCACCGCGAGCACGCTCGCCACCCTGCGCGTCGAGGCCGACGAACCGGGCGTACAGGTCGTCTGACGTACGAATCGGGCACGCCGAAAGTCAAGTCTTTGTAACGGGAGCCTGGGACTCATCTGTGTCCCAGGCTCCTCTCAGGTGAACCTAAGGTAAACGTCTTACCTTCCGTTAACCATGGAGACGGACTGTACGAGAGGCGAAGCCCCGGTGAACAACGCCCCCATAGGCCCCGTGAGCCCCACCGGTCGCCTTGCCGCCCTGCCCGCCGGCACCCGCCTGCTGCACATCGGCCCGCACAAAACGGGGACCACGGCCATCCAGGGCGCCCTGTTCGCAGCGAAGGACGAGCTGCCCGAACACGGTGTGGAGTTCCCGGCGACCACCCGGCACCCGATGGAAGCCGCCCTCGCCGCCTGCGCCCGGCCAGCGATGATGGGCGACACCGTGCCCACCGAGAAGCACTGGACGCGGCTGCTCAAGCAGGTCGAGGCCACCGGCTCCCGTACCTCGGTGATCAGCAGTGAGTTCTTCGCCGACGCCCCCGACGACGAGACCGTCGCCCGCATCGTCGAGCAGCTCGGCGGCGAACGCGTCCACGTCCTCGTCACCCTCCGCCCGCTCGCCAGGATCATGCCCTCGCAGTGGCAGCAGTACGTGCAGAACGGGCTGCGTATGGGCTACGAGGACTGGCTGGAGCACATGTTGCGCAAGGCCCCCTACGAGAAGCCCAACCCCAGCTTCTGGCGCCGGCACCGGCACGACCGGCTCGTCGAACGCTGGATCCGCGCGGTCGGCGCCGACCGGGTCACCGTCGTCGTGGTCGACGACCGGGACCGCGACGGCCTGATGCGCACCTTCGAAGCCCTCCTCGGACTCCCCGAAAAACTCCTCCACCCCGTCCCCGACACGGCGAACCGCTCCCTCACCCTCGCCGAGACCGAAATGCTGCGAAATCTCAACGTGGAATTCCGCGGCAATGGACTCCCCGACGAGCTGTATTCCAAGCTCGTCCGCAACGGCGCCGTCATGCATATGAAGAACTCGTGCAGCCCCACCGCCGCCGACGTGAAGATCTCCACCCCCGACTGGGCCGTCGAGGCCGCCGGCCGCATCGGCGCCGAGATCGTGGAACGCATCGGCGCCATGGGCGTGCGCATCATCGGCGACCCCACCCTGCTCCACGCCCTGCCCGCCATCCCCGCACAGCCCGGACCGCCTGCCGTGGAAGCCCGCATCGCCCCGGAAGTCGCCGCCCAGGCGCTCTACGGCGCACTCGCCGCGGCGGCCTCGGCCCCGGTCCGCCACACCGCCGAGCCGAAGTCCCGCACCGTGCACCAGACGTCGTCCAAGGAGCTCGTACGCGTCCTGGGGCACCGATGTCTGAAGAAGCTGCGACGGCGCTGAAGCGTGGGAAGAGTGGGACGGCTTAGCTCGGCTAAGCCTTCCCCATAGCACGGCGTAGTGCTGCTGAGACGTGCGTCGCGTCACGCACAGCAATCGGAATGCGCTGTGTAGTTACTCACAGCAAATTCACGGAACTCTTCCGGTGGCCCGGCGGGCGACGCCCATCACCAGCGATGCAAGGTGAATGAAAGGTTGCGGGCACATATGCAGCGGACGGCGCTCACCTTGCACAGCGGTTACCGGAAGTGGGACCATTTCCTGGTTCCCTGATGCCCCAAGGTAGGTCACCTGTGTCCCAGCACATAGCCAAGCCCCGAACCACCGCCGTGATCCTGGCCGGTGGTACCGGCCAGCGGGTGGGTCTGTCGATCCCCAAGCAGCTGCTGAAGATCGCCGGCAAGGCCGTCATCGAGCACACCCTGGCCACCTTCGAGAAGGCAGGCTCGATCGACGACATCATCGTGCTGATGGCACCGGGCTACGTCGCGGACGTCGAGAAGATCGTCGCCAAGGCCGGGTTCACCAAGGTCAAGAAGGTCATCGAGGGCGGCAACACGCGGAACGAGACCACCGAGCGCGCCATCGAGGCCCTCGGCGAGGGCCTGGCCGAGGGCGAGGACCTCAACGTCCTCTTCCACGACGCCGTACGCCCCCTGCTGTCGCAGCGCGTCATCGACGACTGCGTGACCGCACTGGAGCGTTACCAGGCCGTCGACGTCGCCATCCCGTCCGCCGACACCATCATCGTCACCCGCACCCATGGCGGGGACGGCGAGTTCATCACCGAGATCCCGGACCGCTCCAGGCTGCGCCGCGGCCAGACCCCGCAGGCGTTCAAGCTGTCCACGATCAAGCGGGCCTACGCGGTCGCCGACGGCGATCCCAACTTCCAGGCCACCGACGACTGCTCCGTCGTCCTCAAGTACCTGCCGGACGTGCCGATCCACGTCGTCGCCGGCGACGAGTACAACATGAAGGTCACCCAGCCCGTCGACGTCTTCATCGCCGACAAGCTCTTCCAGCTCGCCTCCAGCGCCGCCCCCGAGCAGAAGAGCGAGGACGCCTACCGCGAGCTGCTCACCGGCAAGACCGCGGTGATCTTCGGCGGTTCGTACGGCATCGGCAAGGACATCGCCGAACTCGCCGAGTCCTACGGCGCCAACGTCTACGCCCTCGGCCGCTCCACCACCGGCACCCACGTGGAGAACCCGGAAGAGGTCGACGACGCGCTCTCCAAGGCGTACGCCGAGACCGGCCGCATCGACTACGTCGTCAACACCGCGGGCGTGCTGCGCATCGGCAAGCTCGCCGAGACCGACAACGCCACCATCGAAGAGGCACTGAAGGTCAACTACCTGGCCCCGGTGCAGATCGCCCGCTCCAGCTACAAGTACCTCGCCGAGACCCAGGGCCAGCTGCTGCTCTACACCTCCAGCAGCTACACCCGAGGCCGCGCCGAGTACAGCCTGTACTCCTCGACCAAGGCCGCCATGGTGAACCTCACCCAGGCACTGTCCGACGAGTGGGCCGGCGACGCCGTCCGCGTCAACTGCATCAACCCGGAGCGCACCGCCACCCCGATGCGCACCAAGGCGTTCGGCCAGGAACCGTCGGGCTCACTGCTCTCCTCCGAGGCCGTCGCCCGCACCTCCCTCGACGTGCTGCTCTCCGAACTCACCGGCCATGTCATCGACGTCCGCCAGCAGGACCCGACGGCCGCCGCCGGCCAGGCCTCCGGCTTCGAGCAGGCCCTGGCCAGTGTCCTGGACCGACAGGACGGCGTGGCATAATCGACAGTCATTAGTCATCTGTTATTCAGGCCTCTGTGGTTGCGCGCGTTCGCTGAGCATTCACAGGGGCCTGAACCCGTAAATACCCAGATCGACAACCTCCCAGATCGTCCGCAAGGTCAAATTCAGGCCTTTTTGTCAGCAAAAGGTTCTCCGTGATATCCACCGCTATTCGCGTCGCCCGGGTGGGCAGCGCGGCCGAGCTGGCCGCGGCGGCACTCATGGTGCTGGGCTTCCCGGTCCTCATGGTCGCCGCGCTCGTCCCGAGCGTCTACGCCTTCGCGGCCGCGGCCGCCGTCACGTACCTGGCGGACCACTACCTGCACCGCAAGGGCAGCTACCTCATCAACCGCCTGAGCAAGGTCCGGGCCGGCCTGTCGATCCGCTTCCTGATCCGGCAGCTGCTGCTGATCCTGCTGCTGGCCCGCATGGACCTGTCGAACGGACTGGTCTTCTACGGCGCGATCGCCTGCTTCATCGCCTTCTACGGCCTGCAGGCCCCGCACGGCGCACTGGTCACCCTGATCCGCAACCGCCGCCGGATGCCGGTCGCCACCCGCAACGTCGACCTGAAGTCCCGCATCCGCATCCCGGACGCCCCGCCGCGCGGCCTGCTCGACCGCTCTGCCGAGAAGATGCTCCACCTCGACCTCGCGGCCGTCGTCGGCCTGCTGGTCTCGGCGATGACGGACAACGTGGTCGCCGGTTTCGTCGGCATCGGGATCACCCTCGCCCTGGGCTGCCTGTACGTCCTGGTGCTGATGCCCTACGTGCGCGGCCGCAAGACCCCGCCCGACGCCGACACCGTGCTGGCCGCCGTCGACGACTGGCTCGCCGAGTACCGGCCCGGGACCGTCCTGTACTTCTCCGGCTCCAAGGACTCCGCCTACCAGGTCAACATGTGGCTGGAGACCATGGAACAGCTGGAGTCCCGCCCGCTGATCCTGCTGCGCGAGCGGGTCATCCTGCAGAGCCTCGCCCCGACCACCGTCCCCGTCATCTGCGTGCCCGGCGGCGTGCACCTGATGAACATGGACCTCTCCACGGTCCGCGTCGCCCTCTACGCGGCCAACGTCGGCAAGAACATCCACCTGCTGCGCGTCCCCACGATGAAGCACGTCTTCATCGGCCACGGCGACAGCGACAAGCTGGCCAGCGTCAACCCGTTCAGCAAGGTGTACGACGAGGTGTGGACCGCGGGCCGCGCGGGCCGCGACCGCTACGCCATCGCCGACGTCGGCGTCCGCGACGACGACATCGTCGAGGTCGGCCGCCCCCAGCTGGCTCCCATCCAGGGCTGGCAGGGCGTCCCCGACGGCCGTATCCCCACCGTGCTCTACGCGCCCACCTGGGAGGGCTGGGACGGCGACCCCGGCAACACCTCCCTCGTACTGGCCGGCGAGAACATCGTGAAGAAGCTGGTCAAGGCCGACCCGCCGGTCCGCGTCCTCTACAAGCCGCACCCCTTCACCGGCACCGTCAGCGCCGAGGCCGGCGCCGCCCACCGGCGCGTCACCGCCCTCGTCGAGAAGGCCGCCGCCTCCCGTGCCACCGATGCCCGCTTCACCGCCGACACGGCCGCCCAGACGGCGGCGAAGGCCGAACTGACCCGCATCGAGACCCGCCTGACCGAGCTGGCCGGCACCGGCGACGACAAGCGCGACGAGGCCGAGGCCAGCCGGGACGACGTCGTCGACCTGAAGAAGCACGAGGAGATCGCCCGGCTGCGCGCCGACTGGAACGACTTCTACTGGCAGGCTCTGCCGTCGTACCGGCACGCCGTCATCACCGGCGCCGAACCCCGCCTCTACGACTGCTTCAACGTCTCCGACGCGATGGTCTCCGACATCTCCAGCGTGGTCTCCGACTTCATCGCGAGCGGCAAGCCGTACGCCGTCACCGATTCCGCGGGCGTCGGCGTGGAGGAGTTCAAGCGGGCGAACACCGCCGTGCGCGCCGCCGTGATCCTCTCCAACAGCGCCAAGGAACTCGGCGGCCTCCTGGACGCCGTGCGCGACCCGTCGGCCGATCCGCTGGCCGCGGACCGGGACGAGCTCAAGCACTACCTGCTCGGGCCGGACGAGCCGACGTCCATCGAGCAGTTCAACGGCGCGGTGGCCGCGCTCGCCCGCAAGGCCGAGACCCGCAACCTGGGCCAGGAGGCCCGGATCGCGGCCGGCGACCCCGAGGCGGCCGAACTCGCCGAGGTGCTGCCCGGCGGAAAGCCGCGGACGACCGCCGGCGAGGCGGAGGGCGCGACCGCCGGCTGACACTCGCAAAGACCGCGAACGGGCCCGGTCCCGGGGACATCCCCGGGACCGGGCCCGTCCCGGTTGTGCCGACGCGGCGCGTTCTCTTACTTCTGCTTAGTAATGCACGGATTTCTTCTTACTCATGCTTCGCCATCCGCGTTGAGTAGCTCTTACCGTGCGCCCGTACTGTCCGGTGTAACCCGCTGTACACCACCCGGCTGTCCGTTCGTCATGTGAGCTGGGCCACTGAGTGCGTACTCCAAGGCAACCTGTCGTGTCGATCGGCCATCTAAGACGTTGCGATCGAGGTGACGCAGGGGGAACGCACCATTGACTAGGGGGAAACGTGACCGTCGTTGCGCAGCCTGATGTGACCGTGATCATCGGGGCGTACGAAGCGATGCCGTACCTGGTCGAATGCCTGGCCTCCGTCGAGTGCCAGACCCTCGACCCGGCCCGCATGGAGGTCATCGCCGTCGACGACGGCTCCACCGACGGCACGGGGGAGTACCTGGAGGAGTTCGCGGCCCGCGCCGCCATGCCGGTGACCGTGATCCGCCAGGAGAACTCCGGCGGCCCCAGCGGCCCGCGCAACGTCGGGCTCGCCAAGGCCGCCGGCCGCTACGTGTTCTTCCTGGACGCCGACGACCGGCTCGGCCCCGAGGCACTGGAACGCATGGTCGCCATGGCCGACGAGAACAACACCGACGTCGTCCTCGGCAAGGTCGAGGGGATCAACCGCAAACCTCCGCGGTCGATGTGGGGCGAGACCCTCGGCCGTACCGACGTCTTCTCCTCCAACATCAAGTTCGCGCTCAGCGCCCAGAAACTCTTCCGCCGCGCCCTGCTGGAACGGCACAGCATGCGGTTCGACGAATCCCTGTGGACCGGCGAGGACGCGCTGTTCACCATGGAGGCCTACCTGCGCGCCGACGGCGTCTCCGTGGTCGCCGACTACCCCTGCTACTACCTCGTCGGCCGCGAGGACGGCAAGCACGTCACCAAGAGCGGCAGCTACATCCTCCGCTTCGACTCCGCGCGCGCCCTGATCAACCTGATCGCCGAGATGGTCCCGGCGGGGCCGCGGCGTGACAGCCTCATGGTCCGGCCGTTCAAGGTCACGCTGCTCCCGCAGTTCGGCCCGAAGTTCCTCAAGGACACCGACGAGGTACGGCAGCACAAACTGGAGCTCGCCAAGCCGCTGATGGACGCCCACTGGAACCCCGAGGTGGCCCGCCGCCTCAAGGTCCACGAGCGGCTCCAGCTGCACCTGGTCGCCGTCCGGCGCACCGACCTCCTCCCGGACGTCGTCGAGTTCGTACGGGCCAAGAAGAAGCCCACGCCGGTCGTGGAGGGGCGCGGCACCCGCGTCTATCTCGGCTACCCGCACTTCCGTTCCAAGGCGGCCGGCCTCCCCGACTGGATCTACCTCGCCGAACCCCGCGAGGCCCGCGCCGTCAAGGGCTACCGCGAGGAGGCCGCCAACACCTTCCTGCGGCGGGCGCTGCGGAAACTGCGGCGGTCGCTGCCGACCCGGAACGTGAAGGCGGCCGCGGCCTGACCCCGCCCCGAGCGGTTATCCGCCCGACCCCAGCGCCCGGCGGATCGGCTTGCCGACGGCCCGGCGGGCCCGCCGGTACACCGAGGCCGACGGTGTCGGCGGTGCCGGCGCGGCGGACTTCTTGGCGGCGCGGGACCCGGCACGAGCCAGTTCCTTCTCCAGCCGGGCGTTGTCCAGCGACAGTTCCTCGATACGGCTGTGCAGCCAGCCGAACCGCGAAGTGAGCGAGGCGACGTCCGCGTCGTTCCAGGGGCGGATTCCCGCCGGGAACGCCAGCGTCCGCATCCGCTCCTCGAAGGCCGCTCCGCCATCGCCGTGCGTGAAGGTGTTCTCCAGCCCGTTCCTGTCGAGGAACCCGGTGAACCGCTCAAAACGCTCCCGGTGACCGCCGACCAGTCCGCCGAAGTCGGCCTCCGCGTACAGCTTCGCCGGGTCCGCCGACTCGGGGTCCTTCACCGCCTGGTCCAGTCGCCGATGCGGAATCTCGAAGTAACGGCAGAGTTCCAGCGTCCGCGAGTCACCGCACAGCACAGTGGCCGGCGTGCCGGCCAGCAGTGCCGCGATGTTGCCGTGGATGCGCGAACCGAAGGAGAAGTCGAAGGAGCGGAGATCGTCGATCCAGGTGAACGGGTCGACGTAGACGCGCGCCTTGTCCTCGCGGAACATCGGATGGTCCGGGTGGGTCGGCATCGCGGTCACCGCGGCGTTGGGGTCCGACAGGTCCCGCCAGTGCAACTGCCGTGCGTCGCTGAGGTTCTGGCCGACGAAACGCAGATTCGGATAGCGCTCGTGGGTGCGCGTGATGATCCGGTCCAGGCCCTGCGCACGTACGGCACTGTGCGAGCCGTTGATCGCGATCCGCGATGCCGGCGTCAACTCCAGCGCCTTCTTGTGCACCGGGAGCCGTTCGCCGTACATGAACAGCGAAGGGCAGCCGATGACCTCGACGTCCTTGAAGCCCATGGCCTTCAGGTACTGCTCGGTGAACTCGCCCCGCACGCCGATCGACGCACTGCGCTCCAGCACCGCCGCGCAGAACTCCCGCACGGTCGGCTCCATCCGCTTGAGCCGTTCCGGGTTGTAGCTCACCCCGGTCTGCGCACCGACGCCGAGCACGACCACCGGGATGTTCAGCCGGGATATCAGCCGGGTCATCCGCTTCAACGCGCTCTCGAAGGAGGGCCGGAAGGCGTTGGCGAGCGGGATGACGAAGGCGTCGTACTCCTCGTTGATGCGTGCGGCGGCGGAGACGTCGGAGGGCATGCCGTTCGAGACGACCTCGGTGTCCGGCGTCTCGAGAATCTTGTGGGCGGCATCGCTGAAGATCAGGTTGCCCGAATTGGTGGCAATGACGTCCCGGTGCAGGGCCTCCTCGACGGTGACGACGTCGTAGGGGCTCTTACCCGACCTGAGGAGGATGCGCTTCACGCGGCGATCTTTAGATGACACAAACTTCAAGTTAACTTTAAGTTCGTTTCGATTTCTATGGAGAGACAACACAACCTTTTTGCCGTGCGCGACACGTGAAGGGTCCGTCACGCCCTGTTCTGTCCGCCGCCGGTCTCTCGCTCGTCCGTCATCGGTCCCCCCGCTTGTCCGGAGGCTGGACGGTCGGGCCTGGTGCAGGTCCCCTTCGCGTAGATTGCTGGCACGCGCAAGGAAGTGGGGACAGGACGTGGCAAGGGCTAGGCAGGCCGTCGGCGAGGCCCGCAGGATCGTCGTCAAAGTGGGCTCCTCCTCGCTGACCACCGCCTCCGGCGGCCTGGACGCCGACCGGGTCGACGCGCTCGTCGACGTCCTCGCCAAGAGCCGCAGCGGCGGGGAGAAGGAGATCGTCCTCGTCTCCTCGGGCGCCATCGCCGCCGGACTCGCCCCGCTCGGCCTGCGCCGCCGCCCCCGGGACCTGGCCCGCCAGCAGGCCGCCGCCAGTGTCGGCCAGGGGCTGCTCGTCGCCCGCTACACCGCCTCCTTCGCCCGCTATGCCGTCCGCGTCGGGCAGGTCCTGCTCACCTCCGACGACATGAGCCGCCGCGCCCACCACCGCAACGCCTCCCGCACCCTCGACAAGCTGCTCGCGATGGGTGCGCTGCCGGTCGTCAACGAGAACGACACCGTCGCCACCGACGAGATCCGCTTCGGCGACAACGACCGCCTCGCCGCTCTCGTCGCCCACCTCGTCCACGCCGACCTGCTGGTCCTCCTCTCCGACATCGACGGCGTCTACGACGGCGACCCCAGCAGGCCCGGCACCTCGCGGATAGCGGAGGTGAAGGGGCCCGAGGATCTCGCGGGCGTCGAGATCGGCAGCGCAGGCAAGGCCGGCGTCGGCACCGGCGGGATGGTCACCAAGGTGGAGGCCGCGCGGATCGCAGCCGCCGCGGGCATCCCGGTGGTCCTCACGAGCGCCGTGCACGCCGCCGACGCGCTCTCCGGCGGCGACACCGGCACCTACTTCCACCCCACCGGCAAACGGTCCGCAGACCGCCTCCTGTGGCTCCAGCACGCCTCCACCCCGCAGGGCTCGCTCACCCTCGACGACGGCGCCGTCCGCGCAGTCGTCCAGGGCCGCAAGTCGCTGCTGCCGGCCGGGATCGCCGCCGTGGAGGGCGATTTCGGCGCCGGTGATCCGGTCGAGCTGCGCGACACCGAAGGACGCGCGGTGGCCCGCGGGCTCGTCAGCTTCGACGCCAAGGAGATCCCCCAGCTGATCGGGCGTTCGACCAGGGAGCTGGCGCGCGAGCTGGGCCCCGCGTACGAACGTGAGGTCGTACACAGGGACGACCTGGTGATCCTGCACCCGTAAAACGGGGCGTAACGACGGACCCCGGTGGGGGACGTTCCGTAAAACCGCCACACGAACCCTTGCGGCCTGCTCAACTTTGACTCAGGACCACGTTCCGCACGAGCACAGCTGAAGGAGGCCGTCGTGAGACGAGTGCGCCCTGGGGCTGCGGCCTCCCGCGGTGCTCTGACGAGCGTCGCGGCCGGGGACACCTACGAGGAGCCGAAGGACCTGCCGCGCCTGTGGCACGTCACCCTCAGCGTCTGCGGTGCCGAGGTCCCCCTGCCGGAGCTGCGCCGCGGACTCGAACAGCTGGCCCACGACCACCCCTTCCTCCTCACCAGCCGCTACGCCTGCGACCACGCCGAGATCCGCTACTGGGAAGAGGCCCGCGACCTCCACGACGCCGCCGCCGTCGCCCTGCGTCTGTGGGGCGAGCACCGCCAGACCGCCGGACTGCCCGCGTGGGAGATCGTCGGTCTCGAGGTCATCGACCGCGCCACCTACCACCAGCGGATCGCCGAGGGCTACGGCCCGCCGCCCGCGACCCCGGTCGGCATCCACCCGTTCTGACGCCGCCCCCGACGCCCCCCTGCGACGTCGGCCGGTATTCACCCGTTCTGACGCCGCCCCCGACGCCCCCCTGCGACGTCGGCCGGTATTCACCCGTTTTGATCCACGTCTCGCGGTGTGGGATGACGCGTGGACGGCCCGCCGGCGCGCACTACCCTTCCCTCATGACCACGCTTTCGCCGTACGACGCCATGTCCCCGGTCACCCAGGCCGCCTACCGTGCCAAGGCCGCCGCCGCCGACCTCGCGCCGCTGCCGCGTGCCGTGAAGGACGACGCGCTGCTCGCCGTCGCGGACGCCCTGGAAGTGCGTACGAGCGAGATCGTCGAGGCCAACGCCAAGGACATCGCCAAGGCCCGCGAGAACGGCACCAGTGAGGCGATCATCGACCGCCTCACCCTCACCCCGGAGCGGGTCCGCGCCATCGCGTCCGACGTCCGCGACGTGGCGAAGCTGCCCGACCCGGTCGGCGAGGTCGTCCGCGGCTCCACCCTCCCCAACGGCATCGACCTGCGCCAGGTCCGCGTCCCGCTCGGCGTCGTCGGCATCATCTACGAGGCCCGCCCGAACGTCACCGTCGACGCCGCCGCCCTCTGCCTGAAGTCCGGCAACGCGGTCCTGCTGCGCGGCTCCGCCTCCGCCTACGAGTCCAACACCGCCCTCGTCCGCGTCCTGCGCGACGCCGTCGGCGGTGCCGGGCTGCCCGCCGACGCCGTCCAGCTGGTGCCCGGCGAGGGCCGCGAGTCCGTCCACGAGCTGATGCGCGCCCGCGGCCTCGTCGACGTCCTCATCCCGCGCGGTGGCGCCTCCCTCATCCAGACCGTCGTCATGGAGTCCAAGGTCCCGGTCATCGAGACCGGCACCGGCAACTGCCACGTCTACGTCGACGCCCACGCCGACATGGACATGGCCATCGACATCCTCATCAACTCCAAGGCGCAGCGGGTCAGCGTCTGCAACGCCGCCGAGACCCTCCTCGTTCACCAGGACATCGCTCCCGAGTTCCTGCCGCGCGCCCTGGACGCCCTCGCCGAGGCCGGCGTCACCGTCCACGCCGACGAACGCGTCCTCGCCTACGCCAAGGACTCCAAGGCGACCGTCGTCGAGGCCGTCCCGGAGGACTGGGAGACCGAGTACCTGTCGTACGACATCGCCGCCGCCGTCGTCGACTCCCTCGACAAGGCCGTCGAGCACATCCGGCTGTGGACCTCCGGGCACACCGAGGCCATCGTCACCACCTCGCAGCAGGCCGCCCGCCGCTTCACCCAGCTGGTCGACTCCACCACCGTCGCCGTGAACGCCTCCACCCGCTTCACCGACGGCGGTCAGTTCGGCTTCGGCGCCGAGATCGGCATCTCCACCCAGAAGCTGCACGCCCGCGGCCCCATGGGCCTTCCCGAGCTGACCAGCACCAAGTACATCGTCACGGGCGACGGCCACATCCGCCGCTGACGCCCGTCACCCCTGCACCCGCACGGGTGAGGGGCGCGCGGAAGGGCGTACGGGCCCCCGGACCGGCGTGAGAGGCGTCTCACCGGACCTATGAATTTCCATACCGTCTGCCCAAATTGACCCCCCAGGTCTACTCTGGATCCGTGCCGGAGGACGTGGGGGGCACGCCGTTCCCTGACGGCTGGGAGCCCGACGACGACCATGACCACGGAATGTCGGACGAAGAGTTCGACACCGTGGTCTTCGACGAGGCCTTCGTGAAGGCGGCCGTGGTCCACGAGCCGACCGCCGTCGAACGCCTCCTTGCCGCCGCCCAGGCCAGAGCCGAGGCCTCCGAGGCCGAGGCCCGCCGCGCCCACGCCAGAGGCGAGCGCTACGACGACCGCTACAGCCCGGACGGCACCGATCTCGGCGGCGAACTCGACGACCTGGACGACACCGACGTACTCGAAGACCGGTACGGCGCCGCCGGGACGTACGGCAAACACGTCCGCTGGCACCGTCCCGTCGCCTGGGTGCTCGCCCTCGTCATGGGCATCGGCATGGTCGCGCTCGCCTTCGCCGCGGTCTACCGCAGCGCCTCCTCGGGCGGCAGCCGCGACCAGGTGCCCCGGCCTCCCTCCACCGGTCAGGAACAGGGCACGGCGGCGGCGCCCTCCGTGTCCGCCGACTACTCCCAGCCCGCCAAGCCGGCGGCCTCCGCGGTACCCCGCACCCCCTGAGCGGCCGCGGCCGCCCTGGTGGCGGACCTGGTGAGAACCTGTCAGAAGTTGTCGTGTAGCAGCGCGTTTACCTGAGGCTCCCGAGACCTACTCTGAAGGTATGGGCGGGCCAGGAGACCCACCTGAGGGGACACCCGAGGGCGGCCCCGTGGGTGGCGAGGACGAGTACCGATCCGTCGTCTTCGACGAATCGTTTGTTCGCGCTGCCCGCCTCCAGGAATCTTCCGCACGCGAACGTATGAGCGACCATGCGCCCGCCGTACGCCGTCGGCCACCCCTGCGCCGGGGTCTCACCCGGCAGGCCCTGATCCTGGTCGTGCTGATCCTCGTCGCCTTCGGCACCGCGATCTACATGGGCGTCCGCCACCCCTACGGCACCGACGAGGCCGCCCAGCAGCCCGTCGAACCCCTCCGGATGACCGTCGTCCCGCTCTCCCCCCAGGGCGCGGTGCCCGGCACCACCGACGCCGAGACCCTGTTCGCGCACAGCCCAGCCGCACACTACGAGGTCGGCGCCGAGGGGATACCGCTGCCGGCCGCCCGGAGCACCGCGCACTTCTCCGACAGCCAGGTGGTCACCGCCCTGACCACGGTCAAGGACTACCTCGTCCGCTCCTCGCTCTACCCCGAGGTCCTCGACAGCAGCGAGGTGCGGCCCGCGCGGGCGCTGCTCGACCCCGGTCAGCTCGACCAGTTCGACCAGAGCGTCGACCACCCCGCGGCGGACGGCCGGCACGCCCCCACCGGATGGCTGGTCCGCTTCGACCCGGCCCGTGCCGAACTCGCCGACCCGAGGATCCGTGTCCAGGGCAGCCTCCAGGTCACCGAGACCGACCCGGCCACCCTGGAGGTCACCGCCGACCACACCTTCGTCTACGCGCTGCGCCCCGCCGATGCCCCGGTCGGCGCCGAGGTCTCCCTGTTCACCGTCCGCCGCGAGCTGACCTTCCGGTTCGACCGCGACGACCTGCGCCTGCACCAGACCCAGCTGCTCGTCTCCTACGTCCAGGCGGGCCCCCTGTCCTGTGCCGAGGAATCCGCCGACCATCTGCAGCCCCTCCTGGCCGGGCAGACGGCCAAGGCGGGCGGCCCGGCGGGCACGAACCCGTTCGCCACGGGCAGCGCCACCGCCCTGTGCGGGACGCTGGCCGCTGCGGCCGAGCCGAAGGTCTGAGCGGCCCGGACCGAGGCGACCGGGAGGACCGAGATCCCGCGACCGGGCCGTGCGGCCCGGCGCACCCCGGCCCGGCGGGGGATCCGGGCCCGGCGGGGGGCCCGGGCCCGCTACGCCTCGTCGTCCTGCGGGGGAGTGTCCCGCGGCGGCGCGTCCTTCGGCGGCGGCGCGCTCGTGAACCCGTCGAAACCGCGCCTCACCCGGCCACCCAGGCCTCCCGCCCCGCCCGCGATGTCGGAGACCAGCTTCATCAGCGGGTCCTTGGAGCCCTTCACGTCGTCGGCGTAGCTCGCCGCGGACTCCTTGAACGAGTCGCCGACCGAGGTGTCCTTGTCCTCCGTGCGCCGCGGGTAGTGACCGTCCATGATCCGCTGGTAGTCGCGGGACTCGGCCCACTTCTTCAGCTCGGCCGCGCGGACCGTGGTGAAGGGGTGCGAGCGCGGCAGCACGTTCAGGATCTTCAGCACGGAGTCGCGCAGGTCGCCGCCCGCCTCGTACTCCTCGGCCTGCTGCAGGAACGCGTCCACGTTCATCTCGTGCAGGTGGTTGCCGCCCGCTATCTTCATCAGCCCGCGCATCGAGGCCCGCAGATCCTGGCCCACCAGCAGCCCGGCCCGGTCGGCGGACAGCTCCGACTTGCGGAACCACTCCCGCAGGGCCGTCACGATCGCCAGGATGGCGAGATTGCCCAGCGGGATCCAGGCGACCTTCAGCGCGAGGTTCGTCAGGAACAGCAGGATCGTGCGGTACACCGCATGCCCGGACAGGGCGTGCCCCACCTCATGGCCGACGACCGCCCGCATCTCCTCCTCGTCGAGGAGTTCCACCAGCCCCATGGTCACCACGATGATCGGCTCGTCCAGGCCGATGCACATCGCGTTCGGCTGCGGATCCTGCGTCACGTACATCGGCGGGACCTTCTCCAGGTCCAGGATGTAACAGGCGTCCCGCAGCATGTCGTTCAGGTGTGAGAACTGCTGGTCGGACACCCGGACCGAGTCGGACAGGAACAGCAGCCTCAGGCTCCGCTCCGGAAGCAGCCCGCTGAGCGCCTTGAAGACCGTGTCGAAACCGCTCAGCCGCCGCAGCGCCACCAGCGCCGAACGGTCCGCCGGATGCTCGTACGCACGCGAGGAGATCCCCGGGAACCGCCTGCGCTGCCTGCTCGGCACGCGCTCCTGCCCGTTCTGCTCGTGGCCGTCGTCGGACATGTCATCCCCCATGTGCGTGAGTGTCTGCCGTGCCCCCGAGGCAGGGCCCAGCCTAGGCGGAGATACCGTGGACGGGCAGTACAGCCGAAGGAGTCCTCATGGAGCACCACCCCCCGGCCGCCTGGCTCACCCAGGCCGCGAGCGCCGCCCAGCAACAGGGCTCGGGCGACCTGCTCCGGGTCGTCCTCGTCGTCATGTTCGTCGGCTGCGCACTGACCGCCTGGTTCCTGCTGCGCGGGTACAAACAGAAGGACGACTGAGCCGCCGGGATCGTTCCCCCCGTCCGGTGCGACGCACGTGTGACCCACGAGGACGTGTGACGCAGAAGGACACGGGAGAACGCAGGAGCCGGGCCGGGCACCGGCCGGGTGGCGCTCGGGCGTCGGGCTTCGCTCGGGCCTCGGGCTTCGTTCAGGCGTCGGCCCAACGGAGGAGTCGGCGTGATCGCCGCCGGGCCGCACGCTTACGATGAGCCGACATCTTTATCCCGTCCACACGCGATAGGTCCTGCCGCAGATGATGAATCTTCACAGCGCCGCTGCCCAGTTGGTCACCCTCGCCGCCGAGGGCGAGGAGCACGGCGGCAACCACAACAGCCTCAACCCGGCCGTCACCGGTGGCAGCGCCCTCGTCATCCTGCTGCTCCTGCTGTGGATCACCACCCGCTTCAACCGCGACCGCTGAGCCGGACGCCGAGCCCGGCACCGGTCCTCCGGGCGGGGCCCACGGGCCGGGCCGGTAGGGTCTGCACGCATGGGAGAGCAGGACATGCCTACCGGTCCGGCGAATGACGAGGCCGACTACGCCGCCACCCCGGTGACGACCCCGCGGTACACGCCGGCGGGTCCCGCGCACACCGGCAAACGCCGCCTCGGCGTCATGGGCGGAACGTTCGACCCGATCCACCACGGTCACCTCGTGGCGGCCAGTGAGGTCGCCGCCCAGTTCCACCTGGACGAGGTGGTCTTTGTACCCACCGGGCAGCCGTGGCAGAAGACCGCCCGTGCCGTCTCACCGGCCGAGGACCGCTATCTGATGACGGTCATCGCGACCGCGGAGAACCCGCAGTTCTCCGTCAGCCGTATCGACATCGACCGCGGCGGCCCCACCTACACCGTCGACACCCTGCGCGACCTGCGGGCCCTCAACCCCGACACCGACCTGTTCTTCATCACCGGCGCCGACGCGCTGGGCCAGATCCTCACCTGGCGGGACTCCGAGGAACTCTTCTCCCTGGCCCACTTCATCGGCTGCACCCGGCCCGGCCACCACCTGACCGACCGCGGTCTCCCGGAGGGCGGCGTCTCGCTGGTGGAGGTTCCCGCGCTCGCCATCTCCTCCACAGACTGCCGTGCGAGAGTCGCCAAGGGCGACCCCATCTGGTACATGGTGCCGGACGGAGTCGTGCGCTACATCGACAAGCGCGACCTGTACCGCGGCGAGTGAGCCGAGAGGGGCACCGGTGAACGACCGATACGACGCGGGCTACGGAAGCGACCAGTACGAACTCGTCGGCTACGACGAGTACGGGCAGCCGGTGTACCGCCAGATCCCGGCACAACAGCAGCAGACGTACGACCCGTACGCGAGCCAGGGGCAGGGGCAGGGCTACGGCTACGACCCGTACGCCAGCGGCGGGCAGCAGACCGCGCCGTCCTACGACACCGGACAGCAGGCCCCCGTCTACGACACCGGACAACAGCCGTCCGTGCCGCCCACGCCCGGATACGACCCGTACGGCACCGGCGGCCAGACCGCCTACGACCCCTACGGGCAGGCGGCCACCGGCGGCCGGCAGCCCCGGGTCGCCGAGCAGACCGCGCACATCCCGCAGCAGGCCGGACCGGGCAGGGAACCCGGGCCCGTACCCGCCGGACCCCGCCAGGCCGACGACGAACGGGACTACCACACAGGGCAGTTCGCGTTCGTCGAGCAGCCGGACGGTGACTCCGAGGACGTCATCGACTGGCTGAACTTCACCGAGAACCGCACCGAGCGCCGCGAGGAGGCCAAGCGCCGCGCCCGCAGCCGGATGGTCGCCCTGGTCGTCGTCCTGGCCCTGGTCGCCGTCGGCGGCGTCGGCTACCTCTGGTACGCCGGAAAACTCCCCGGCGTCTCCTCCTCCGGCACCAAGGGCGGTACGACGACCTCCGCAGTCGCCCAGAAACGCGACGTGATCGTCCTCCACCTGCACAACACCGGCGGAGGCGGCACCTCGACCGTGCTGCTCGTCGACAACACCACCACGAAGCAGGGCAGCACCGTCCTGCTGCCGAACTTCCTCGCCCTCACCGACGACGACGGCACCACCACGACCCTCGCCAAGTCCGTCGACGACGACGGCTCCTCCGGCACCCGCGACCAGCTCGACACCGTCCTCGGCACCAGCATCGAGGGCACCTGGCGCCTCGACACCCCCTACCTGCAGAACCTCGTCGAACTCGTCGGCAACATCGACATCGACGCCGACGCCGACGTCCCCGACCCGGACGCCAAGAAGAAGGGCGAGGAGCCCCTCGTCCACAAGGGCAAGGACCAGACCCTCGGCGGCAAGGCCGCCGTCGCCTACGCCACCTACCGCGCCTCCGGCGAGGCCCAGAACGCCCAGCTGGAGCGGTTCGGGCAGGTCATGCAGGGTGTCCTGCGCAAGATGTCCTCCGACTCCTCCGCCGCGACGACCACCGTGCAGACCCTCGCGCAGATCCTCGACCCGTCCCTCACCGACAAGGACCTCGGCACCTTCCTCGCCAAGCTCGCCGACCTCGCCAAGGACGGCGACTACAAGACCGCCCTGCTGCCCGTGCAGAGCGACGGCACCCTCAGCGCCGAGACCAGCTCCAGCGTCGTCAAGGACATCCTCGGCGGCACCGCCAAGAGCCCCGCGGCCGGCTCCGCGGTCCGCGTCTCCGTCCAGAACGCCACCGGCGTCAAGGACGACACCGAGAAGGCCCGCGTGGTCCTCGTCAACGGCGGCTACACCTTCCTGGAAGGCGGTACGGCCTCCGGCACCCAGGCCACCTCCAAGGTGCTGTACTCCGACGCCGCCGACAAGGAGAACGCCACCGAGGTCGCCAAGACCCTCGGCCTCGGCACCGGCACCGGCACCGTCCAGAAGGGCACGGTCGGCTCGGGCGCCGACGTCTCCGTCGTCCTCGGCCAGGACTACAAGCCGTCCTCCTCCTGAGCGGCGGCCCCTCGCACCCCACGTGACCCGGTAATCACGTGGGGTGCGCCCGGTGGTCCGTGAGACCCTTGAGGTCAAACGACCGCCGACGGAAAGCCATGCAGTGACCGCAACCGATCGTTCCCTCGAGCTCATCTCCGCCGCCGCCCAGGCAGCCGCCGACAAGCTCGCCCACGACGTCATCGCCTACGACGTCAGCGACGTCCTGTCGATCACGGACGCCTTCCTGCTGGCCTCCGCACCCAACGACCGCCAGGTCAAGTCGATCGTCGACGAGATCGAGGAACGCCTCCAGAAGGAACTCGGCGCCAAACCGGTGCGCCGCGAGGGCGACCGCGAGGCCCGCTGGATCCTGCTCGACTACGTCGACATCGTCGTCCACGTCCAGCACAGCGAGGAGCGTGTCTTCTACGCCCTGGAGCGGCTGTGGAAGGACTGCCCCGAGATCGAGCTGCCGGCCGACGCCAAGGCCACCCGCGGCAAGGCGGCGGAGCACGCCCAGCTCCAGGCCGCCGAGGACACCGGCGAGCCGGGCGGGCAGTGGTGATGAGCGCCACGGGCGAGGTGACCGACCGCAAGGGCCGCGGCCGCCGCATCATCCTGTGGCGGCACGGTCAGACCGCCTGGAACGTGGAGCGCCGCTTCCAGGGCTCCACCGACGTCGAGCTCACCGAGACCGGCGTCGGCCAGGCCCGCCGCGCGGCCCGCCTGCTCGCCTCCCTCGGCCCGGACACGATCGTCTCCTCCGACCTGCGGCGGGCCTCCGACACGGCCGCCCAGCTCGCCGTCCTCACCGGCCTCGACGTGATCCACGACGAGGGGCTGCGGGAGACGTACGCGGGCGTGTGGCAGGGCCTCACCCACGAGGAGATCATCGCCCGCCACGGCGACGAGTACGCCGCCTGGAAGCGCGGCGAGCCGGTCCGCCGCGGCGGCGGCGAACTGGAGACCGAGGTCGCCGACCGGGCCGCTCCCGTCGTGCTCCGGCACGCCGAGAAGCTCCCCGAGGACGGCACCCTCGTGGTGGTCAGCCACGGCGGCACCATCCGCACCACCATCGGCCGTCTACTCGGCCTGGAGTCCCGGCACTGGGAGAGCCTCGGCGGTCTCACCAACTGCTGCTGGTCCGTGCTCGGCGGAGGCGCCCGCGGCTGGCGGCTCCTGGAGCACAACGCCGGCACCCTCCCGGAGCCCGTCCTCGGCGACGACGACTGAGGATCTTTGAGCCACCTGACCTCGCCGGGGCCCGGATTTCACTTTCCGGCAGGTCGCAGGCTAAAGTTCTTCTTGTTCACCCCGCCGAGCGGGAAGACGGGAAGAACGCAAGGGGCTATAGCTCAGTTGGTAGAGCGCCTGCATGGCATGCAGGAGGTCAGGAGTTCAATTCTCCTTAGCTCCACAGATCGACACTCCGCACATTGTCGAGTTGTCAAAGATCGGTGATGAGAATCCCGTCCTCCTCAGAGGGCGGGATTTCTCGTGTTCCACTCCCGGATGATCTCGGTGGCCTCCTCCTCCGTCACCGGCCACAGCCGCTGCCTGCGCTCCCGCAGCAACGCCACCCGCTCCCGCGTCCGTTCGTCCTCCGGCGTGTAGACCACGATCCGCGCCTCCGGCATCCCGTCGATCGACAGCGACTGCGACGTCATCCGCAGCTCGCCCACCGCCTCATGACGGAACGTCTTCACCCGCGGCCCCGGCTGCGCCACCGCCCCGCTCGCCCACAACCGGGCGAAGTACGGACTGGCCTGGGACAGCGCCTGTATGAAGTCCTCCCACGCCGGCTCGCCGACATGTCTGCCGTAGCAGGAACGCAGGGTGGCCACCATCACCGGCAGTTCACGCTGCAGGTGCACCACCGGGGAGGCCTCCTCCGAGACCGTGAACAGCGTCCACAGGACGTTCGGCACGCCGATCCGCACCGTCTCCGGCACCAGGAACAGGTCCCGGTACGCGGCGTTGGTGGCCAGCACGTCGTAGCGCGAGGTGTACACCACCGCCATCAGAGGGTCGAGTGCGTCGATGATGCCCTGCACCTCAGCGCCGACCGTCCGGGACAGCCCCTCCGGCATCGGGGCGAACGGCACCTCCGCCAGCCGGTACAGATGCTCCCGCTCCGGGAGGTCCAGCATCAGCGTCCGTGCCACCGCGTCCAGCACCTGCGCCGAGGCGTTGATCGGCCGGCCCTGCTCCAGCCACGTGTACCAGGTCACGCCCACGCCCGAGAGCTGGGCGACCTCCTCCCGCCGCAGCCCCGGCGTGCGCCGCCGCAGCCCCGGCGGCATCCCGACGTCCGCCGGCTGCACCCGGGCCCGCCTGCTGCGCAGGAACGCCGCCAGCTCCGGCCTGCGGCGGTGTGCTGTCGTCGCCATCGTCACGTCCCCCGTCGTCACGTCCTCCATCGTGGGCGCGGTCCCCGCCCGCTGCCAGGTGCTGCCAGTACCAGCATCGGCGGGCTCTCGGCACCCGTACCGGCCCGCCGCCACGCTCGGACGCATGACGACGACATCCCGGACGGGACCAGGTCCCGCACCGGCTCCGACCCCTGCCAAAAGTGAAGCACCCGGCACTGACAACCGGCCCCGGGTGCTCCTCGCGGTCGTCCTCGCGGCCCTGTTCATGGCCGTGCTGGACGTCTTCATCGTGAACGTCGCGGCCCCCACCATGGGTTCCGAACTCCACGCCTCCGGCGCGGACTTGCAGCTGGTCGTGGCCGGCTACGCCATCACCTACTCCGTGCTGCTGATCACCGGCGCCCGGCTCGGCGACCGGCTCGGCCACGGCCGGGTCCACCTGGCCGGCCTCGCCCTGTTCACGACGGCGTCGCTCGCCTGCGGCCTGGCCCAGGGGGCCACCGAGCTGATCGTGTTCCGGCTGGTGCAGGGCGCCGGATCGGCGGTGATGATCCCGCAGGTCCTCAGCATCGTCCAGCGCTCCTTCACCGGCGAGGCCCGCATCCGGGCGCTCGGCGCCTACTCCGCGGTCCTCGCGGTCGGCGCCGCCGCCGGCCAGATCATCGGCGGCGTCCTGGTCAGCGCCGACCTGTTCGGCACCGGCTGGCGGCCGGTGTTCCTCGTCAACGTGCCCGTCGGCGCCGTACTCCTCGTCCTCGGCCGGCGCGTCCTGCCGCTCGGCGCCGGAGCCGGTCCCGAGCGGGCACGCGGCCTGGACCTGCCCGGCCTGGTCCTGCTGGGGGCCGCCGTGTCGCTGCTGACGGTCCCGCTGGTGCTCGGCCAGGAGGAGGACTGGCCGCTGTGGTCCTGGCTGTCCCTGGCCGCCGCCGTGCTCCTGTTCGCGCTGTTCTGCGGCTACGAGTCGAGGCTGGCCCGGCGCGGCGGCGCCCCGCTGATCGCTCCCCGGGTGCTCCGCCACCCCGGCATGGCCCTGGCCGTCCTGCGCATCCTCGCCGTCATGGCCGTCAACGCCGGATTCCTCTTCACGCTCACCCTCCACGTCCAGAACGGCCTCGGCTACAGCGCGCTGCGCGCCGGTCTCACCTTCGCGCCGACCGCCGTCGTCTTCGGCACGGTCGCCCTCACCTGGCGCAGGTGGCCGGCCGCCTGGCAGCGGGCGCTGACTCCCGCCGGGTTCGCGCTCGCCGCGCTGGGCGTGGCCGGCGTCGGGCTGGCCTTCCACGGGGGCGGCGACGGGGGCGCGTGGCTCTATGTGGCGTACGCCGGCGTGGGTGTGGGGCTCGCGCTCGCGTTCAGCCCCACGCTCACCGGCGCGCTCGCAACCGTGCGCCCCGAGGACGCGGCGGACGCCAGCGGACTCCTCGCGACCGTCACCCAGCTCGGCCAGCTCATAGGGGTCGCCGCGTTCGGCACACTGTTCTTGAACCGGCTTGAGTCAGTTGGGGGCCCGCGGGCGTATACCTCTGCGGAGGCGCTGTCAGCCTGTGCATGGGCGCTCGCCGCGACGGCGGCCGCGGGTGCCGTGTCCGGACTGGTACTGAGGCGTCGCTGACCGTATTGGTCCGGCCGTGGCAGAATCAAACGGCCGGAAGGGGGCGCGGCCCGACGGGAGGAGTAGCGATGCCTGCGAGCATCCTTGAGGAGGGCGGCCACCTCCTCGGTGCGTCGTTGATACGGGACACGATCACCCGGCTGCTCTGCCCTTCCTGCGGTTCCGCGCATGTCGCCCAAGTACTCGGCGACAACGGCGGGATCTCCTACGTGTGCACGGCCTGCGGCCACAGCTGGAGCTGATCGATGGGTGCACACAGGCGGAAGTGCGACTGGTGCGGGAGCGGCACCCCGATCGTCCGCGACATGGAGCCGATCAACCCCGACTACCAGTACTGGTGCGAGGAGTGCGCGCGGGCGCTGATCATAAAAGGCGACCCGATCGAGACCTACCGTGAGCTCGAGGGCGAGCCGATCTACGGCCGGCTCCTCGAAGAGCACTGCACGCTCAAACGGTTCTATTCGTTCGTCACGGCCTGAGCGGGGCCCGGCTTCGGCAACGATGTCCGGGCGATCGCGAGGAACAGCACCCCGGCGACCGTGTAGAGCCCGGACAGCGTCAAGGCGACGGTGTCCTGGTGCAGTTCGGGCCGACCCTGGCCGTGCGGCACCCACCACAGGGCGTACGAGCAGAAGACCAGCAGTGTGACCGCGGCCGCTGTCCGCCGCCCGCGCGTCCACAGCAGCAGCACCACCGGTACGCACCACACCCAGTGGTGCGACCAGGACACCGGGCTGATCAGCAGCGCGGTCACCGCGCAGACGGCCACGGCCCAGGCCCGCCGGCCCCGCAACTCCGCCGTCACCGCCACCGCGAGCCCCAGGGCGGCCGTCAGGGCCGCCGCAGCGGCCCAGAGGGCTCCCGGGTCGGGAGTGTGCAGCAAGCGCGCCAGAACGCCGCGCAGGGCCTGATTCGCGGTCTCCTCGGCCCGCCCCACCCGACCCGTGCGGAACACCATCCCGGTCCAGAACCGCCACGAGTCGTGCGGCAGGACGGCCGCCGCCAGCAGGGTCGCCCCCGCGAAGGCGGCGGCCGCCCCGCGCGCGTGCCGCAGCCACGGGCCCCCGTCCCGTCCTGCGAGGCGCGCGGTCAGGCCCGTGGCGAGCAGGAACACCGCGAACAGGGCGGGCGTCAGCTTCACCGCGGCCGCGAGTCCCACACCCACCCCCGCCCAGCGGTCCGGGCGTTCGGCGGGACGACGTGACAGATCCCACAGCACCAGCGCGGCCAGCAGCAGATTGACCTGCCCGTAGCGCACGGTCGTCCACACCGGCTCGCACCACACCGCGGCCGCCGCGACCCACAGCACGCGCTCCACGCGCGCGTGCCCGACGAGCCGCATCGACAGCCCGACGAACACAAGCAGCAGGGCGAGATTCGCGGCCGTCGCCAGCGTGCGCATGCCCGTGACGTCCAGCAGCGTCAGCGGGGTGAACAGCAGAGCCGCGAACGGGGGGTAGGTGGACGGCAGATGAGCCGTCGTCGTACGCAGCGCGTAGAGATCGCCGCCGGCGCGGACCGTCGCCCCCTCCGCCCGGTAGACCATCAGGTCGATCATCGACACGTGCGCGGCCCGCTGGGCCACCCAGAACGCCATGAACGACAGGAGACACGCTCCCAGGGCCACCGGCACCCGGCGCCGGGTCTCGGAGAACGCGATCACGGTCACGAAGTCCGACACTAGCCTCCGTATCCGTACAGAACGGAAACGATTTGGTGGTGCACCCCTTCGACCGTGTAATGTTGGCGTCGCCGCCGGGGAAACCGGGCGGAACAGGACAAGGGGCTATAGCTCAGTTGGTAGAGCGCCTGCATGGCATGCAGGAGGTCAGGAGTTCAATTCTCCTTAGCTCCACAGAAGTCGAAGGCGGACCATCCGAACGGGTGGTCCGCCTTCGGCGTTTTCGCGGAAACACTCGGAAATCTCGTCCGAGGGAACTTCGTTCGCGGGTTCGTCCCGTACGCGTGGGGCGGGCCGCCCGACCAGGGTGACCCGCCCCACATGCGTGCTGTGAAATGTGCGATCAGCGTCCCAGCGCCCGGCGGCCGCGGCCCTGCGAGAGCACCGGCAGGTTCTTGGCCGGCGCCTGCGAGCGCGTGTCCTCCTCCAGGCGCAGGGCGAGCGCCGGGCAGCGGCGCACCGCGCGCAGCGCCTTGGCCTCCGCGAACCGCGGCACCTTCGCCTGCGCGACCGTCGGGAAACCGTCCGCGCCCAGCTCGAAGACCTCCGGAAGGATGTCCGCGCACAGACCGTGGCCCCTGCACAGTGTCCAGTCGACGTAGATCTTCTGACGGCTGCCGCCGCCGTTGTCCTCGGGCTCGCCGCCGCCCGGGATGCCCGTAGGCATCTTGCCGTCCTCGAAGAGCGGCAGAACGCCCTCCACGGGCCGTCCGCAGCCGTTTCCGAGAACGTGCGCTGCCAGGTCGTCGGTGAACGCCTTGATCGTCGACTCGAGGAACATCGCGGAGCCGTCCGGGTGCGAGCACGCGCCGCGCCGCTTCACGTTCTTCGCGACCTGCTTGAGCGCCTCCAGAGCGGCCGGTCCGCCGCCGTTGAGGATGTCCTCCATGCCGCGCGCGGCCGCGGGCAGGCCCAGGTAGCAGGGACCGCACTGTCCCGCGCTCTCCTCCGCCAGCCACTGGGCGACCCGCAGAGACTCGCCCAGCGGACAGGTCTCCTGCGTGATGGGCAGGATGGCGCCGGCGCCGAGCGCACCGCCCACCGCGTCGAGCGAGTTGCGGGAGACGATCGCCTCGTTGACCGTGGCCGCGTCGATCCACTTGCCGTGGTAGCCGCCGGTCAGCACACCCTGCGGCACCGGTGGGGCGCCGGCCAGCTGCAGGACGTAGCGCAGCGGCACGCCCGTGGGGACCTCGATCACCATGGGGCGGGCGACCGCGCCGGAGACCGTCAGCATGACGGTGCCCGGCTCGTCGTACAGGCCGGTGTTGCCGTAGCGCTCCGGGCCGATGCGGGCGGCGATCGCCAGCTGCGCGAACGTCTCCGCGTTCGACAGCAGCGTGGGCGCGCCGCCGACACCGTTCTGCGAGGCGCTGGTCTTGCGGCCGGGCGGGATCGCCGGGCCGCCGTCGATCGAGCGGATCAGCGATGCGGCGGCGCCGGTGACCATGCGGACCGGGTTGCGCTGGACGAACGCCTTCAGCGCCGAACGCCGGCCGTTGCTCAGACCGCGCTCGGCGAGCGCCTGCTCCATGGAGCGCTGCGTGGACTCCCGGGTGACCCCCACCACGAGCGTGCGGGCACCCAGCGCCTCGGCGCACAGCAGCGCACCGTCCAGGATCAGATGCGGGGCACGGTTGATCAGCACCGTGTCCTTGCGGCAGGCCGGTTCGTCCTCGCTGCCGTTGACGACGACGACCGGCCGTACACCGCGCTTGATCGCCGCCTCGGCGACCGAGCGCAGCTTCTTGTGGAAGGGGAAACCCGCGCCGCCGCGGCCCTTCAGGTTGATGCGTTCGGAGAGCTGCGCGAGCTGCTCCCCGCCCAAGGGCTCAAGCGGCCCGTGCACCTTGAGGTGCATGGGCAGATCGAGTCTTTCGACAAGGTCGAAGCCCGACGTGAGCTGCGGAAGGCCGACCACGCGGACTTCTGGGACGTCGGGCAGGGCCTCGTTCACCTATAGCCTCCGGAAGGCGTGTTCCAAGGTTCGCCCGAACCCGGGGCGTCGAAGGACGCTCCGGGCGGTGGTTCGTTGGCGGGACCGCTGTTGTACGTGTCATTCGAGTTGTACGTCCCGTACCGGGCATTCGTCTCACCCGTGTCGTACACGTCACGTCCGACCGTCCCGCCGGCGCCCGGATTGCCATAGGTCGGGATGTTGTATCCGGTGTCCTGGAGCGGGTCGTACGCGGACCGGGGGGCCTCGCCGACCGGCGGCGGGGACGGGATCGGCCAGCTGCCCGAGGTGCTCGATGGGCCGTCCACGCGCTCCATGCGCGCGGTCTGGCCGGCCGCGAACGGCGACTGGGGCTGGCCGGGCGCCGCCGTCGCCCGGTAGGCGGCGGCGTAGCCGGACGCCGGATCGGGGCCGGGTGCGGCGGCCGCCGCGGACGGGAACAGCGGGTTCGACTGCGAGGTCGCCGTGTCGGCGCGTGACGGCCTCGGCTCGCGCTCGCGCATGGTCTCGTAGCCCGGGTACCCGGACTCGCCCGCGCGGGCGCGGCTGGCGTCCAGGTCGTCCAGCTCCGGCCGCTCCGAACTGCCGAGGACGGAGACGAGACGGTCGGCGACCCTCCGCTTGAAGGGGCGTGGGGCGGCGCGCAGCGCCAGTGCGGCCATCACGCCGACCAGGCACAGGTCGTACGAGATCATGAAGAACGGCTTCGCCGCGCGGCCCGCGTACAGGCCGTGGATAAGCGCGGCGCACCAGGCCGGGTAGGCCAGCATGTGCATGGCCCGCCAGCGGGCGGCGACGACGGCCGGGGCGGCGAAGTTGCTGCGCAGGGCGCCGGTGACGCCCACGAAGATCATCAGCAGTCCGGCCAGCGAACCGAGCCCGATCAGGCCGGCGCTTCCGGTGACGCCGAGCGAAAAGGGAATGATCGCGGCGATCACCACGGTGTGATCGAGGGCGATCTTCGTGACGATGTGCACCAGCAGGAACGCGATCGAGGCGACCGCGGTCGTCCGGTGCACGGCCTGACCGACGATCCGCTGGCGGGTGTTGAGGAAGATGCGGTCCTGTGCGACCAGGCCCCAGATCACCGAGCAGCTCAGCGAGACGAGCGAGAGCACGCCCGCGCCGAAGTTCAGGAACGACTGGAACTGGCTGCCTCCGGTCAGCACGACCACGGGTATGAGCAACAGAACGACAGCGGACGCCACCCCCCAGGCCGAACGGCCTGGCTTGGGAAGCGTGCTGTTACTACGACGAGGGTTCATGGGGGCAACTCCGAGCAGTTCGGGAAAGCGGTCCCGGTGCCGCAGCCTAAGTGGCGCCATACCGATCAGTACGAGGTTTGAGTTATTGCGTTGTTATCAAAGGGCCGTGCGGTCCTTGTGATGTCCCTTAGCGGACGTTACGCGAACTAATTTTTGAACCTGGTTCAACTCTCGTCCCGATGGTCGCCTCAGACGCACGTGTCAACCGTTGATACGCAAGCGCGTCGCGGCTTGCTCAACGCCTGCGGTACCCTGACGCCATGCGTGCCGTACGCCTTCTGCTTAGCGGGCCGCGCTGATCAGTCCCGACCACCGGACGAAACGGTTGGTCGGCATCGGCGCGGCGTCCCCTCCTGTGCGAGGGGATTTTTCGTTTCTAGAACGTTCGCAGCCGCAGGCAGAGACGACCGATGGAGCTTTGAGGATCATGAGCGAGACGAACCCCGCTGCCGCCGCCACGTCGGCGGAGGCAGCGCCGCACCGCTACACGGCCGCTCTGGCGGCCGACATCGAGGCACGCTGGCAGGACTTCTGGGACGCCGACGGCACCTACGCGGCGCCGAACCCCACGGGCGACCTGGCCGGCGACCCCGCGCTGGTCGCCAGGCCCAAGAAGTTCATCATGGACATGTTCCCGTACCCGTCCGGTGCGGGCCTGCACGTCGGCCACCCGCTGGGCTACATCGCCACCGACGTCTTCGCCCGCTTCCAGCGGATGAACGGCCACAACGTCCTGCACACCCTGGGCTTCGACGCCTTCGGCCTGCCCGCCGAGCAGTACGCCGTGCAGACCGGCACGCACCCGCGCGTGTCCACCGAGGCCAACATCGAGAACATGAAGGTCCAGCTGCGCCGACTGGGCCTGGGCCACGACAAGCGCCGGTCGTTCGCCACGATCGACCCGGACTACTACAAGTGGACCCAGTGGATCTTCCTGCAGATCTTCAACTCCTGGTACGACGACGAGGCGAAGAAGGCTCGCCCGATCTCCGAGCTGATCGCCCAGTTCGAGTCCGGTGAGCGTGCCGTACCGGGCCACACGCGCGCGTGGAACGAGCTGACCGCAACCGAGCGTGCCGACGTCCTGGGCGAGTTCCGCCTGGCCTACGCCTCCGACGCACCGGTCAACTGGTGCCCCGGCCTGGGCACCGTGCTGGCCAACGAGGAGGTCACCGCCGACGGTCGTTCCGAGCGCGGCAACTTCCCCGTCTTCAAGGCCAAGCTGCGCCAGTGGAACATGCGCATCACGGCTTACGCCGACCGGCTGCTGGACGACCTGAACGAGCTGGACTGGCCGGAGGCCATCAAGCTGCAGCAGCGCAACTGGATCGGCCGCAGCGAGGGCGCCCGCGTCGACTTCCCGATCGACGGCGAGAAGATCACCGTCTTCACCACCCGCCCGGACACCCTGTTCGGCGCGACCTACATGGTGCTGGCTCCCGAGCACCCGCTGGTCGACCGGTTCGTCCCGGAGGCGTGGCCCGAGGGCACCCACGACGTGTGGACCGGCGGCCACGCCACCCCCACCGAGGCCGTCGCCGCGTACCGTGCGCAGGCCGGCGCCAAGTCCGACGTGGAGCGGCAGGCCGAGGCCAAGGACAAGACCGGTGTGTTCACCGGCGCGTATGCGACCAACCCGGTCAACGGCGACAAGATCCCGGTGTTCATCGCCGACTACGTGCTGATGGGCTACGGCACCGGCGCGATCATGGCCGTACCGGCCGGCGACCAGCGTGACTTCGAGTTCGCGCGCGCTTTCGAGCTGCCGATCGTCTGCATCGTCGAGCCGACCGACGGCCGCGGCACCGACACGTCGACGTGGGAGGACGCTTTCGCCTCGTACGACGCGAAGATCATCAACTCCTCGCACGACGACATCAAGCTGGACGGCCTGCCGGTCGCCGAGGCCAAGGCCCGTATCACCGAGTGGCTGGCCCGCAAGGGCATCGGCGAGGGCACCGTCAACTTCCGGCTGCGCGACTGGCTGTTCAGCCGTCAGCGCTACTGGGGCGAGCCCTTCCCGATCGTCTACGACGAGGACGGCGTCGCCCACGCGCTGCCCGAGTCGATGCTGCCGCTGGAACTGCCGGAGGTCGACGACTACTCGCCGCGCACCTTCGACCCGGAGGACGCCGACACCCGGCCCGAGACCCCGCTGTCGCGCGACGAGGACTGGGTCAACGTCACCCTGGACCTGGGCGACGGCCCGAAGAAGTACCGCCGCGAGACCAACACCATGCCCAACTGGGCCGGTTCCTGCTGGTACGAGCTGCGCTACCTGGACCCCCACAACAGCGAGCAGCTGGTCGACCCGCAGATCGAGCAGTACTGGATGGGCCCGCGCGAGGGCATGCCGCACGGCGGTGTCGACCTGTACGTCGGCGGCGCCGAGCACGCCGTGCTGCACCTGCTGTACGCCCGTTTCTGGTCGAAGGTCCTGTACGACCTGAGGCACGTCTCGTCCGCCGAGCCGTTCCACAAGCTGTTCAACCAGGGCATGATCCAGGCCTACGTCTACCGCGACGGCCGCGGCTTCCCGGTGCCCGCCGCCGAGGTCGAGGAGCAGGACGGCGCCTACTACTACCAGGGCGAGAAGGTCACCCGCCTGCTGGGCAAGATGGGCAAGTCCCTGAAGAACGCGGTGACTCCCGACGAGATCTGCGCCGAGTACGGCGCCGACACGCTGCGCCTGTACGAGATGGCGATGGGTCCGCTGGACGTCTCCCGGCCGTGGGACACGCGCGCGGTGGTCGGCCAGTTCCGGCTGCTGCAGCGGCTGTGGCGCAACATCGTCGACGAGTCCACCGGCGAGGTCACCGTCACCGACGCCGAGGCGGACGAGGAGACGCTGCGCGCCCTGCACAAGGCGATCGACGGTGTCCGCCAGGACCTGGAGGGCCTGCGTTTCAACACGGCCATCGCCAAGGTCACCGAGCTGAACAACCACCTGACGAAGGCGGGCGGCGCGCTGCCGCGGCAGGTCGCCGAGCCGCTGGTGCTGATGATCGCGCCGCTGGCCCCGCACGTCGCCGAGGAGCTGTGGCGCAAGCTGGGCCACACCGACTCGGTCGTGCACCGGGACTTCCCGGTCGCCGACCCGGACTACGTCGTCGACGAGACCGTGACCTGCGTCGTTCAGATCAAGGGCAAGGTCAAGGCCCGCCTGGAGGTGTCGCCGGCCATCTCCGAGGAGGAGCTGGAGAAGGTGGCGCTGGCCGACGGGACGGTCGTGAAGGCGCTGGACGGCGCCGGGATCCGCAAGGTGATCGTGCGCGCGCCGAAGCTGGTGAACATCGTCACGGCGTGACACCGCCGACCGCCTCCGGGTGGTCCCCTACGGGCAGGTTCGGGGTTTTTCTGGAACTCCGGGCCTGCCCTTTGCGTTTACCGTTGTGGAGCACGGCCATCCACGCCGTGCCCGGAAACGGCCGGGGTGGTGGGCAGCGAGGAGGAGCACCGTGGAAGCAGTGATCGCCGTATTCGCCGTGCTCTTCCTGCTCTTCGTCGCCGGTGGGGCGTACGTCACCTTCAAGGCCGTCGGTGCCGCCAAGCGCGGGGTGGACCGTACGATCACGCAGGCCCGGCGCACGGTCGAGGAACACACGCTGCGCGCCAAGTCCATGGTCCAGATCGGCCCGGCGGGCGAGATCGCCCAGCTCCGCCTCGCCCTGCGCACCTCGATGCGGGCCACCCAGGACGCGTTGTACGCGGGCGTCGCCGAGGACGAGTCGCTGAAGGAGTCCCTCGGGCTCTTCCAGCGCCTCAGCGCGCACGGACAGGAACTGGACGGCGAACTCAGACGCCTGGAGTCCGAACCGGACCGGGCCACGCTCGCCACGCGCCTGCCCGAGCTGCGCCGCCGCACCGAGCGCATCACCGAGTCCGCGGACGCGTTGCGCTGGGCGGCCCGCGACCGGGCCCGCCGCTTCGCCGACGACGATCTCGACACCCTGAGCACTCAGATCGGCGTCGAGGCGGACGCCCTGCGGCACTGGACCCGGCCGGATCCGGCCGCGCAGACCCCGCCGTGGCCCGAGGCCGCCGCCGGCCCCGGAGACCGTCAGACCTGGCCCGAGCAACCCCGGTCCGCCGCGGCCGAGGACCCGGTGCAGCCCGCGATCACGCCGCCCGGCCGCGCTCGGGTGTACCCCTGGCAGAAGAAGCCCCGGCCGGAGAGCACCACTTGACACGGCCGGTCCAGGTCCGGGCCGCCGGGGGCGGGCTGCCGCGCCCGGGCTACGCCAGGTAACCTCCAGCTCATGTCCCGCCATGTCGCGATCGTCACCGATTCAACGGCCTACCTGCCGCCGCGGACGGTGGAGCGCCACGGCATCACCGCGGTACCCCTGACCGTGGTCCTCGGTGACCGGGCGCTCGAAGAGGGCACCGAGATCTCGACGCGTTCCCTGGCCCAGGCCCTGCAGAAGCGGCGCCCCGTGACCACGTCCCGGCCCAGCCCGGAGGTGTTCGCCGAAACGTACCGCAGGGTCGCCGCGGCCGGGGCCACCGGCATCGTCTCGCTCCACCTGTCCGCCGAACTGTCGGGCACCTACGACGCGGCGGTTCTCGCCGCCCGCGAGGCACCCGTCCCGGTGCGCGTGGTGGACACCGGGATGGTCGCGATGGCCCTCGGTTTCTGCGCGCTCGCGGCGGCCGAGGCCGCCGAGGCGGGCGGCACCGTCGACGAGGCCGTCACGGCGGCGGAGAAGCGGGCCGCTGGCACCACCGCGTACTTCTACGTCGACACCCTCGACTATCTGCGACGCGGCGGCCGCATCGGCACCGCCCAGGCCCTGCTGGGCTCCGCGCTCGCAGTGAAGCCCCTGCTCCAGCTGGACGGCGGCCGGATCGAGCTGCTGGAGAAGGTACGGACGGCGTCCCGGGCCATCGCCCGCCTCGAGGAGCTCACCGCCGAGCGGGCGGGCGGTGCCGAGGTGGACATCGCCGTCCACCATCTCGCCGCCCCGGACCGTGCCTCGGCTCTCGCCGACCGGCTGCGGGCTCGGGTGCCCGGGCTGGTCGACCTGCACGTGAGCGAGGTCGGCGCGGTCATCGGCGCGCACACCGGACCCGGGCTGCTCGGGGCGGTCGTCTCGCTGCGGTGACCTGCGGGCCCGGGGCGTGAGCGTCGGCACGAGCACTCGTACGAGTGGCGAAGTTGTCCACAACCCGGCCGCGATCCACGGAAACCGACCAAGATCATCGCGGATCGGCGGAAAGCCCGATCCTCGTCGCATGGCACTTCGATCACGCTCACACGAGACACATGCGACCAGTGGCCCGGGCCGGGGCCCCACCTCCGACGGCCGCACCCGGCATCGGCGGTCCCCGGTCCGGGCCCGCATCCGGCACCGCCCCGCCCCGGCGGACGAACTGCGCCGCCGGGCGGAACTCCTCTTCGGCGAACGGGCCGTCGCCGGGCCGCCGGTGTCCGGGCAAGGACCGCCCGCCGCGGAGACGGTGACCGGCACCGGTGCGGCGACCGGACTGACCGCGGCCACGACCGCGGTGCGCACGGCCACGGCCGGAGTGCGCACCGCCGCGGCGGCCCTGTCCACGGCGGCGGCCGTGATGTCGTCGGCCCGTGCGCTGGCCGGTGAGGCCACGGTGCGGCGCGGGCCGGCGCCGCCCGGGCTGCGGTCCCGGGTCGGGCTCGCCGTACGGGAGCGGATGCCGGTGTGGCTGCAGACACGCTGCGGCCTGGAACGCCGGGGCGCGGTCGCGCTCGGGGCGGTTCTCGTCGTGGCCGCGGCGCTGGCCGTGCAGCACTTCTGGGCGGGCCGGACCGAGTCCGTGAGCGCACCGGAGGTGGTGCGCGCGGAGGCGCCGTACGAGAAGAGCGGGGAGGAGGGACCGGCCGCGGGCGCCGCTGCAACTGCCGGTGCCGGTGCCGGTGCCGGCGCCGCCGGGGCGCCCGGTGCGCTCGGCCAGAACGGCGGAACCGGCACGTCCGGGGCGGAGATCGTGGTGGATGTCACCGGGAAGGTCCGTGATCCGGGTGTGCACACGCTGCCGGCCGGGTCCCGGGTGACCGACGCGCTGCGGGCGGCGGGCGGGGTGCGGCCGGGTACGGACACCGACGGACTCAACCGGGCCCGCTTCCTGACGGACGGCGAACAGATCGTCGTCGGGGGCCCCGCCCCGCCGGCCGCACCGGGCCAGGTCGTGGGCGGTGCCGCGACGGGAGCCGGCCCGTCGGTCCCCGTCTCCCTGAACACCGCGACCGTGGAGCAACTCGACGCACTGCCCGGAGTCGGCCCGGTGCTGGCCCAGCACATCGTCGACTTCCGCACCCAGCACGGCGGTTTCCGTTCGGTCGACGAGCTTCGCCAGGTCAGGGGCATCGGTGACCGCCGCTACTCCGACCTGCGGGACCTGGTACGGCCATGAGGCGCGTGACCGGCGGCGCGGCTCAGGGACAAGTGGGCGGACACCGGGCCGGGTCCGCCAGTCCGGCGCAGCGGCCCGGGACCGCGCACGACCGGCGCGCGCGGCACGACGCGCGGGCCGACCTGCGGCTGGTGCCGCCCGCGCTGGCCGTCTGGGCGACGGCCGCGCTGGCGCTGGACGCGCCGCCCGGGTGGACGGCCGGGACCGCCGTCGCCTGCCTGGTCGCCGGGGTGGCCCTGCTGCGGCTCGGCCGGGCGCGCCCCCGGCCCGGGACGGTGGCCGTCGGCGTCGGCGTCGGCGTCGGTGTCGGGTCCGCCCGGCCGGCCTGGCGGCAGGTCTCGGCCGGCGCGCTGCTCCTCTGCGTCGCGGGGGCGGCCGCCGCTGCGGGGCTGCACGGGGCGGACGTGCGCCGAGGTCCGGTTCCCGAACTGGCCCGTGAGTACGCCACCGTGACCGCGGAGGTGGAGCTCACGGGTGACCCCTGGGCCGCCCGGCCGCGCGTGCGGGGGGACCACGCCACCCCGGCCGCGGTGCTGGTGCGCGGTGAGGTACGGCGGGTGGAGCGGGCTGACGGGGCCGCGCTGACGACGCGTTCACCGGTCCTGGTGGCCGTGGACACGGGGGTGCGGGCGCCGGGTGGTGGCGGCCGGGCGCGTTGGCTCGGGCTGCTGCCCTCCACGCGGCTGCGGGTGAGCGGGCGGCTGGCGCCGGCCACGGCCGGCGGGGACCGGGTCGCGGCGCTGCTGCGGGTACGGGAGCGCCCTGCGCCGATGGTGGTGGGGGAGCCGAGCGGGCCGCAGCGGCTGGCCGGGCGGTTGCGGGCCGGGTTGCGGGAGGCGACCGACGGGCTGCCCGAGGACGCGCGGGCGCTGCTGCCCGGGCTGGTCGTAGGGGACACCTCACGGATCACCCCGGAACTGGACGAGGCGTTCGAGGCGACCGACCTCGCGCACACCCTCGCGGTGTCGGGCAGCAACCTCACCATCCTGCTCGCCCTGCTCGTCGGACCTCCGGGACTGGCCCAGCAGGCCGAGCGCCGGGGGCTGGCACCGCGCCTCGGGCTGTCGTTGCGGGCGACCGCGCTGTTCGCGTCGGCGCTCACGCTCGCCTTCGTCGTCGTGTGCCGGCCGGATCCCAGCGTGCTGCGGGCCGCGGCCTGCGGAGCGGTCGCCCTGCTCGCCCTGGCGACCGGTCGCCGCAGGTCCCTGGTCCCGGCCCTGGCGACGGCCGTTCTGCTGCTGGTCCTGTACGACCCGTGGCTGGCCCGCAGTTACGGCTTCCTGCTGTCGGTGCTGGCCACCGGTTCGCTGCTGATGCTGGCGCCCGGGTGGAGCGAGGCGCTGCGGCGGCGCGGGGTGCCGGAGCGCCTGGCCGAGGGGCTGGCGGCGGCCGCGGCGGCGCAGGCGGTGTGCGGGCCGGTGGTCGCGGTTTTGTCGGCGCGGGTGAGTCTGGTGGCGGTGCCCTGCAATCTGCTGGCGGAGATCGCGGTCGCGCCGGCCACGATCCTGGGGTTCGGGGCGCTCGTGGCGGCTCCGGTGGCGATGCCGGTGGCCAAGGTGCTGGCGTGGTGCGCCGGTTGGCCGGCCGGGTGGATCGCGGGGATCGCCCGGGTCGGTGCCGGACTGCCGGGTGCGGGCGTGGACTGGCCTGGGAGCTGGGCGGGGGCGCTGCTGCTGGCCGGGGTGACGGTGGGCGTCGTACTGCTGGGGCGGCGGCTGCTGCGGCATCCGTGGTGGTGCGGGGTGCTGGGGGTGCTGCTCGTGCTGCTGGTGGTACGGCCGGTGCCGCTGACCCGGGTGATCACGGGCTGGCCGCCGCCCGGCTGGCGGTTGGCGATGTGCGACGTCGGGCAGGGCGACGCGACCGTGCTCGCGGCGGGTGCGGGTACGGGCGTGGTGGTGGACGCCGGGCCCGATCCGGCGCTGGTCGACCACTGCCTCCGGGAACTCGGCATCACCCGGATCCCGCTCGTGATCCTCACCCACTTCCACGCCGACCACGTGGCGGGGTTGCCCGGGGTGCTGCGCGGGCGGGAGGTGGCGCAGATCGAGACGACCGGGTTCGGGGAACCCGCGGACCAGGCCGAGTTCGTCAGGAGGCAGGCCGCCGAGCACCGGGTCCCGGTCGTGCGGGCGGTCGCCGGGGAGCGGCGCAGGGCCGGGCCGCTGGAGTGGCGGGTGCTGTGGCCGCCCCCGGATCCGGCTCCGGAGCCGGACGGGCCGAACGACGCCAGTGTCGCCCTGCTGGTCCGGTCGGCCGGGCTGCGGATGCTGCTGCTCGGGGATCTCGAACCCCCGGCCCAGCAGGAGCTGCTGAGATCACCGGCCGCCGCCGTCCTGGGCCGGGTGGACGTGCTGAAGGTGGCCCATCACGGGTCGGCGTATCAGGATCCGCAGTTGTTGCGGCTGGTGGCGCCACGGGTCGCGCTCATCTCGTGCGGGGCGGACAACCCTTATGGGCATCCGGCACCGGGCACGGTGGCCGAGCTGCGGGCCGTGGGGGCGGTGGTGCTGCGGACCGACCGGGACGGGGCGCTCGCCGTGACCGGCGGTGGCAGGGGCGGGGAGGCGGGGGAGTTGCACGTGGCGCGAGACTGAGGGCATGAACTCGGTGAACCCCGCGCGGATCGACACCTACCTCCACCGGCTCGGAGCCGACCGTCCGGCCCGGCCCACCGCGGAAGCCCTGCGCGCGCTGCATCTGCGGCACCTGCGGACCGTGCCGTTCGAGAACCTGTCGATCCACCTCGGCGAGGAGATCGTGCTCGACGGGAAGCAGTTGCTGGACAAGGTGGTGGGCGCGGGCCGCGGCGGGTTCTGCTACGAACTCAACGGTGCCTTCTCGGTGTTGCTGACCGCACTCGGTTTCGAGGTGACGCCGCTGGCGGCGCGGGTGTACGGGGCGGAGGGGCGGCTCGGGATCCCGTACGACCATCTGGCGCTGCGGGTGCGGACGGTCGACGGGAGCGAGTGGCTCGCCGACGTGGGGTTCGGGGCGCACAGCCACTACCCGCTGGCGTTCGCGGAGCGGGGCGAGCAGGCCGATCCCGGCGGGACGTTCCGGATCGCGGCCGCCGGTCCGGACGCGGCCGGGGTACGGGGTGAGGGCGGCGCGGCGGCCGGGGATCTGGACGTGCTGAGCGACGGGAAGCCGCAGTACCGGCTGGAGATCCGGCCGCGGGCGCTCGGGGACTTCACGGCCGGGGCGTGGTGGCACAGCACCTCGCCGTCGTCGCACTTCACACAGTCGCTGGTCTGTTCCCGGGTCACCGAGGACGGTGGGCGGATCACGCTCAGCGGGCGGACCTTGACCGAGACGGCGGCCGACGGGGCGCGCGAGGTACGGGAGTTGGAGCGGGACGAGGAGGTGCTCGGGGTCTACCGGGAGCGGTTCGGGATCCGACTGGACTGTGTGCCGACTGTGCGAAATCCGGGGAAAGATAGCCGGAATGGCTAATTCGGTCTTCGTGGGAGAACGTGTTTCTACTGGCGCGTAGCATGCTACTCGTGCGTAGTTCCGGCGCATGCGCCGGATTCCCGCGATGTGGGCCCGTGTTGCCCTGAAAGCCGCATCAGTGATCGAATGTTTCTTCGGTAACGGATGGTGGCGAGGCGTACAGGGGTGGCGAGGATGTTCGGCCGCTTGATGGGAAACCGAACGGACCGGGTGCAGCGGACGAGCCCCTTCGCGGCGGTGCAGACTCCGCCCGACGCCGGGGTGCTGAGCTGCCGGGTGCTCGACCCGGTCAACCAACCGGTGACGAATGCCGAGTTCGCGGTCAGCGACACCATGGGGCGCACGGTGGTCAGCGGGGGCACGGATCCCTACGGGTCGTTCGTGACGACCTTGCCGGCCGGGGAGTACCGGCTGGCCGTGTCCGCCGAGGGGTTCACGCCGTACCGGGCCACCGCGCAGGTCGGCGAGAACTGCCTCGCCTCGCTCGGTGACGTCACCCTCCAGATCGCCCAGCCGCCGGAACTGCCGGCACCCGGGGACTGGGAGATCGAGCCGACGCACTCCTCGATCGGTTTCACCGCCCGGCACATCGGACTGGCCCGGATCCACGGGCGGTTCAACTCGTTCGCGGGCGCGGTACGGATCGCCGAGCAGATGGAGCGGTCCGCGATGCACGTCGTGATCGACGCCGCGACCATCGACACGGGTGTCCGGATGCGCGACGACCATCTGCGGTCGGCCGACTTCCTGGACGCGCAGCGATTTCCGACGCTGGAGTTCTACAGCGACCGGTTCGTGCACAGGGGCGGCACCCGGTGGGCCGTCACCGGCGCGCTGTCCCTGCACGGCGTGACGCGCACGGTCACCCTCGACACGGAGTACCTCGGGCTCGGCAACGGCATGGAGGGCGAGGCACGGGCCGCCTGCCGGGCCACCACGGAACTCCACCGCGACGACTTCACCGTGAGCTGGCAGACCATGCTGGCGCGCGGGATCGCGGTGGTCGGGCCGAGTATCCGGATCGACCTGGACGTGCAGATCGTCCCGAAGGGCTGAGTCCGCCGGCGGTGCCCGAGAATGGGGCCGTGAGCGATGTGAGACACGTACTGGTGCTGCCGGACCGCGACGCGGCGGAGGAGGCGTCCCAGGCCCTCGGGGAGCGGTTCGGGGTCGACGAGGAGCCGCGGCTGGTGCGGGACGCGCTGGCCGGGGAGGACGACGCGGAGGACGCGCAGTGGCTGGTGCTGCTCACGGACGAGCAGGGCCGGCTGGACCCGGCGGAGCTGGACGCGTTCGCCGGGGAGTGGGAGGGATGGCGGGAGGAGCCGTAGGGGACCCGTAGAGGCCGTAGGGGTGCGGGCGGCCCGGGGCGGGGAAGACGCGGCCGGACCCGTTGTCAGTGGGCCGTGGGATGCTTGGCGCGATGGCCAAGAAGACTGCTGATGACGATCCGCTTGCCCCGGTCACGCTGGCCGTGGGACAGGAGGACCTGCTGCTCGACCGTGCCGTGCAGCAGGTGGTGGCCGCCGCCCGGGCCGCCGACGCCGACACGGACGTACGGGACCTGAGCCCCGACCAGTTGCAGCCCGGCACACTCGCCGAGCTGACCAGCCCGTCGCTCTTCGCGGAGCGCAAGGTCGTGGTCGTACGCAACGCGCAGGACCTGTCCGCCGACACCGTCAAGGACGTGAAGGCGTACCTCGGGGCGCCCGCCGAGGAGATCACGCTCGTCCTGCTGCACGCGGGCGGGGTCAAGGGCAAGGCGCTGCTGGACGCGGCCCGCAAGGCGGGGGCCCGGGAGGTCACCTGCCCGAAGATGACCAAGCCGGCCGACCGGCTCGCGTTCGTACGCGGCGAGTTCCGGGCGCTCGGGCGGTCCGCCACGCCCGAGGCCTGTCAGGCGCTGGTCGACGCCATCGGCAGCGATCTCCGGGAGCTGGCGTCGGCTGTGACCCAGCTCGCCGCGGACGTCGAGGGGACCATCGACGAGGCCGTCGTCGGGCGGTACTACACCGGACGGGCCGAGGCGTCGAGCTTCACCGTCGCCGACAAGGCCGTCGAGGGACGGACCGCGGAGGCACTCGAGGCGCTCCGCTGGTCGCTGGCGACCGGAGTCGCGCCGGTACTGATCACCAGCGCGCTCGCCCAGGGCGTACGGGCCATCGGCAAGCTGTCCTCGGCGCGCGGCGGACGCCCCGCCGATCTCGCGCGCGAGCTGGGCATGCCCCCGTGGAAGATCGACCGGGTACGGCAGCAGATGCGGGGGTGGACGCCGGACGGGGTCGCGGTGGCGCTGCGGGCCGTCGCCGAGGCGGACGCGGGCGTGAAGGGCGGCGGGGACGATCCCGAGTACGCCCTGGAGAAGGCCGTGGTGACCATCGCGCGCGCGGCGCGGTCACGAGGCCGGGGGTAGCAAGAGCAAGGAAGCAAGAGCAGAGAAGCAAGAGCAGAGAAGCAAGAGCAGAGAAGAAGGGGGCGCGGGGGGCGCCCGGGCATGCCGAAGGCCCCGGTGCCCGCCCTGGGGAAGGGCGAGCCGCCGGGGCCTTCGGTTCAAGATGTCGATCGACGCCCGCGTGGCGAACGCAGGCCGCGCGTCGATCCTCTGGTGCCGGTCGGGGGCGGATGAGAGAGGGCCCGCCCGGGTCCTTCCGGCGTCAAATCAAGGGTTCAGCCCTTGAGGGAAGCAACCTTGGAAGCAAGCGCCGACTTCTTGTTGGCGGCCTGGTTCTTGTGGATGACGCCCTTCGAGACGGCCTTGTCGAGCGCACGCGCGGCAGCGCGCTGCAGCTCGGTGGCCTTCTCGACGTCACCCGCGGCAGCGGCCTCACGGGCCTTGCGGACCGCGGTCTTCAGGGAGGACTTGACGGCCTTGTTGCGCAGCCGAGCCTTCTCGTTGGTCTTGATCCGCTTGATCTGGGACTTGATGTTCGCCACGAAAGAGCCTTTTCAGGTTCTGGCACGGGGCCGCGAAGGTCCCGTGCCGATGATTTCTTGAAGTCGTGCCTCGCGCTGAGAGGGCATGAGACACAGCTGCCCACGTTACCAGCGAGCCGGACAATGGCCCAAACCGGTCCCCGGTCCCTCTCCATGGGACCATGGAGACTACGTATTGATCCGACCCGAGGCATAAGGCGCCTCAAGAGACAGGACCCTGCGTGCCCGCGACCCCTAACAATGTGCCCGAGCCGAGCCGTACCGCCCCGGCTCTGATCCGCAATTTCTGCATCATCGCGCACATCGACCACGGCAAGTCCACGCTCGCCGACCGGATGCTCCAGCTGACCGGAGTGGTCGAGCAGCGGCAGATGCGTGCTCAGTACCTCGACCGGATGGACATCGAGCGCGAGCGCGGTATCACGATCAAGTCCCAGGCGGTGCGTCTGCCCTGGGCCCCGACCGAGGGCCCGGACCAGGGCAGCACGCACATCCTCAACATGATCGACACCCCGGGGCACGTCGACTTCACCTATGAGGTCTCGCGGTCGCTGGCGGCCTGCGAGGGGACGGTCCTCCTCGTCGACGCCGCCCAGGGCATCGAGGCGCAGACCCTCGCCAACCTCTACCTGGCGATGGAGAACGACCTCACGATCATCCCCGTGCTCAACAAGATCGACCTGCCGGCGGCGCAGCCGGAGAAGTTCGCCGAGGAACTGGCGAACCTGGTCGGCTGCGAGCCGGACGACGTGCTGCGGGTCTCCGCCAAGACCGGCCTCGGCGTGGACGCCCTGCTGAACAAGGTCGTCAAGGAGATCCCGGCGCCGGTCGGCGTCGCCGACGCGCCCGCCCGCGCCATGATCTTCGACTCGGTCTACGACTCCTACCGCGGTGTCGTGACGTACGTCCGTGTCATCGACGGCCAGCTCAACAAGCGCGAGCGCATCAAGATGATGTCGACGGGCGCCACCCACGAGCTGCTGGAGATCGGCACCAACTCGCCGGAGATGCTGTCCGCCGACGGCCTCGGCGTCGGCGAGGTGGGTTATCTGATCACGGGTGTGAAGGACGTCCGGCAGTCCAAGGTCGGTGACACCGTCACCAGCCAGGTCAAGGGCGCCACCGAGGCGCTCGGCGGCTACAAGGACCCGAAGCCGATGGTCTTCTCCGGTCTGTATCCGCTGGACGGCTCCGACTACCCCGAGCTGCGCGAGGCCCTCGACAAGCTCCAGCTCAACGACGCCGCGCTCGTCTACGAGCCGGAGACCTCCGCCGCCCTCGGCTTCGGCTTCCGGGTCGGCTTCCTCGGTCTGCTGCACCTGGACGTGATCCGGGAGCGGCTGGAGCGCGAGTTCGGCCTCGACCTCATCGCGACCGCGCCGAACGTGGTCTACCGCGTGGTCATGGAGGACCGGACCGAGTTCACGGTCACCAACCCGAGCGAGTTCCCCGAGGGGAAGATCAACGAGGTGTACGAGCCCGTCGTACGGGCCACGATCCTCGCGCCGACCGAGTTCATCGGCTCGATCATGGAGCTGTGCCAGACGCGGCGCGGCACCCTGCTCGGGATGGACTACCTGTCCGAGGACCGGGTCGAGATCCGGTACACCCTGCCCCTCGCGGAGATCGTCTTCGACTTCTTCGACCAGCTGAAGTCGAAGACCCGCGGCTACGCCTCGCTGGACTACGAGCCCACCGGCGAGCAGACCTCCAGCCTGGTCAAGGTCGACATCCTGCTGCACGGCGACAAGGTCGACGCGTTCTCGGCGATCACCCACAAGGACGCGGCCTACGCGTACGGCGTGCGGCTCGTCGCCAAGCTGCGCGAGCTCATTCCGAGGCAGGCCTTCGAGGTGCCCATCCAGGCCGCCATCGGCTCCCGGGTCATCGCCCGCGAGACCATCCGCGCCATCCGCAAGGACGTCCTCGCCAAGTGCTACGGCGGTGACATCTCCCGTAAGCGGAAGCTGCTGGAGAAGCAGAAGGAAGGCAAGAAGCGGATGAAGATGGTGGGTTCCGTGGAGGTTCCGCAGGAGGCCTTCATCGCGGTGCTCTCCAGTGATGACAGCGCGGGATCGGCCAAGAGCAAGAAGTAACCGCGGGTAACAATCCGTCGCGGGCGCAAATCGGGTACAACGGGGGTCCGCCGTGCGAAAGTGCGGCGGACCCCTACGCGTGCGTAGCGTCGCTCTGCGTGGACCGTGCGGTGAAACAGACAGGCCGATGCCCCTTACGTACGGGCCGGTCGCGGCTTACTCTGATCCCTGCTCGATAGTTACTCGCGAGTTAAACAACCAGAAACACCAGCGCGAACCGCACCGTGAGTAAACCCCAGCCGCACTGAGCCAGCCGCACCGTCGCGGGCCCCGGAGGACGTCGTGACCGACACACAGACACTGATCGAGAACCGACCGCCGTCCGTGGCGGCCCTCTTCCTGGATCGCGTGGCGGCCACACCGGACGCCGAGGCCTACCGCTACCCGGTGCCCGCGGCCTCCGGTCAGGGCCCGGACGACTGGAAGTCGCTCAGCTGGGCGCAGGCGGCCGAACGGGTCTACGCGATCGCGGCCGGTCTCATCGAACTCGGCATCCAGCCCGAGCAGCGGGTCGCCCTCGCCGCCTCCACCCGCGTCGAGTGGATCCTCGCCGACCTCGGCATCCTGTGCGCCGGCGCCGCCACCACGACCGTCTACCCGCAGACCAACGCCGAGGAGTCGGCGTTCATCCTCTCCGACTCCGAGAGCCGTGTGCTGATCGCGGAGGACGCGGCACAGGTCGCCAAGGCCGTCGAGAAGCGCGCCGAGCTGCCCGAGCTCGTCCAGGTCGTCGTCATCGACCCGGCCGGCGTCGAGACCTCCGACTGGGTCGTCACCCTCGCCGAACTGGAGCAGCGCGGCGCGAAGTACCTGGAGAAGCACCCCGAGCTGATCAAGGAACGGGTCGGTGCGATCACCAAGGACCAGCTCGCCACCCTCATCTACACCTCCGGCACCACCGGCCGCCCCAAGGGCGTACGGCTGCCGCAGGACAACTGGTCGTACATGGCGAAGGCGATCGCCGCGACCGGGCTGATCAGCAGCGAGGACGTGCAGTACCTGTGGCTGCCGCTCGCCCACGTCTTCGGCAAGGTGCTCACCTCCGGGCAGATCGAGGTCGGTCACGTCACGGCCGTCGACGGCCGCGTCGACAAGATCATCGAGAATCTGCCGGTCGTGCAGCCGACGTACATGGCCGCCGTGCCGCGCATCTTCGAGAAGGTCTACAACGGCGTCGCGGCGAAGGCCCGGGCGGGCGGCGCCGCCAAGTACAAGATCTTCCAGTGGGCGGCCGAGGTCGCCCGCGAGTACGCCAAGGTCACCCAGGACAACTTCCGCCGCACCGGCGCCGCGACCGCGCCCTTCGGGCTCGCAGCCAAGCACAAGGTCGCCGACGGGCTCGTCTACTCCAAGCTGCGGGAAGCTTTCGGCGGGCGGCTGCGGGCCTGTGTCTCCGGGTCGGCCGCGCTGGCGCCCGAGATCGGCTACTTCTTCGCCGGCGCCGGCGTGCACATCCTGGAGGGCTACGGACTGACGGAGTCCTCCGCCGCGTCGTTCGTGAACCCCGGCGAGGCCTACCGCACCGGTACGGTCGGCAAGCCGCTGCCCGGCTGCGAGGTGCGGATCGCCGACGACGGGGAGATCCTGCTGCGCGGCCCCGGCATCATGCAGGGCTACCACGGGCTGCCCGAGAAGACGGCGGAGGTCCTGGAGGCCGACGGGTGGTTCCACACCGGTGACATCGGCGAGCTGTCCCCCGACGGCTACCTGCGGATCACCGACCGAAAGAAGGACCTCATCAAGACGTCCGGCGGCAAGTACATCGCGCCCGCCGAGGTCGAGGGACAGTTCAAGGCGGTCTGCCCCTACGTCTCCAACATCCTCGTGCACGGCGCCGACCGGAACTTCTGCACCGCCCTGATCGCCCTCGACGAGCTCGCGATCCTGGAGTGGGCCAAGGAGAACGGCCTGGACGGCAAGTCCTACGCCGAGGTGGTGGCCGCGCCGGTGACCGTCGAGATGGTCGACGGGTACGTCAAGCAGCTGAACGAAGGGCTGCAGAAGTGGCAGACCATCAAGAAGTTCCGGCTGCTGCCGAGGGACCTTGATGTGGAGCACGGGGAGATCACGCCGAGCCTGAAGCTGAAGAGGCCGGTTGTGGAGCGGGAGTACAAGCACCTCATCGACGAGATGTACGCGGGGACGCGCGAAGCGTAGGGGACGACGGGGGACTGCGCGGCGGCTGCGGATTCGTCGTGGCTTGCCGGGCAGTTCCTCCCCCAGCCTTCGGCCGGGGGTACCCCCAGCGCCCCTCTAGTAAGACCGCTCAGCCCTGCTCAGCAGTCGCCGTAGTTCCCTGGCTTCCTCCCTCAGCGTCGCCACGTCGACAGGTTCTTCCGACAACAGGTCTTCCATGGCTGTCAGCCGCTTGCCCAACTCGCCGAAATCCGCCTGTTCACGCGCCAGCAGTTCCTGCAACTGCTGGTTCTTTCTGTGCAGTTCCAGGAAGACGTTGACCTTCGCCCGCAGCACCCACGGATCGAACGGTTTCGTCAGGTAGTCCGCCGCGCCCGTCGCGTAGCCGCGGAACGTGTACCCGGCGTCCTCCTCCGCTCCCGTCAGGAAGATGATCGGGACGTCTTTCGTCTGGTCGAGGCGTTTGATGTTCGCGGCTGTTTCGAAGCCGTCCATACCCGGCATGCGGATGTCGAGGAGGACCACGGCGAAGCGGCGGCGCAGCAGGGCCTTCATCGCCTCCTCGCCGGAGCGCGCCCGGACGATCGGCTCGTTCAGCGACCCCAGAACGGCTTCCAGTGCGATCAGGTTGTCCTCCATGTCGTCGACCAGGAGGATGCCGGCACGCTCGTCGGCGGTCATTGCTCCGTCCCTTCGCCGTCGGCCGTCTCGTCGTTCCGGGTGCTGTCGGGATCCAGGAGTGCGCAGACGACGGTGAGGAGCCGGTCGACGTCCACCGGCTTGGGTACGTAGTCGTTGGCGCCGCGTGCGATGGACTTCTCCCGGTCGCCCGGCATCGCCTTCGCGGTGAGGGCGACGATCGGCAGGCCGGTCCAGCGGGGGGCGCGGCGTATGGCCGCGATGGTCTCGTGGCCGTCCATCTCCGGCATCATGATGTCCATCAGGACGAGTTCGACGTCAGGGTTCCGTTCCAGGGTCTCGATGCCCTCCCGGCCGTTCTCCGCGTACAGCACCGGCATGCCGACGCGGCCCAGGACGTGGGTGAGGGCGAAGACGTTGCGGATGTCGTCGTCGATGATCAGGACGCGGCGGCCGGGGAGTACGCGGCCCGCGCGGCCGGTCTGCCACTCCTCGAGCCTGGTCGGGGTGGGCCAGGAGTCCTCCGGGTCAGGGCCGGTGGCCGGTGCGGGGCCGAGGGGCGGCCCGGCGTGGGGCTGCGGGGCCGGGCCGGGGGCCGTGTGGCCGGGGCTGACGACCGGGACGTACAGCGTGAACGTCGAGCCCTGGCCCGGTTCGCTCTCGGCGACGATCCGGCCGCCCAGCAGGCCGGCGATCTCCCGGCTGATGGACAGGCCGAGGCCGGTGCCGCCGTACTTGCGGTTCGTGGTGCCGTCGGCCTGCTGGAACGCCTCGAAGATGACCGGGAGCTTCTCGGCGGCGATCCCGATGCCGGTGTCCGACACCTCGAAGGCGATCACCTCGTCGCTGTCGCGGACGTAGTGGTGCTCGGGGTCCTTCACCCGCCGCACCCGCAGCTCCACCCGGCCCTTGGCGGTGAACTTGATCGCGTTGGAGACCAGGTTGCGCAGGATCTGCTGGAGGCGTTGTTCGTCCGAGTACATCTCGCGCGGCACGTCCTCGCCGACGGTCACCTCGAAGGCCAGGCCCCGGTCCAGGGTCAGCGGGCGGAAGGTCGCGTGGACGTAGTCGAGGAGTTTGATCAGGGGGAGGCGCTTGGGGCGTACGTCCATCCGGCCGGCCTCGATCTTCGACAGGTCCAGGATGTCGTTGATGAGCTGGAGCAGGTCCGAGCCGGAGCGGTGGATCGTCGTCGCGAACTGGACCTCCTGGTCGGAGAGACGGCCGTCCGGGTTGTCGGACAGCAGTCGGGCCAGAATCAACAACGAGTTCAGCGGAGTGCGCAGTTCGTGGGACATGTTCGCCAGGAACTCCGACTTGTACTGGGAAGAGGTCGCCAGGAGGGCGGCTTTCTCCTCCAGTTCCGCGTTCGAGCGCTGCAGTTCCGCCTGTTGTTTCTGAAGTTCGTCCGAACGTTCCTGGAGCTGCATCGCCAGCCGTTGTGACTCGCCGAGCAGGGACTCCGTGCGGGAGTTGGCGATGATCGTGTTGATCGCGACGCCGATGGTGTTGACGAACTGGTCGAAGAACGCGAGGTGGACGTCGGAGAAGCGGGAGAAGGAGGCCAGTTCGATGATGCCGAGGAGTTTGTCCTCGAAGAGGATCGGGATGATGACGATCGTCGTGGGCGCGGCTTCGCCGAGGCCGCTGTTGATCTTGATGTAGTCCCGCGGTGTCTCCTCGACGAGGATCCGTTTCTTCTCGCGGGCCGCCTGGCGGACCAGGCCGTGCACCGGGAGGCCGCCGGTCTCGACCGTCGCGTCCTGCGCGGAGCCGTAGCCGGCGATGAACGCGAGGCCCTTCGCCGGTACGGCCGTGCGCACGGCGGCGCCGTCCTCGTCCGGGTCGGCCAGGAAGAACGCGCCGTACTGGGCGTTCACCAGCGGGGTCAGCTCGCGCAGGATGAGGTCGGCGACCTCCATCAGGTCCCGGTGACCTTGCATGAGGGCGGCGAGCCGGGCCAGGTTGGACTCCAGCCAGTCCTTCGCGCGGGTCGTCTCGCGCAGGTTGGCCACCATCAGGTTGATGTTGTCCTTGAGCTCGGCGACCTCGCCGCGGGTCTCGACCGTGATCGAGCGGGACATGTCGCCCTGTGCCACAGCGGAGGCCACCTCGGCGATCGCGCGGACCTGGGTGGTGAGGTTGAGCGCGAGCTCGTTCACGTTGGTCGTCAGGCGCTTCCAGGTACCGTAGACGCCCTCCACGCGGGCCTGGCCGCCCAGCCGGCCGTCGGAGCCCACCTCGCGGGCCACCCGGGTCACCTCGGAGGAGAACGAGGACAGGGTGTCGACCATCGTGTTGATGGTGGTCTTCAGCTCCAGGATCTCGCCGCGCGCGTCCACGTCGATCTTCCGCGACAGGTCGCCCTGGGCGACGGCGGTCGCCACCTGCGCGATGTTGCGCACCTGCGAGGTGAGGTTGTCGGCCATGTAGTTGACGTTGTCGGTCAGGTCCCGCCAGACCCCGGAGACGCCGAGCACCTGGGCGCGGCCGCCCAGCCGGCCGTCGGTGCCGACCTCGCGGGCCACGCGGGTCACCTCGTCGGCGAAGGCCCGCAGTTGTTCCACCATCGTGTTGACGGTGTCCTTCAGTTCGAGGATCTCGCCGCGCGCGTCGACGGTGATCTTCTTGGAGAGGTCGCCGTTGGCGACGGCCGTCGTCACCTGGGCGATGTTGCGGACCTGGGACGTCAGGTTCAGTGCCATGAAGTTGACGTTGTCCGTCAGTTCTTTCCAGACCCCGGAGACGCCTCTGACCTGCGCCTGACCGCCGAGGTTTCCTTCGGTGCCGACTTCGCGGGCCACGCGCGTGACTTCGTCGGCGAAGGCGGACAGCTGGTCCACCATCGTGTTGATCGTCGACTTCAGTTCAAGAATCTCGCCTTTCGCCTCCACCGTGATCTTCTTGCCGAGGTCGCCCTGGGCGACGGCCGTGGAGACCAGGGCGATGTTGCGGACCTGGGACGTCAGGTTGTCGGCCATGAAGTTGACGTTGTCCGTCAGGTCCTTCCAGACGCCCGAGACGCCTCTGACCTGTGCCCGGCCGCCGAGGTTTCCTTCGGTGCCGACTTCGCGGGCCACGCGCGTGACTTCGCCGGCGAAGGCGGACAGCTGGTCCACCATCGTGTTGATGGTTGATTTCAGTTCAAGAATCTCGCCCTGCGCGTCGACGGTGATCTTCTGTGAGAGGTCGCCGTTGGCGACGGCCGTCGTCACCTGGGCGATGTTGCGGACCTGGGAGGTCAGGTTCGAGGCCATGAAGTTGACGTTGTCGGTGAGGTCCTTCCAGACGCCGGAGACCCCCCGTACCTGGGCGCGGCCGCCCAGCCTGCCCTCCGTGCCGACCTCGCGGGCCACGCGGGTCACCTCGTCGGCGAACGCGGACAGCTGGTCGACCATGGTGTTGACGGTGAGCTTCAGCTCCAGCAGCTCACCGGTCGCCTCGACGGTCACCGTGCGGGTCAGGTCGCCGCGCGCCACGGCCGTCGTCACCAGGGCGATGTCACGGACCTGCGCGGTCAGCCGGGACGCCATGGTGTTCACGGCCTCGGTGACGTCCCGCCAGCTGCCGGACAGGCCCTGCACCTTGGCCCGGCCGCCGAGCCGCCCCTCGGTGCCGACCTCGCGCGCGACCCGGGTCACCTCGCCGGTGAACAGGGACAGCTGGTCGACCATCGTGTTGACCGCGCGGGCGAGTCTGCGCAGATCGCCGCGCAACTGCCGGCTGCCGTCGTGCAGATCGACCCGCTGGGTCAGGTCGCCGCCGGCCACCGCGTCCAGCACGCGAGTGGCGTTCGCCGCCGGCGCGACCAGGGCGTCGAGGACCTGGTTGACGTCGTTGACCCGGGACGTCCAGGCGCCCTGGCCGGGGCTGGCCGACAGCCGCTCGTCCAGGCGGCCGTGGCGCACCAGCTCGCGCTTCACGCGTCGTACCTCGGTGTTGAAGTGGATGCCGCGGTCCATGATCTGGTTGAAGACCGCGGTGAGTTCGGCGACGATCCCCTCCCCGGTGGTGCCGTCGGCCCCGGTCTCCGGGACTTTCGTGAAGTCGCCGTCGCGGGCGGCGGTCATCGCGGCGAGCAGTGGGCGCAGTGCGGATGCTCGGAGTTGTTCCGTTTTCTGTCCGTCTTCGAGCACACGCGTAGCACTGTTCTCACTCATGGCGGCCCACTTCGGTAACTCGGTGCTTATGGGCGCAGTCAGTCTGTCACTCTGTCCGCATCGATCGGGATGTATTCGTCCGAACTGCTCGGGGAGCTGGACATGGGGGCCATACCCACGCAACGGGAGACCGTCTCCCGGGTCCGTGAGGCGCCTGCGCACGACGCGGCGCCCGCGCACGACACCGCGGGCCCGCGAGCGCAGGGGCGCGCGACCCTGCCCGGAAGCCCCCTCGCGCCCGGTTCCGCCCGCGCCCTGGTGCGCGCCTCCCTCGACGAATGGACCGACTGCGGACTTCTCCGTCCGGAGCAGCAGCGGGTCGCCGAGGACGCCATGGTCGTCGTCAGCGAACTCGTCACCAACGCCGTCGTGCACGCCGGTACGGACGTCGAGGTCGACTGGTGGCTGGAGACACAGGAGGAGACGGCGTTCGTCGTCGAGGTCACCGACCACCATCCCTCCCGGGCGCCCCGCGACCACCCGGGCGAGACGCCGTACGAGACACCGGAGTTCGGGCGCGGGCTGCGTCTGGTCGCCTCGCTCGCCGAGTCCTGGGGGGTGACGTACCGCACCGGCGCGAAGTCGGTGTGGGCGCGGCTGACCGGCCGCGGCGGCACGCTCCCCGACGAGCAGCAGCTGAAGGTCGCCGAGATCCTCGCCCCCGAGCCACCCGCACCTCCACAGGCGCACACGCACACGCACACGTACGCGCACGCGCACGGGGCCGCGGCGGAGGGCGGCGCATGCTCCCACCGGCCCGAACGCGACCGGGACTGGCTCAACCGGGGCGCGCTGTCCTTCCTCGCGGAGGCCTCCGACCTTCTCGCCGGGCAGCTCGACGAGAACCTGGTGGCCGCGCTCACCGGCCAGCTGATCGTGCCGCGGCTCGCCGACTGGTGCGCGGTGTGGCTGGAGGACGAGGCGACCGGGCGCGGGGGCGGCTGGGGCGACCCCGCCGGCGCGGGCGGCCCGCGGCTGGCCCGGGTCTGGCACGGCAGCGAGAACCGCATCGAGGAACTGCGCCGCGCCCTGGAGAAGGACCCGCCGTGCGCGCAGAGCGGCTTACGGTCCGGGCCCGAGCCGTATCCCTGGCCCGGCGCGGCGCTCGGCCCGCAGGGCGTCATCGGCTCGGCGCTCGCCTACCGGCTGATCGCGGGCGGCCGCCCGCTCGGCACACTCGTCATCGGACGCTCCGGCCCGGACGGCTTCCCCGACGAGATCACCGGCCTGGTGGAGGACTTCGGCCGCCGGGTCGCCCTCGCCATCGGCGCGGCCCGCCAGTACGCCCGCCAGGCCACCATCAGCGCCGTACTCCAGCGCGGGCTGCTGCCCGGCGCGGTCGCCGAGATCCCGGGCGTGAGCAGCGCGCTCGTCTACGAACCCTGCGACAAGGGCGGCCCCAGCGGCGACTTCTACGACCTCTTCCCGGCCGGCGACGGCCGCTGGTGCTTCGCCGTCGGCGACGTCCAGGGCAAGGGGCCCGAGGCCGCCGTCGTCATCGGCCTCGCCCGGCCCTGGCTGCGGCTCCTCGCCCGCGAGGGGTACCGGGTCGCCGACGTCCTCGACCGCCTCAACCAGCTCCTCCTCGACGACGCCACCGAGGCCGCCGACGCCGCCGCCCGCGCCCTGGTCGCCGCCGGCGGCCGCCCCACGCCGCCCGGCGACGGCCCGCAGACCCGTTTCCTCTCCCTCCTCTACGGCGAACTCACCCCCCTCGACGGCGGCGGCATCCGCTGCACCCTCGCCTCCGCGGGGCACCCGCTGCCGCTGCTCCTCGGCCCCGACGGCGAGGTCCGCACCGCCGCCCGGCCGCAGACCCTGCTCGGGGTCGTCGAGGACGAGACGTACACCAGCGAGACGATCGAGCTCGCGCCCGGCGACAGCCTGCTGTGCGTGACCGACGGGGTCACCGAGCGGCGCTCCGGCAGCCGCCAGTTCGACGACGGCGACGGGCTCGCCCGGGCCCTCGCCGGCTGCGCGGGGCTGAGCGCCGACCTGATCGCCGAACGCATCAGACGGCTCGTCCACGAGTTCGGCGGCGGACAGCCGGAGGACGACCTGGCGCTGCTGGTCCTCCAGGCGGAGTGACCGGGGCCGTACAGGAAAGTCGTACGGGAAATCGGTGCGGGACGAGTACGGGACAATGGGGGACATGCCTTCCGCACTTCCCGACGGCGAGCCGGTTCCGGACGACGGCGCGCTGCCCGCGTCCGCGCTCGCCGGAGCCGCCGCCCGCCCCCTCGGGTTCTACCTGCACGTCCCCTACTGCGCGACCCGCTGCGGCTACTGCGACTTCAACACGTACACGGCGACCGAGCTGCGCGGCACCGGCGGTGTCCTCGCCTCCCGAGACAACTACGCGGACACCCTGACCGACGAGGTCAGGCTGGCGCGGAAGGTCCTCGGCGACGACCCGCGCGAGGTGCGCACGGTGTTCGTGGGCGGCGGTACGCCGACGCTGCTGGCCGCCGCCGATCTCGTACGGATGCTGCACGCGATCCGCGACGAGTTCGGGCTCGCGGCCGACGCGGAGGTGACGACGGAGGCGAACCCGGAGTCCGTCGACCCCGCGTATCTGGCGGCCCTGCGGGAGGGCGGCTTCAACCGGATCTCCTTCGGCATGCAGAGCGCCCGGCAGCACGTGCTGCGGGTCCTCGACCGGACGCACACCCCCGGACGTCCCGAGGCGTGCGTCGCGGAGGCCCGCGCGGCCGGCTTCGAGCACGTGAACCTCGACCTGATCTACGGCACCCCGGGCGAGTCCGACGACGACTGGCGGGCCTCGCTGGACGCGGCGATCGGGGCCGGTCCCGACCATGTGTCGGCGTACGCGCTGATCGTCGAGGAGGGCACGCAGCTGGCCCGCCGGATCCGCCGGGGCGAGGTCCCGATGACCGACGACGACGTCCATGCCGACCGCTACCTGATCGCCGACTCGGTGCTGGCCGGGGCGGGTTTCGACTGGTACGAGGTGTCCAACTGGGCGACCTCCGAGGCCGGCCGCTGCCTGCACAACGAGCTGTACTGGCGGGGCGCCGACTGGTGGGGCGCCGGGCCCGGGGCGCACTCGCACGTGGGGGGCGTGCGGTGGTGGAACGTCAAGCATCCGGGGGCGTACGCGGCGGCGCTGGCGTCCGGACGGTCGCCGGGCGCCGGTCGCGAGGTCCTGACGGACGAGGACCGGCGGGTGGAGCGGATCCTGCTGGAGCTGCGGCTGCGCGAGGGGGTGCCGCTGGCGCTCCTGAAGGAGGAGGGGCTGGCGGCTTCGCGGCGGGCGCTGGGGGAGGGGCTGCTGGAGGCCGGGCCGTACGAGGAGGGGCGGGCCGTGCTGACGTTGCGGGGGCGGTTGCTGGCGGATGCGGTGGTGCGGGATCTGGTGGACTGATCACTCCCGAGGGTGAATCACTACGAAACGGGGGTTCGGTCCCTAACCTGGTTCGTAGGCTGCCGCCAAAAGGACGCGGCGGATGTGGAGGCCACGGAGATGACCGCTGTGGACGAACGCGACATGACCAGGTACCTCGAGGAGCTTGAGCCTCCCGAGGGCGTCAAGGTCGAGCTTCTCCGGGGGGTAATCGTGATGATGGCCAGCCCTGACATCGTGCACAACATGATCGTCGCCGATGTGCAGGACCAGATTCCGCGATCGCGCTGGTCTCGCCTTCAGACTCAGGACGTCGACATCCTGAATGAGGCCAGTGAGCCGGTACCGGACCTGGTGGTCGTCGAGCGGAGCCTGCTGCCTGACTCAGGCCGACTGCTGCCGTCCCAGCTGGTCACCATGGTTGTCGAGGTCGTTTCCAAGTCCAGCGTTCATCAGGACTATGTGGTCAAGAGGTCGATCTACGCGGCGGGCAGGGTGCCTGTGTATCTCGTACTCGACCCGATCATGGCGCAGTGCGTCCTGCTGACGAGGCCGGAGGGCCAAGGCGAGGATGCCAACTATCTGACGCAACAGATCACCAAGTTCGGGGACCCGGTGATGCTGGAGGCCCTGGGAGTCGAACTGGACACGAGCGACTTCGGAACCTTCCCCGACGTCAGGCCCCACCGCTACCCGTGACGAAGTCGATCAGTTCCTCCACCCGCCCCAGCAGCTCCGGCTCCAGGTCCTTGTAGGAGCTCACGCGCGCGAGGATCGCCTGCCATACCGCACCCGTGTTGTCCGTGGGCCAGCCGAGGGCCCGGCACACGCCTGTCTTCCAGTCCTGGCCGTGCGGGACGCGGGGCCAGGAGTCGATGCCCAGGGAGGACGGCTTCACGGCCTCCCAGATGTCGATGTACGGATGGCCGACGACCAGGGCGTGGTCGCTGGTGACCGACCGGGCGATGCGCCACTCCTTGGTGCCGGGGAGCAGGTGGTCGACGAGGACGCCGAGGCGGGCGTCGGGGCCGGGGGCGAATTCGGCCACGATGGCGGGGAGGTCGTCGACGCCCTCCAGGTACTCCACCACCACGCCCTCGATGCGCAGGTCGTCGCCCCAGACCTTCTCGACCAGCTCCGCGTCGTGGCGGCCCTCCACGTAGATGCGGCCCGCGCGGGCGACACGCGCGCGTGCGCCGGGGACGGCGACCGAGCCGGAGGCGGTGCGGGAAGGACGTACGGGGGCGGTCGGGGCCGGGCGTACGAGGGTGACCACGCGGCCCTCCAGGAGGAAGCCGCGCGGCTCCAGCGGGAAGACGCGGTGTTTGCCGAAGCGGTCCTCCAGGGTGACCGTGCCCGCCTCGCAGCGGATCACCGCGCCGCAGAAACCGGTACCGGGCTCCTCCACCACCAGACCGGGCTCGGCGGCCACCTCGGGCACCGGCTTCGGCTTCTTCCACGGCGGGGTCAGATCGGCGGAGTACTGGCGCATTCGGATGACGATAGGAGAAGCCGGGACGGCGTGGTCACGACACGCCGAAGCGGGCCGCCAGGGTGTCGCGTTGCGCCCGGACGAACGCCGCGTCCACCACCGCTCCGTGACCGGGCACGTACCGGGCGCGTTCGCCGCCGAGCGCCAGGAGGCGGTCCAGGGCCGCGGGCCAGCGGGACGGTACGGCGTCGGGGCCGGCCTGGGGATCGCCGGACTCCTCCACCAGGTCGCCGCAGAACACCACCTCGGGGTCGCCGGGGACCAGGACGGCGAGATCGTGGGCGGTGTGGCCGGGGCCCACGTTGGCCAGCAGGGCCTGGCGGCCGTCGCCGAGGTCGAGGGTCCACTCGCCGGAGACCAGATGACGGGGGAGGGGGAGGGCGTCGGCCGCCTCCTCGGCCTCGGGGGCGGGGAGACCGTTGCGGACCGCGTCCAGGCGGAGCGCCTCGTGGTCGTAGGCGAAGACGGCCTCGGTGCCCACCGCCGCGTACAGGTTCGCGCCCGCGAAGGCGGCCGCGCCGAAGACGTGGTCGAAATGCGGATGGGTGAGCGCGAGATGGGTCACACGGCGGTCGGCGAGCGCCTGCGCCTCCATGCGCAACCGTGCGCCCTCCGCCAGGCTCGAGCCGGCGTCCACCATCAGGGCCGTGCCCGCGCCGAGAACCAGACCGGCCGTGCAGTCCCAGCCCGGCAGCCGGCACCGGCCGACGCCTTCGGCCACCCGCTCCCAGCCCAGCTCTTCCCAAGTCACCGTCATGCCGCGACGCTAGCCGTAGAACGCCATGGGTCCTGACCGACCTTGCCCAGTCAGTACCCCACGGCCGTACACTGGGCCGGGGATGCTGGCACTCGCGTTCGCAGAGTGCCAGACGAAAGACCCGAAGGACCCGAAAGGCCGCGGGACGACTTTCTGGAGGTGTGGCGCCGGATGCTGAGTGAACGCAGGCTTCAGGTATTGCGCGCCATCGTCCAGGACTATGTCGGCACCGAGGAGCCGGTGGGTTCGAAGGCGCTGACCGAACGGCACAACCTCGGGGTCTCCCCGGCGACCGTGCGCAACGACATGGCCGCCCTGGAGGACGAGGGGTACATCGCCCAGCCGCACACCAGCGCGGGGCGGATCCCCACCGACAAGGGCTACCGGCTGTTCGTCGACAAGCTGGCCGGCGTCAAACCGATGAGCGCGCCCGAGCGGCGGGCCATCCAGAACTTCCTCGACGGCGCCGTCGATCTCGACGACGTCGTGGCGCGGACCGTACGGCTGCTGGCGCAGCTGACGCGGCAGGTCGCGGTCGTGCAGTACCCGTCGCTGACGCGGTCCACCGTGCGGCACGTGGAACTGCTCTCGCTGGCTCCGGCCCGGCTGATGCTGGTGCTGATCACCGACACCGGGCGGGTCGAGCAGCGGATGGTCGACTGCCCTGCGCCCTTCGGGGAAACGTCTCTGGCGGATCTGCGGGCGCGGCTGAACAGCCGGGTCGCGGGGCGCCGGTTCTCGGACGTGCCCCGGCTGGTGGAGGACCTGCCGGAAGCCTTCGAGGCCGAGGACCGCGGCGCGGTCTCGGCGGTGCTCTCCACCCTGCTGGAGACGCTCGTCGAGGAGAACGAGGAGCGGCTGGTGATCGGCGGCACCGCCAATCTCACCCGCTTCGGACATGACTTTCCCCTCATGATCCGGCCCGTCCTGGAGGCACTGGAGGAGCACGTCGTGCTGCTCAAGCTCCTTGGCGAGGCCGGGGATTCGGGCATGACCGTACGCATCGGTCACGAGAACGCCTACGAGGGACTCAACTCCACGTCCGTGGTGTCGGTCGGCTACGGTTCGGGCGGCGAGGCAGTCGCCAAACTCGGCGTGGTCGGACCGACCCGCATGGATTACCCGGGAACGATGGGAGCGGTACGAGCGGTGGCACGTTACGTCGGACAGATCCTGGCGGAGTCGTAAGTGGCCACGGACTACTACGCCGTTCTCGGCGTGCGCCGCGACGCGTCGCAGGAAGAGATCAAGAAGGCCTTCCGTCGGCTCGCGCGCGAGCTGCACCCGGACGTCAACCCGGATCCGAAGACCCAGGAGCGGTTCAAGGAGATCAACGCCGCTTACGAGGTGCTGTCGGATCCGCAGAAGAAGCAGGTCTACGACCTCGGCGGCGATCCGCTCTCGCAGAGCGGGGGCGCGGGCGCCGGGGGCTTCGGGGCCGGTGGCTTCGGGAACTTCTCCGACATCATGGACGCCTTCTTCGGTACGGCGTCCCAGCGGGGGCCGAGGTCGCGTACGCGGCGCGGCCAGGACGCGATGATCCGGATCGAGGTCGAGCTCGACGAGGCGGCCTTCGGCACGACCAAGGACATCCAGGTCGACACGGCGATCGTCTGCAACACCTGCAACGGTGAGGGCGCGGCGCCGGGCACCTCCGCCCAGACGTGTGACATGTGCCGGGGCCGGGGTGAGGTCTCGCAGGTGACGCGGTCCTTCCTGGGCCAGGTCATGACCTCGCGGCCCTGCCCGCAGTGCCAGGGGTTCGGGACGGTCGTGCCGACGCCGTGCCCCGAGTGCGCGGGTGACGGGCGGGTGCGGTCGCGGCGGACGCTGACCGTGAAGATCCCGGCCGGTGTCGACAACGGCACGCGGATCCAGCTCGCCGGTGAGGGTGAGGTCGGGCCGGGTGGCGGTCCGGCCGGTGACCTGTACGTCGAGATCCACGAGCTGCCGCACTCGACGTTCCAGCGGCGCGGGGACGATCTGCACTGCACGGTGACGATTCCGATGACGGCGGCGTCGCTCGGTACGAAGGTGCCGCTGGAGACGCTGGACGGGCTGGAGGAGGTCGACATCCGGCCGGGTACGCAGTCCGGGCAGTCGATTCCGCTGCACGGGCGCGGTGTCACGCATCTGCGCGGTGGCGGCCGGGGTGATCTGATCGTCCACGTCGAGGTGACGACTCCGACCAAGCTCGACCCCGAGCAGGAGCGGTTGCTGCGCGAGCTGGCCAAGCTGCGCGGGGAGGAGCGGCCGACGGGGCAGTTCCAGCCCGGTCAGCAAGGGCTGTTCAGCCGGCTGAAGGACGCGTTCAACGGGCGTTGACGGGTCACCGTGAAGGGGCTCCGCCCCTTCGACCCCACCAGGGGGCTCCGCCCCCTGGACCCCCGAAACCTATGCCCACCCACCACCCGACTCGGCCGATGAAGAGGCGAGGTCGGCAGGTCAAGGTGGTTGTGGGGCGGGGAAATTTCTGGCATGTGCCAAAGGGGCAGGCCGATTCGGACTTGTTCGGAGGACGTGACAACATGCCGTCATGTCCTCCGCACTGACCGATCTCTTCCCCATTCCGATCGTGCAGGCCCCCATGGCCGGCGGGGTCTCCGTGCCGCAGCTCGCCGCCGCCGTGTCCGAGGCGGGCGGGCTGGGGTTCCTTGCCGCCGGGTACAAGACCGCCGACGGGATGTACCAGGAGATCAAGCAACTGCGGGGGCTGACCGGTCGCCCCTTCGGCGTGAATCTCTTCATGCCGCAGCCGGAGTACGCCGAGTCGGGGGCCGTGGAGGTCTACGCACATCAGCTGGCCGGTGAGGCCGCCTGGTACGAGACCGAGCTCGGCGACCCGGACAGCGGCCGGGACGACGGGTACGAGGCCAAGCTGGCCGTGCTGCTGGACAACCCGGTGGCCGCCGTCTCCTTTCACTTCGGTGTGCCGACGCGGGATGTGCTGGACTCCCTGCGGCGGGCCGGGATGGTCACGCTCGTCACCGCCACCACCGCCGAGGAAGCCCTCGCCGTCGAGCGGGCCGGGGCGGACGCGGTGATCGCCCAGGGAGTCGAGGCCGGGGGCCATCAGGGCACCCACCGGGACGTGGCGGAGAACGACGGGTCCGGGATCGGGCTGCTGTCGCTGGTCGCCCAGGTGCGGGAGACCGTGGGGATCCCGGTCGTCGCCGCGGGCGGCATCATGCGCGGCAGCCAGATCGCGGCCGTACTGGCGGCCGGGGCGAGCGCGGCCCAGCTGGGTACGGCCTTCCTGGCCACCCCGGAGTCCGGCGCCGCCGCAGTGCACAAGCAGGCGCTCACCGACCCGCTGTTCACGCGGACCGCGCTGACCCGGGCGTTCTCCGGGCGGCCCGCCCGCGGCCTGGTCAACCGGTTCATGCGCGAGCACGGCCCGTACGCGCCCGCCGCCTACCCGGAGGTCCACCACCTCACCTCCCCGCTGCGCAAGGCCGCCGCCAAGGCAGGCGACGCGCAGGGCATGGCCCTGTGGGCCGGGCAGGGGCACCGGATGGCCCGCGAACTGCCCGCCGGGCAGCTGGTGGAGACCCTCGCGGAGGAACTCGCCGCCGCGTCGACAGCGTTGTCGACCGAGGGGGAGGAGGGCGGACGGTGACTGCTCCGGTGTTCGTGCTGGATCCGCTCGTGGTGCCCGGGGGCTCCGGTGGTGAGGTCGTGCTGGACGGGGCCGAGGGGCGGCACGCCGTCTCCGTGAAGCGGCTGCAGCCCGGTGAGGACGTCATCCTCACCGACGGGCACGGGCGCTGGGCCGAGGGTGTCGTGCGGGCCGCCGAGGGCAAGGACCGGCTGGTGGTGACGGTGCTGGACGGCGTCGTCGAGGAGCCCGTGCCGCAGCCGCGGATCACCGTCGTGCAGGCACTGCCCAAGGGGGACCGGGGCGAGGTCGCCGTGGAGACCATGACCGAGGTCGGCGTCGACGTGATCGTGCCCTGGCAGGCCGCCCGCTGCATCACCCAGTGGAAGGGCGAGCGGGGGCTGAAGTCGCTCGCCAAGTGGCGGGCCACCGCCCGTGAGGCCGGCAAGCAGTCCCGCCGGGTGCGGTTCCCGGAGGTCGCGGACGCGGCAAGCACCAAGCAGGTTGCGGCACTTCTGGCCAAGGCCGACCTCGCCGCCGTGCTCCACTCCGACTTCGAGCACGGCAGCGAGCCCCTCGCGGAGGTCCGGTTGCCCGCCGCGGGTGAGATCGTGCTGGTCGTCGGGCCCGAAGGCGGTGTCGCCCGGGACGAGGTGGCGCTCTTCGAGGAGGCGGGTGCCAGGGCGTACACCCTGGGGCCTACCGTGATGCGCACGTCGACCGCCGGGACGGCGGCCACGGCCCTGCTGCTGGGCCGCACCGGCCGGTGGTCCTGAACCGACCGCACCACACCCTGGGGGACACTCCGTGGAACTCGCTCAAGTACGGCTCCTGGTCAGCGACTTCGCCGCCTGCTACCGCTTCTACGCCGAGGTGCTCGGGCTGAAGCCGCAGTCCGGGGCGAGCGAGGGGCCGTACGAGAAGTTCAGCCCGCACGCCGGGTCGGCGGGGATCGCCCTGCAGGACCGGGCGATGATGGCCGCGATACTGGGCGAGTTGGGGGACACGGCGACCGGGCACCGTTCGCTGGTGGTGCTGCGCGTCGACGATCTCGACGGCTACTGCGAGCAGATCACGGGGCGGGGAGCCGTCCTCGTGCACGGGCCGGCGCCGATGACGGAACGCATGCGGGTCGCCCACCTCAAGGACCCGGAGGGGAACCTGGTGGAGCTGCAGGAGTGGTTGCTGCTGCACACCTGAGAGACCCTGAGGGACAGGGACCTGCAGACAGGGGGCACCGGCACGGGGGACCTCTTCGAACGCGTGAGTGGCCGTATGCCCTCTACCGTCACCGGCGCGACGGTGGCAGGCTGCCCTCCATGGGGGTATTGAGGCGGATTTGGCGCCGGCCGCGCGGGACCAGGGTGGCGGCCGTGACCGGGCTCGCGGTGATCGCCGTGGGCGGTGCGGTCGCCTGCCAGCCCAGCGACCTGAACACCGCGACGGTCGCCTACACCACCGACCGGACCGCCACCGCCGAGCTGAAACGCCAGCACGTCGACGTCAGTTGGCTCACCTGCACCGGCAACTACGGATCGGCCACGAAGACCGCGAAGGCGACGAAGACCGCGAAGACGCCGTCGACCGGCGCGACCACCGTCGTCTCCGTCGACTGCCAGGGCCGGACCGAGGACGGCCGGAGCATCACCGTCACCGGCCGGGTCACCAAGGCCGTCAGCGGAGCCTGTGTACGCGGGAACCTCGTGGCCAAGGTCGGCGGCAAGGAGTGGTTCCGGGTGAACGGGCTGGGCAACTGCGACGCGACACCCGGGCCGACGTACAGCACCTACCGGCCGCCCACCTACGGGCAGCAGCCCGGCCCCACCGTGACCGTCACGAAGACCGTCTGGTGCCAGGGCGACCCCAAGTGCTGGCCGGTGCAGGGCAAGTGATCGAAATCGGCCACCGGGAACACGCCCCGATGCATAGGCTGAGCGAGTGACTCAGGGTGCAGCGAACGGACCGCGGTCCTACCTCCGATTTCCGCACGTCCACGGCGACCTGGTCGCCTTCACCGCCGAGGACGACGTGTGGCTGGCGCCCCTGGACGGCGGCCGTGCCTGGCGGGTCAGCGCCGACAACGTCCCCGTGACACTGCCGCGCATCTCGCCCGACGGGACCACGGTCGCCTGGACCTCCACCCGCGACGGCGCCCCCGAGATCCACCTCGCCCCGGTCGACGGCGGCTCGTCCACCCGTCTGACGCACTGGGGGAGTTCCCGTACCCAGGTGCGCGGCTGGACCGCCGACGGGCAGGTCCTCGCCATCTCCACCCACGGCCAGGCCAGCCTCCGGCGCAGCTGGGCGCACACCGTCCCGCTCGACGGCGGCCCGTCCACCGTCCTGCCCTACGGCCCGGTCGGCCATGTCGCCCAGGGCCCGCACACCGTGCTGCTGTCCGCGCCGATGGGGCGGGAAGCGGCCTGGTGGAAGCGGTACCGGGGCGGTACGGCGGGCAAGCTGTGGATCGACCGGGACGGTCGGGGCGGGGAGGGCGCCGGCGAGTTCGTACGGCTGCACGCGGAGCTGGACGGGAACCTGGAGTACCCCGTGTGGGCCGGGGAGCGCATCGCGTTCCTGTCCGACCACGAGGGCACCGGGGCGCTGTACTCCTCCCTCGCCGACGGCTCCGACCTGCGCCGGCACACGCCCCTTGGGGGCACCTCCCGCTCGAGCGAAGCCGAGAGTGGGGGAGGTTTCTACGCCCGGCACGCGGCCGGCGACGGCACCCGGGTCGTCTACGCCTCGGCCGGTGAGCTCTGGCTCCTCGACGACCTGGAGGGCGCCGAACCGCGCCGCCTGGACATCCGGCTCGGCGGACCCCGCGTGGACCGGCAGCCGTACCCGGTCAACGCGGCCCGCTGGTTCAGCTCGGCCTCGCCCGACCACACCGCGCGCGGCAGCGCCGTCCTGGTGCGCGGCGGCGTGCACTGGGTGACCCATCGCTCGGGCCCGGCGCGGGCGCTCGTCGCCCAGCCCGGGGTGCGGGCCCGGCTGCCCGTCACCTTCCGCGCGGACGCGGAGGAGTGGGTGGTGTGGGTGACGGACGCCGAGGGCGACGACGCCCTGGAATTCGCCCCCGCGACCGGGCTGGTGCCCGGCGCCACCCCGCGCCGGATCGCCGCCGGACAGCTCGGCCGGGTCCTGGAACTCGCCGTCGCCCCCGACGGCGGCCGGGTCGCCGTCGCCGCCCACGACGGCCGGCTGCTCCTCGTCGAGCGGGAGACGGGCGAGGTCCGCGAGGTCGACCGCAGCGAGGACGGCGACGTCTGCGGACTGGCCTTCTCGCCCGACTCCGGCTGGCTCGCCTGGTCCCACCCCGGCACCGGCGGGCTCTGCCAGCTCCGCATCGCCCACACCACCGACCTCACGGTCACCGAGGCGACCCCGCTGCGGTTCCGGGACTACGACCCCGCCTTCACCCGCGACGGCAAGCACCTCGCGTTCCTCTCCACCCGCTCCTTCGACCCGGTCTACGACGAGCACGTCTTCGACCTGGCCTTCGTGGTCGGCGACCGCCCGCACCTGATCACCCTCGCCGCCACCACCCCCTCGCCGTTCGGCCCGCAGCGGCACGGCCGCCCCTTCGAGACCCCGGACAAGGACGAGACCCCGGACGCCGAGGGCACCCCCGCCACCCGCATCGACCTGGAGGGCCTCGCCGACCGGATCGTGCCGTTCCCCGTCGAGGCCGGCCGCTACTCCACGCTCCGCACCGCCAAGGACGGCGTGCTCTGGCTGCGCCACCCGGTGCACGGCGTGCTCGGCGCCTCCCGCGCCCACCCCGAGGACCCGGCGCCCAAGACCGAGCTGGAGCGCTACGACCTCGCCCAGCAGCGCATCGAGTACCTCTCCTCCGACGCCGACCACTTCGAGGTCAGCGGCGACGGCAAACGCGTCCTGCTGTGGGCCGACAGCAAGCTCAAGGTCGTACCCAGCGACCGCCGCGCCTCAGGCGACGACGACAGCGACACCAACATCACCGTCGACCTGGCCCGGGTCCGGCAGACCGTCGACCCGGCCGCCGAGTGGCGGCAGATGTTCGACGAGACCGGCCGCATCATGCGCGACCAGTTCTGGCGCCCGGACCTCGGCGGCGTCGACTGGGACGGCGTCCTCGACCGCTACCGCCCGCTCGTCGAGCAGGTCGCCACCCACGACGACCTCGTCGACCTGCTCTGGGAGGTCCAGGGCGAACTCGGCACCTCGCACGCCTACGTCACCCCGCGCGGCGGCTACGGCAACGGCGCCCGCCAGGGCCTGCTCGGCGCCGACATCTCCCGTCACGAGGACGGAAGTTGGCGGATCGACCGGATCCTGCCCGCCGAGACCTCCGACCCCGGCGCCCGCTCCCCGCTCGCCGCGCCCGGCGCCGCGGTGCACCCCGGCGACGCGATCGTGGCCGTCGCCGGCCGGCCCGTCGACCCGGTGACCGGCCCCGGCCCCCTCCTCGTCGGCACCGCGGGCAAGGCGATCGAACTGACCGTGTCCCCCGCGGGCGGCGGCGACCTGCGGCACCCGGTCGTCGTCCCGGTCGCCGACGAGGAACCGCTGCGCTACCACGCGTGGGTCGCCGACCGCCGGGCCCACGTCCACGCACTCTCCGGCGGCCGCCTCGGCTACCTCCACGTCCCCGACATGCAGGCACCCGGCTGGGCCCAGATCCACCGCGACCTGAGCGTGGAGATGGCCCGCGAGGGCATCGTCGTGGACGTCCGCGAGAACCGCGGCGGGCACACCTCCCAGCTCGTGGTGGAGAAACTGGCCCGGCGGATCGTCGGCTGGGACCTGCCGCGCGGCATGCGGCCGTTCAGCTACCCGAAGGACGCGCCCCGGGGACCGGTCGTGGTCGTCGCCAACGAGTTCTCCGGCTCGGACGGCGACATCGTCAACGCGGCGATCAAGGCACTGGGCATCGGCCCGGTGGTCGGCACCCGCACCTGGGGCGGCGTGATCGGCATCGACAGCCGCTACCGCCTGGTCGACGGCACCCTGGTCACCCAGCCGAAGTACGCGTTCTGGCTGGAGGGCTACGGCTGGGGCGTGGAGAACCACGGCGTCGACCCGGACGTGGAGGTCGTGCAGCGTCCGCAGGACTGGGGGGCGGGCCGGGACCCCCAGCTGGACGAGGCGGTGCGGATAGCGCTGGAGGCGTTGGAGACGACGCCTGCGAAGACTCCGCCCACTTTGCCGACCTCTTAGGGGCGCGAGGCCGTGTCGGCATGCGGCTGCGCCGCGTGGGCGCGACAAGCCCCCCGGACCCGCACCCGACGACGATACGATGCCCCCGCAACTGATCACCGGGCGAGGAGAAGACATGGCCGGGGAACCCCAGGACGACTGCCTGTTCTGCAAGATCGTCGCAGGCCACGTCCCGGCGACGATCGTCCGGGAGACGGACACCACCGTCGCCTTCCGGGACATCAACCCCCAGGCACCCACCCACGTCCTGGTGATCCCCAGGGTCCACTACAAGAACGCGGCCGAGCTCGCCGCGGGCGAACCCGCCATCGCCGCCGACATACTGCGTGAGGCCCAGGCCGTCGCCGACGAGGACAAGCTGGAGAGCTACCGCGTCGTCTTCAACACCGGCAGCGGCGCCGGCCAGACCGTCTGGCACGCGCACGCCCACGTCCTCGGCGGCCGCGGCCTGCAGTGGCCCCCCGGATAACTCGCCGTGTCCGTACGTGAACTGGTGGTCCTCGGCACCGCCAGCCAGGTCCCCACCCGGCACCGCAACCACAACGGCTACCTGCTGCGCTGGGACGGCGAGGGCATCCTCTTCGACCCCGGCGAGGGCACCCAGCGGCAGATGCTGCGGGCCGGGGTCGCCGCGCACGACCTGAACCGGATCTGCGTCACCCACTTCCACGGCGACCACTCCCTCGGCCTCGCCGGGGTCATCCAGCGCGTCAACCTCGACCAGGTCCCGCACCCGGTCACCGCGCACTACCCGAAGTCCGGGCAGCGCTTCTTCGACCGGCTCCGGTACGCCACCGCCTACCGCGAGACCGTCGGCATCACCGAGGCCCCCGTCGACGCGGACGGCGACCTCGCGGCCACCCGCTCCTACACGCTCCAGGCCCGGAAGCTCTCGCACCCCGTCGAGTCGTACGGCTACCGGCTCACCGAGCCCGACGGCCGCCGCATGCTGCCCGAACGGCTCGCCGCGCACGGCATCACCGGCCCCGACGTCGGCCGGATCCAGCGCGAGGGCGTCCTCGGGGACGTCACGCTCGACGAGGTCAGCGAGGTGCGCCGCGGCCAGCGGTTCGCGTTCGTGATGGACACCCGGCTGTGCGACGGCGTGCACGCCCTCGCCGAGGGCTGCGATCTGCTCGTCATCGAGTCGACGTTCCTCGACGAGGACGCCCGACTCGCCGCGGAACACGGCCACCTGACCGCCGGTCAGGCCGCCGCCGTCGCCCGGGACGCGGGCGTACGGCACCTGGTGCTGACCCACTTCAGCCAGCGCTACCCGGAACCCGAGAACCCCGAGAGTTTCGAACGGCAGGCACGGGCCGCCGGCTACGAGGGCGAGCTGACCGTCGCCCACGACCTGCTCCGAGTGCCGGTTCCGAAGCGCAGGTGAAGCGGCCGTACCATGCTTTGATGGCCCTCCCCAAAGCAGAACTGCACCTCCACATCGAAGGCACCCTGGAGCCCGAGCTGGCGTTCCGGCTGGCCGCGCGCAACGGCGTCGAGCTGCCGTACCCGGACACCGACGCGCTGCGCGAGGCGTACCGGTTCGAGGACCTGCAGTCCTTCCTGAACCTGTACTACGAGCTCATGGCCGTCCTGCGCACCGAGCAGGACTTCGAGGACCTCGCGAACGCGTATCTCGCGCGGGCCGCCGCCCAGGGCGTGCGGCACGCCGAGATCTTCTTCGACCCGCAGGCGCACCTCGCCCGCGGCGTCGGCATGGGGACGGTCGTCGAGGGCCTGTGGCGGGCGCTCGGCCGCAGCGTCGAGAACCACGGGATCTCCACCCGCCTGATCATGTGCTTCCTGCGGGACGAGTCCGCGGAGTCGGCGATGCGGACGCTGGACGCCGCGAAGCCCCACCTCGACCGGATCATCGGCATCGGGCTGGACTCGGCCGAGGTCGGGCATCCGCCGGTCAAGTTCCGCGAGGTGTACGAGGCCGCGGCCGAGCTGGGGCTCCGGCGGGTCGCCCACGCGGGTGAGGAGGGTCCCCCGGAGTACATCACCGAGGCACTGGACCTGCTCGGCATCGAGCGCGTCGACCACGGGCTGCGCTGCATGGAGGACCCGGAACTGGTCGCCCGGCTGGTGCGGGAGCGGATCCCGCTGACGCTGTGCCCGCTGTCGAACGTCCGGCTGCGCGCGGTCGACGTGCTCGCCGAGCACCCGCTTCCGGCCATGATCGAGGCCGGGCTGCTGTGCACGGTCAACTCCGACGACCCGGCCTACTTCGGCGGTTACGTCGCCGACAACTACCACGCCGTGCGCGACGCACTGGGCCTGACCAGGGAACAGATGCGGGAACTGGCCCGCAACTCCTTCCTCGCCTCCTTCCTGGAGGACGACGAGGAACTGCGGGCGCGGTACCTCGCCGAGGTGGACGCCTACGAGTTCCGCCCGGCAGGCAGCAACTAGGCAGCAACTAGGCCGCGACGTCCAGCCGTACCGGCGCCTCGCCGGTGCGCGCCGGGCCGGTCGTGACGGTGGTGGTCCTGCGCCGCAGCGCCACCGCCGTCAGCGGTACCGCGACCGCCAGCAGGGCCACCGCGAGGACCGTCCCCATCGCCGGGAAACCGGCCCGCGCCGCCAGCAGGCTGCCGGTCATCGGGCCGACGGCCGTCCCCAGCGACGACGCCGACCCGACCAGCACCGCCCAGCGGCCCCGCGGGTCCAGGGCGGCGGCGAGCCCGATGACGTACGAGAGGACGACCGGGTAGAGCAGGTTCCAGGCGATCTCGCCGGTAGCGAACGTCGTCAGGTCGGTCGCGGACGCGCTGAGCGCGATGCAGCCGGCGATCAGTACGGTGCCGAGACCGATCGGCAGGGCCCGGCCGAGCCGCGGGCCGAGGGCGCCCGCGCCGACCACGCCGAGCAGGCCGGTGCCGAGCGCCACCGCGAACACCGCGCCGACGGTCGCCTCGCTGAGATGCGCCTGCGTCAGGCCGATCCGGCCGCTGACCCCCCACAGCGAGTTCTGCACGGCCGACCAGCACGGCATCGCGGTCGCCAGCAGCAGGCCCGAGCGGAGGTGCGGGAGCCGGGAGCCGGCGGCGGTGCGGGGGAGGGCCGGGGCGGTACGGGGGGACAGGCGGGCGGTGAGCGGCCAGACCGCGAGCGCGGTGAGCGCGATCGCGGCGAGGGGCTGCGCGTGGCCGGGGCCGAGGTGCGGGACCGTCAGATAGACGGCACCCGCGAGGGCGGAGACGCCGAGCAGGCCGAGGGTGGTGGTGCGGTGGGGGTCCCTCTGGGCGGCGATGCCGGTGGCGGCGACGGCGGTGATCGTGCCGGAGCCGAAGCCTCCGACGGCTGCGCCGGCGACGACCGCGGGGACGGCGGTCGTCAGGGCGGCGCCGCCGTAGCCGACGATCGCGAGCAGGAGGCCGAGGCGGGCGAGGGTGCGGGGGCCGACGCGATCCACCCGGGCGGCGAGCAGGAAACCGGCCGTCGCCGAACTCAGCAGCAGGGCACTGCCGATGGCGCCTGCCTGGGTGGCGGAGAGGGGAAGCCCCGATTCGAGCCTGCCGACGGTGGTCGGGAGGAGGTACGGGGCCAGGTACCCGGCCGTGAAGAGGGCGACGAGGGGCCAGGGGGTGGTGCGGGGGGCGGACACGGGCGTTCCCAGGGCATGCGAAAGAAGCGGCTCGAGAAGGGGGTTGGGCGCAGGCCGTCGAGGGACAGGAACGCGCGGAGAATTTGTATCAAGGGAGGGGGAACGGAAGAAGGGTGGGGGGTGTGATGTGGGGCACGGTGGGGTTTCGGGGGCGGGGGAGGGGGTAGCCGTGCCGCGCGCCGTGCGGGTTTCGGTGGGGTGGCGGGTGCGGGTTGTGTGTGGCTGGTCGCGCAGTTCCCCGCGCCCCTTACGGGGCGCTGCTCTCGCGCCACCCTGCCAGTGCCGGTAAGCGTCCCCACCCCCCGGCCCCGGCCCCCTCCCCGGCCCAGCGCCTCTTGGTCAGCGCCAGTTGACCGTGCCGCCCGTTGTCGTTGACTCGATGCGGGTGCGGATGTCCTGCATCACCGTGATGATCCGGTCCTCGTGGGCCGGGGTCAGGCGGGCCGCCGGTACCGAGCAGCTGATCGCGTCCTGGGGCGGGGTGTCGTAGCGCAGGGCGAAGCCGAAGCCGGTGATGCCGAGGACGCTTTCCTCGCGGTCGATCGAGAAGCCGCGGGCGCGGACCCCGGCCAGGTCGGCACAGAGGGCGTCGCGGGTGGTGTGGGTGTGGGGGGTGAGGGGCCGGTAGGGGCCCACGGGGAGGTCGGCGTCCGGGCGTTCCGCCAGCAGCGCCTTGCCGAGGGCGCCCGCGTGGGCCGGGAGGCGGCGGCCCACCCTGCTGATCGTGCGCAGGTACTCGTGGGACTCCCGGGTCGCCAGGTACGCCACGTCCCGGCCGTCCAGGCGGGCCAGGTGGATCGTCTCGCCGAGCGCCTCCGAGGCCTCGTCGAGGTAGGGGCGTACGAGGCGGACGCGCGGGTCGGAGTCCAGGTAGCCGGTGCCGGTCAGCAGGGTGCGGATGCCGACGCCGTAGAGGGAACCGGTGGTGTCGGTACGCACCCAGCCCCTCGTGATCAGCGTCTGGAGGAGGGCGTACATCGAGCTGCGCGGGACGCCGAGTTCGTCCGCCAGTTCCTGGAGGCGGGCCGGGCGGTCGCCGCGGGCCGCGAGGAGCTCCAGCAGCTCCACCGTGCGCGCCGCGGACTTCACTTCGCGGACGCCTGCTGTCTCGGACATGTGCAGATCGTAGAGGGGCGGGGCGGTGTGCGCCGTTGACGGGGGTGCGTTCGCATATCTAGTCTCGGTTCTTGTACTTGGATACTGTCTATATCGGGAGACGAAGATGGGTGGGGTGACCGGACGGCCGGAGCATGTGGTGCGGAGGCTGCGGGACGGGATGGCGGGCGGGGTGCTGTCGTTCCCGCTCACCTCGTTCCACGCCGACGGGTCCCTCGACGTGGACGGATTCCGGGCCTACGTCGCGGGGCAGCTGGCCGCCGGGCCCGGCGCCCTCTTCCCGGCCTGCGGCACCGGGGAGTTCTTCTCGCTGGACGAGGACGAGTACCGGCAGGTGGTGAGCGTGACGGTCGAGGCGGCCGGCGGGCAGGTGCCCGTGGTCGCGGGGGTGGGCTACGGCTGGGCGCAGGCCGTCCGGTTCGCGCGCATCGCGGAGGAGGCCGGCGCGGACGCCCTGCTCGTGCTGCCGCACTACCTCGTCGGCGCCCCGCAGGACGGACTCGTCGCGCAGGTCGAGGCGATCGCGGGCCGGACCGGGCTGCCGCTCGTCGTCTACCAGCGCGGCCAGGTCGCGTACACCGCCGAGTCGCTGGCGCGGATCGCCGGCATCCCCGGCGTCATCGGGCTGAAGGACGGGCACAGCGACCTCGACCGGCTCCAGCGGCTCACCCTCGCCGCCCCGGACGGCTTCCTCTTCTTCAACGGCGCCGCCACCGCCGAGATCCAGGCCCGCGCCTATGCGACGGTCGGCGTCCCCGCCTACTCCTCCGCCGTGCACGCCTTCGCCCCCGAGATCGCCGACGCCTTCTTCGCCGCCCTGCAGAGCGGCGACCAGGGCACGGTCGACAAGCTGCTGCGCGACTTCTACGTGCCGTTCGTCGAACTGCGGGACCGGGTGCCCGGATACGCGGTGTCGCTGGTGAAGGCGGCGGCCCGGCTGCGCGGCCGGCCGGTGGGCCCCGTGCGCGCCCCGCTCACCGACCCGTCCGCCGCCGACCTGGCCGACCTCGACGCACTGCTCACCGCCGGCCTCGACCTCGTGGGGGCCGCGCGGTGAACCCCGCCGTCACCGGCGCCCGCCCCACCTGCTGAACACGCGGGGCGTGCACGAGCCGTGCACCGGCGGTACCCCGCCGGCAGCGCCGCCCGTTCGGGCGGTCGTACGGCGAGAGCGGCCGCCGCTCCCGCGCCATGGTGCAGACTGGCCGGATCCGCACCACGTCAGGGAGCGCACCGTGACCGCGTCCAACGCGTTCGCCGGAGAGGAACCGGAGTACCTCGACGACGACAGGGGAGCAACAGCACCGCACTGCGCCGCGCAGGTCGACCCGCTGGCCGGCCTGCGCGCGCCGGACGACCCGCCCTGGGACGTCTACCTCACCGGCACCGTCTTCCTCGACATCGTCTTCACCGGCCTCGACTCCGCGCCGGTGCGCGGCACCGAGTCCTGGGCCCGGGGCATGGGCTCCAGCCCCGGCGGCATCGCCAACATGGCCACCGCCCTCGCCCGCCTCGGCCTGAAGACCTCCCTGGCGGCCGCCTTCGGCGACGACCACTACGGCGAGTACTGCTGGGACGCGCTCGCCCAGGGCGAGGGCATCGACCTCTCCCCGTCCCGGAAGGTGCGCGGCTGGCACTCGCCGGTCACCGTGTCCATGGCGTACGAGGGGGAGCGCACCATGGTCTCGCACGGCCACGAACCGCCCGCCGACACGCTGTTCCGCCAGCAGAACGCCCCCGGGCACCCCGCCCACGCCCGCGCCGCCGTCGCCTCCCTCACACCCGGCACACGCAACCCCTGGATCGCCAGGGCGGCCGCCGAGGGGACCCGGATCTTCGCCGACGTCGGCTGGGACGACACCGGTGCCTGGGACCTCGCGGGCCTCGCCGACCTGGAGCACTGCGAGGCGTTCCTGCCGAACGCGGAGGAGGCGAGGCGGTACACCGGCGAGGACTGCCCGCGGGCCGCGGCGCACGCGCTCACCGCGTACGTGCCGCTTGCCGTCGTCACCCTCGGGTCGGAGGGCGCGTACGCGGTCGACGGGCGGACCGGCGAGTCCGCGGAGGTCCCGGCGATCGCCGTGGAGGCCCTCGATCCGACCGGCGCGGGCGACGTCTTCGTCGCCGGCTTCGTCACCGGGACGCTCGCCGACTGGCCGCTGGCCGACCGACTCGCCTTCGCGGGCCTCACGGCGGCGCTGTCCGTCCAGGAGTTCGGCGGCTCCCTGTCCGCTCCCGGGTGGTCGGAGATCGGGGCGTGGTGGCGGAAGGTGCAGTCGGTGGCGGGGCAGGATCCGGCGGCGCTGCGGCGGTACGCGTTCCTGGAGGGCCTGGTGCCGGAGGAGGACCAGGTGAGGCCGTGGCCGTTGCGGAGGGCGGTACCGACGATCGGGTTCGGGCGGTCGGCGTAGGGGGTGCGTGGGACGGGGGCCGGGGGTGGGGACGCTTACCGGCGCTGGCAGGGTGCCGCTGCGCCCACCCGTGCCGCCCTGCGGCACGCCTGCCCGCAGCTATGTAGCCGGCGCGACTGCAGCGCCCCTTCAGGGGCGCGGGGAACTGCGCGGTCGGCCCCCGCCGGCCCGCAGCCGAAGAACGGGCCCTACTGCCCGAGCACCCCGGCGACCTGCTCCCGCACCAGCGACCGCCCCGCCTCCGACACCCCCGACAACGCCCCGGCGAACAGATCCTCCACCCCGCCCCCCTCGGCCCCCACACTCCCGCTGCTCACCACGTACCCCTCCCGCACCGCGACCCGCAGCACACCCTCCGTGTCCACCGCCGCCGCGGCGATCGTCGGCACCTCCCCGCCCGCCGGATCCGACACCTTCGTGTACGCCCCCTTCACCGGCTCCCGCCAGCGCAGCGCCAGCAGCACCGGCGACTTGGCCTGCACCTCGGCCAGGTCCACCCGGTCCACCCCGTCCGCCGTGAGCACGTCGGCCCACGCGTCCAGTGCGATCGCCGCCGGCAGCAGGTCCCGCAGACTCGACCCGGCGATGTTCCCGCCCACCGTCGCCGTCCGGCGCACCGCCCCCGTGCCGACGCCCTTCGCCGCCTGCCGCAGCATCTCCGGGACCCGGTCGTCCACCTGGTGGAGGAGGACCGCGCCGCCGAGCACCCCGTCCCCGACCGCCGTCGCCTCCGGCACCTTCCGCAGGGACACCGCCTGTTCCGGGAAGCCGTCCCGCTGCCACGCGGCCCATATCAGGGTTGCTCCGCCGACGGGTATCGCCCCCTCGGCCAGACATTCCCGGGCCTCGGACACGGACGTGGGCAGACGCAGCTGCACGGCTACCTGCTTTCTGTGCGGACAGGTGGCGTGGAGCGAGCGAACGCGGCCCCCCGACCACGTATGGCAGTGACGGCAGGGATTCTGCCCCGGCGTGCAGGAGCGCATGCAGGGCTCACTGCCGCAGTGGGGGCGCCCTCCGCTGTGAAAAGGCCTACGGCGTTGTCAGTCCCGCGTCGTACGCTTGATATCGCGAGGCCGCCCTCAGCTACGCGGCCGTGACGAGGAGGAACCGCAGGCCTTAAGCGCCGGCCCATGACTCAGACACCCACAGCTCACACCCCCGCGCAGCAGCAGGCCCGAGCTCAGTTCGAGGTTCCCGCCCAGCACCCGATGGTCACCGTGCTGGGATCCGGCGACTCCCTGCTGCGCGTGATCGAGAAGGCCTTCCCGGCGGCCGACATCCACGTCCGGGGCAATGAGATCAGCGCGGTCGGCGATGCCCGTGAAGTCGCCCTCATACAGCGCCTGTTCGACGAGATGATGCTGGTGCTCCGCACCGGACAGCCGATGACGGAGGACGCAGTGGAACGCTCGATCGCCATGCTGCGGGCGAGCGAGAACGGGGAGGGCCCGGAGGAGACCCCGGCCCAGGTTCTGACACAGAACATCCTGTCCTCGCGCGGCCGCACCATCCGCCCCAAGACCCTCAACCAGAAGCGGTACGTCGACGCGATCGACAAGCACACGATCGTCTTCGGCATCGGGCCCGCGGGCACCGGCAAGACCTACCTGGCCATGGCCAAGGCGGTGCAGGCCCTGCAGTCCAAGCAGGTCAACCGCATCATCCTGACCCGGCCGGCGGTCGAGGCGGGCGAGCGGCTCGGCTTCCTGCCGGGCACGCTCTACGAGAAGATCGACCCGTACCTGCGCCCGCTGTACGACGCGCTGCACGACATGCTCGACCCGGACTCGATCCCGCGCCTGATGGCGGCCGGGACGATCGAGGTGGCGCCGCTCGCCTACATGCGCGGCCGCACCCTCAACGACGCCTTCATCATTCTCGACGAGGCCCAGAACACCTCTCCCGAGCAGATGAAGATGTTCCTCACCCGGCTCGGCTTCGAGTCGAAGATCGTGATCACGGGTGACGTCACGCAGGTCGACCTGCCCAACGGGACCAAGTCCGGCCTGCGCCAGGTGCAGGACATCCTGGAGGGCCTGGAGGACGTGCACTTCTCCCGTCTCACGTCCCACGATGTCGTACGGCACAAGCTGGTGGGCCGTATCGTCGACGCGTACGAGAAGTACGACAGCAAGCACGGCACGGAGAACGGCGCGCACCAGGGCGGCCGCTCGAAGTCCGCGCACAAGGGGAAGTAGACAAGCACAGCGCCATGTCGATCGACGTCAACAACGAGTCCGGAACCGAGGTCGACGAGCAGGCGATCCTCGACATCGCCCGCTACGCCCTCGCGCGGATGCGCATCCACCCGCTCTCCGAGCTCTCGGTGATCGTCGTGGACGCCGACGCCATGGAGCAGCTGCACATCCAGTGGATGGACCTGCCCGGGCCGACCGATGTCATGTCCTTCCCGATGGACGAGCTCCGGCCGCCGTCGAAGGACGAGGAGGAGCCGCCGCAGGGGCTGCTCGGCGACATCGTGCTCTGCCCGGAGGTCGCCGCCAAACAGGGGGCCGAGGCCGACACCCAGCACTCCATGGACGAGGAGCTCCAGCTGCTCACCGTCCATGGGGTGCTGCACCTGCTCGGCTACGACCACGAGGAGCCCGACGAGAAGGCCGAGATGTTCGGCCTGCAGGCGGCCATCGTGGACGGCTGGCGGTCGGAGCAGGGCCTGACCGGCCCGTCCCCGGCGCCGACGGTCTCGTAGCGGGCCGGGTCGTATTCGTATGAGTCCGCAGATCGTCCTCGGCGCGATCGCGCTGGTCGTCGTCGCCTGGCTGGCCGCCTGCGCCGAGGCCGGTATCGCCCGCGTCTCCAGTTTCCGGGCCGAGGAGGCGGTGAAGTCGGGGCGCCGCGGCAGCGCCAAGCTCGCCCAGGTCGCCGCCGACCCCACCCGCTACCTCAACGTGGCGCTGCTGGTGCGGGTCGCCTGCGAGATGGCGGCCGCGGCGCTGGTCACCTACGCCTGCCTCCAGGAGATCCCGACCACCTGGCAGGCGCTGCTCGCCGCGATCGGCGTGATGGTGCTCGTGTCGTACGTCGCCGTCGGCGTCTCCCCGCGCACCATCGGCCGCCAGCACCCGCTGAACACGGCGACGGCCGCCGCGTACGTGCTGCTGCCGCTGGCCCGCGTCATGGGCCCGATCCCGTATCTCCTCATCCTCCTCGGCAACGCGCTCACCCCCGGCAAGGGCTTCCGGCGCGGCCCGTTCGCCTCCGAGGCCGAACTGCGGGCGCTGGTCGACCTCGCCGAGAAGGAGTCGCTGATCGAGGACGACGAGCGCCGGATGGTGCACTCGGTCTTCGAGCTGGGCGACACCCTCGTACGGGAGGTGATGGTCCCGCGCACCGACCTCGTCGTCATCGAGCGGTACAAGACGATCCGCCAGGCCCTCACCCTCGCCCTCCGCTCGGGTTTCTCCCGGATCCCCGTCACCGGGGAGAGCGAGGACGACATCGTCGGGATCGTGTATCTGAAGGACCTGGTCCGCAAGACGCACATCAGCCGGGAGGCCGAGTCCGACCTGGTCTCCACCGCGATGCGGCCCGCGTTCTTCGTGCCCGACACCAAGAACGCCGGCGACCTGCTGCGCGAGATGCAGAAGGAACGCAACCACGTCGCCGTCGTCATCGACGAGTACGGCGGCACGGCCGGGATCGTCACCATCGAGGACATCCTGGAGGAGATCGTCGGCGAGATCACCGACGAGTACGACCGCGAGCTCCCGCCCGTCACCGACCTCGGCGACGACCGCTACCGGGTCACCGCCCGCCTCGACATCACCGATCTCGGCGAGCTGTACGGCCTGGAGGAGTACGACGACGAGGACGTGGAGACCGTCGGCGGCCTGCTCGCGAAAGCCCTCGGCAGGGTGCCGATCGCCGGTGCCTCCGCCCAGGTCGAACTCCCCGACGGCCGCAGGCTGGCCCTCACCGCCGAGTCGGCCGCCGGCCGCCGCAACAAGATCGTGACGGTACTGGTGGAGCCGATACCGGTACCCGACGCCGCGGAGGACGACCCCGAGTGACCCCGGACCAGCTCCGAGCCTTCTGCCTCTCCTTCAACGCGGCCGAGGAGGACTTCCCCTTCAACCCGGACATCTCGGTCTTCAAGGTGCTCGGCAAGATGTTCGCGCTGAGGTGGATCGACGCGGAGCCCCTCAAGGTCAACCTCAAGTGCGACCCCGAGGACGCGATCCGGCTCCGCACCGAGCACGAGGGCCTGATCGCCCCCGGCTACCACATGAACAAGCGGCACTGGAACACCGTGACGGTGGACAGCACCCTCCCCGACCGGCTCGTCAAGGACCTGATCGAGGACTCGTACGACCTCGTCGTCGCCGGCCTCCCGAAGACGGAACGGCTGCGCCTGGACCGGCCGTGAATCCGGTTGCCCGGGGTGGCAGGGGCACGGTCGGATGTCCTCCATGACCATCAGATACCCGCGCCCCCTGCGCCCCGGTGACCGCGTCGGTGTGACCTCCCCGTCCAGCGGGGTACCCGAGGTGCTGCGCGGGCGGCTCGACGCGGCGGTCCGTACGGTCGAGGAGCGCGGGTACGAGGTGGTGACCGGCCGGTGCATGGACGGTTCCACGCACATCAGCGCACCGGCCGCCGAGCGGGCCGCCGAACTCACCGGGATGCTGACCGACCCGTCGATCCGGGCCGTCGTACCCCCATGGGGCGGCGAGACCGGTATCGATCTCCTGCCGCTGCTCGACTTCGAGGCCATCGGGCGGGCCGAACCGACCTGGGTCGTCGGCTACTCGGACATGTCGACCCTCATCACCCCGCTGACCCTGCGCACCGGCGTCGCGACCGTGCACGGCAACTGCCTGATGGAAACGCCCTACCGGCCGCCGGAAGGTCTCGCGTCCTGGCTGGACGTGGTGGCCGCGCCCCAGGGGCGGCCGTTCACCCAGACCCCGCCGGGGCGGTACCGGGCCGCCGGACGGGACGACTGGATCGCGGAGCCCGGCATCAGGGACCTCACCCTGGACGCCGAGGGCGCCTGGACCCGGCTCGACAGGAACGGGGAAGTGGATGTGGACGTGGACGTCGAGGGGCGGCTGATCGGCGGCTGCATCGAGACCCTCGCCAATGTCGCCGGGACGCCGTACCTGGACACCGCCGGCTTCGCCGGGGACGAACCGCTGCTGGTCTATGTCGAGGCGTGCGAGGACGACGCGTTCACCGTCTGCCGGAACCTGCACGGCATGCGGCTCGCCGGGTTCTTCGACCGGGCGGCCGCGGTGCTCGTCGGGCGGACCAGGGCGCCCGGCAGCCCGACTCTCAGCCAGCACGAGGCGGTGCTCGACGCGCTCGGGCCGCTCGGCGTGCCGGTCCTCGCCGACGTGGAGTGCGGGCATGTGCCGCCGTACCTGCCGCTCGTGAACGGCGCGCGCGGGCGGGTGCTGCACTCCGCGGAACGGAGTCAGATCGTCCAGACCCTCGACTGACTCCGTCCGGGGGCGGGGAGGAGCGCGGGGGTGGTCAGGGTTGTTCGTATGCTCGGGGCATGACCGACAGCAACGCGCTTGATGCCGAGGACCGCAAGATCGTCACCCTGGCCCGCTCGGCCCGGGCCCGCAACGGGGTGCCCGAGGGGGCGGCCGTGCGGGACTCGACGGGCCGTACGTATGTGGCGGGGACCGTGGAGCTGGCCTCGCTGAAGCTGAGCGCGCTGCGGACGGCGGTGGCGATGGCGGTGGCGTCGGGGGCGGAGTCCCTGGAGGCCGCGGCGGTCGTGAGCGGAGCCGAGGAGGTCGCGGCGGAGGATCTGGCCGCGGTGCGGGATCTTGGGGGGCCGGGGACGCCGGTGCTGCTGGCGGGGGCGGACGGGGAAGTGCGGCTCACTGTCCCGGCCTGACCTTCGCCACCCGCCCACCCGACTCGCTCCGCTGAGAAGCGAGGACTTGTCTGACTCCGTCGGGGGAGGGAGCGGGGTGCGTTGACTGGGGGTGGCCGGGGTGGCCGGGGTGGCCGGGGTGGGTGGGCAGGTGCGGGTGCGTGGGGGTTGCTCGCGCAGTTCCTCCCCCACCCTTCGGCCGGGGGGACCCCCAGCGCCCCTTTCAGGTGGGACCGGCACAGCCGCCCCGAAGGGGCGCGGGGAACTGCGCGAGCGACCACGATGACGCCGCACCCGTCCACGCACCCCCGGCCACCCCCCGCCGCCGCCCCGCTCCCCACAGTCGGCCAAATTTCAACCTTGTAGGTCTGAGTCGCTCGCGTATCAATGGGACCGTAAGTTCCGACGGACCGTCAGATTCGGCCCCGCGGTGTGTCCGCACCCACCCGGACCGGGGTCGCCATCCCCACATGGCATTCCCACGCAACGGGAAGGGAGCCCGATCCCCATGAAACGAATAGCCACCGGTGCGGCACTCGCGGCGGGGGCCCTCGCCGCAACGGCGTTGGCCTTCGCGCCCACGGCCGCCGCCGTCACCCCGACCACCGCCACCGTCACCGCCAGCTGCGGCATCTTCGGCGGCGGCGCGGCCACCCTCACCGCCACCCAGAGCGGCACCTCCGCCACCCTCACGCTCACCTCCAGCGCGATCACCACCCCGCTCGCCCTGTCGGCGAACTCCATCGCCTCCACGCTGACCATGGCCAACTCGGCCGGCAGCAACGTCGTCTTCAGCGGCACCGTGAACCCGGCCATGTCCGCCGGCTCCGCGGTCACCGTCGGCCCCCTCCCCGGCACGGTGGCCTCCGGCGACAGCCTCGACTTCTACGGCGGCTCGCTGAAGATGGTCATCTTCGGCATCACCGTCACCTGTACGTCCAGCGCCGCCCAGTCCCCCGGCCCGTTCGTGTTCTGAGCCGCGGGACGGGTTCGTTCCGGATGCCGCAGAAGCTGATGAACCGTCAGGTTTCTGCGGCATCTCCATTGACTTCTCACGCGGCCTCCACATCAATGGCCCCCTGTCGGCGCAGAGGAGCCGCTGCGCCCGCAACCCTCAGGAGGGGGCTTCCATGGGTTCACCCCCAAGATCACGAAGATCCCGACGGTGGCGCTGGATCTCACTGTTCGGGGCGACCGCGCTCGCGGTCACGGCGGGCGGCGCGCTGGCCTGCCCGGCCGGTGCCGTCGGGACGAACGTCGACTTCGCCACGCACTGCATCCCGCCGGCCATCGCGGGCCTGCCGCCGATCGACGGCACCACCACCGCCAACATCTCGGTGGACAACACCAGCCCCAAGGTCGGCGACACGGTCACCGTGACCTACACCGTGGTCACGCCCGCCGCCAACAACCCCACCGCCCTCGCCCTGCCGGCCGACATCATGACGCCGACCGGGAAGGTGACGCTGGGCGGGGCGCAGACGGGGGACGTGACGGTCACCGGGCCGAAGAAGAACGATCCGGTGCCCGGGTACGGGGTCTTCCCGTCGTTCTCCATGACCGGGACGTTCACCGTCACCTCGCCGGGCGCCATCACGCTCTCGCCCAGCGACTACAACATCCACACCAGCTACATCCTGGAGCTGGACACCCCCTGCACGGTCACCAACCCGCCCGCACCGGTGTCGGAGACCGTCACGGCGACCTCGACCACTCCGGTCAACAACCGTGCCATCAGCCTGGACAAGGCCTCCGGCAACCCCGGTGACAGCGTGACCGTCAGCGGGCAGAACTTCACGCCGGGGGCGACCGTGACCCTCGCCGGACGGTCCGGGGACACCCAGACCGCCGACACGGCGACGGCCACCGCGGGCTCCGACGGTTCCTTCAGCGCGCCCCTCGTCGTCAACGACAAGACGACGACCGGGATCGTGGCCTATGAGGGAAGTGCGTGGAGCAGCGACGCGGGGGCGGGGCCTGCCGCCTACGTCGTCAACGACACCACGCCGGTTCCCGACGGGAGTCAGAAGCTGACGACCACCGTCAAGGCCGGGACCCTGTCCATGTCCCAGGCCGGGGACTCCGTCGCGCTGTCGGCGGTCGACTTCGGTCAGGGCGGGGCGTCCACGGGCAGCCTGCAGACCGTCACCGTCAAGGACTTCCGTGGCGGGCCGGCCGGCTGGTCGCTCACCGGCAAGGTCACCGACTTCACCGGTCCCGGCGCCAAGATCGACGCCGGGAAGCTGAGCTGGACCCCGAGCTGTGCGACCAAGTCGGGCAGCCCCAGCACCTGTGCGGCCGGTTCCGCGGGCACCGTCGGCAGTTCCGGAGCGACCCTCGCGTCGACCCCGGACGCCACGCTCACCGGCGGTGAGTTCACGGTCGACGCCGGACTCTCCCTGGACGTACCGGCGTTCACGCCTCCGGGGTCGTACTCCGGAGTCCTGACCCTGACGCTCACCTGAGCCGACTGCCGACTGCCGATTGCTCCAACTGCTCCAACCGCTCCAACTGTCAACTCCCTTGTGGCGACCGGGCTTTCGAACAGTGAGAGACCCGGTCGTCACCGACCCGCTTCCGACCGGGGGTCCGCACCCATGCGTCGCGTCAAGCCGTATGTCCTCCTCCTGAGCCTGATCCTCGGCGTCCTGTGCACGGCGGGTCCCGCCCGCGCCGCCGACAACGGCAGCTGGTCCGTCTACCCGGTCGCCTCCAAGATCGCGGCGCGGCCGTACTTCTACCTCTCGCTCGACCCCGGGCAGACGATCACCGACAAGGTGGCCGTCGCCAACAAGACCGGCAAGCCCCTCACCTTCCGGCTGTACGCGGCCGACGCCTACAACACCGCGCGGGACGGCGGCTTCGCCGTCCGGACGGTGAAGGAGAAGATGCGGGGGGTGGGGGCCTGGGCGAGGATCGGGAAGGCGCGGGTCACCGTCCCGCCGCACCGGACGGTCACCGTCCCGTTCACGCTGCGGGTGCCGAAGGGCGCCGAGCCCGGTGACCATCCGGGGGCGATCGTCGCGCTGGACGAGAAGGTCGATCCGGGGGCCGGGTCCCTCGCGCTCGGCGTGCAGCGGGCGGTCGGCGCCCGCGTCTACCTGCGGGTGAGCGGGCCGACGCTTCCGGCCGTCGCTGTGGAGAGCGTGCACATCAGCCATCACCAGCCGCTCGTGCCCGGCCTCGGCGCCAGCACGGCGACGATCTCCTACACCCTGCACAACACCGGGAACGTCACCCTGGATCCGAAGGTGCGGCTGCGGGCGCAGGGCCTGTTCGGGCGTACGCTGCTCAGCCGCGACCTCACCGGGGTCCCCTCCGAGCTGCTGCCGGGGGAGCGGGTCAAGCTCACCGCGCACTGGCGGGACGCACCCCAATTCGACTGGGGGAGCGTGACGTTGACGGCCAGCGCGGCCGGCACCGAGGAGTCGGCGAGCGCGTCGTTCCTCGCGCTGCCGTGGCTGGTGCTGGCGGTGGTCTTCGTCGCCGGGGCGGTGGCCGGTGCACTGTTCGCCCGGACGCGCCGGCGCGGCCGGGGCCTGCCGCCGCTCCTCGGCGGGCGCCGGCCGCTCAGAGGGCGTCGGGGCCGCGCTCGCCCGTCCGCACCCGTACGACCGTCTCCACCGGCACCGCCCACACCTTCCCGTCCCCGATCTTCCCCGTCTGCGCGGCCTTGACGACCGCCTCGATCACGGGCTCGGCGTCGGCGTCCACGACGACGACCTCGATCCGGACCTTGGGGACCAGGTCGACGCGGTACTCGGCGCCCCGGTAGACCTCGGTGTGGCCGTGCTGCCTGCCGTAGCCGCTGGCCTCGGTCACGGTCAGGCCGTGCACGCCGAGCTCCTGGAGCGCGGTCTTCACGGCGTCCAGGCGGTAGGGCTTGACGATCGCGGTGATGAGCTTCATGCCTGGGAATCGACCTTCTGGGCGGTGGGGACGACGGAGTGGGCGACCGGGGCGCCGTGGCCCAGGACCCCGTGATCGTAAGCGGTCTCGGCGTGCACCGTAAGGTCCAGGCCGGTGTGCTCCTGGTCCTCGGCGGCCCGGAAGCCCATCGCCTTGTCGAGCAGCCTGCCGATGCCGTACGTCACCGCGAACGCGTACGCCGCGACGGCGACGACCGCCACCGCCTGCCTGCCGAGCTGCGCGAGCCCGCCGCCGTAGAAGAGGCCCTCGGCGGAGCCGGTCATGGCCTTCTCGGCGAACAGGCCGATCAGAAGGGTGCCGATGATGCCGCCGACCAGGTGAACGCCGACGACGTCGAGCGAGTCGTCGTAGTCCAGCCTGAACTTCCAGCTCACGGCGTACGAGCAGACCACGCCCGCGGCGAGGCCGACGACGAGGGCGCCGAGCAGGGAGACCGAGCCGCAGGAGGGGGTGATGGCGACCAGGCCGGCGACCGCGCCGGAGGCCGCGCCCAGGGTGGTGGGGTGGCCGTCGCGCTTCTGCTCGACGAAGAGCCAGCCGAGCAGGCCGGTGCAGCCGGCGGCCAGGGTGTTGAGGAAGACGGCGGCCGCGAGGCCGTTCGCGCCGAGCGCGCTGCCCGCGTTGAAGCCGAACCAGCCGAACCAGAGCAGACCGGCGCCCAGGATCACCATCGGCAGGTTGTGCGGCCGCATGGCGTCCTTCTTGAAGCCGAGCCGCGGGCCGAGGACCAGGCACAGGGCGAGACCGGAGGCGCCGGAGGTGATCTCGACGGGCAGGCCGCCGGCGAAGTCGAGGGCGCCGAGGTGGTGTGCGATCCAGCCACCCGGGCCCCATACCCAGTGCGCGACCGGAACGTATACGAGCAGCGCCCAGACGGGGACGAACACCAGCCAGGCCCCGAATTTCGCCCGGTCGGCGATCGCACCGCTGATCAGCGCGGCCGTGATGATCGCGAAGGTGAGCTGGAAGGTGGCGAAGAGGAGAGTCGGGACGGTGCCCTGCACGCTGTCCGGGCCGAGGCCGCGCATGCCCGCGTGGGCGAGGTCGCCGAGGAGTCCGCCCCCGAGGTCGTCCCCGAAGGCGAGGGTGTATCCGCCCGCCAGCCACACCACCGTGACCAGGGCGATCGACACAAAGCTCATCATCAGCATGTTGAGGACGCTCTTCGTGCGGACCATGCCGCCGTAGAACAGGGCCAGCCCCGGGGTCATCAGCAGGACCAGGGCGGTCGCGGCGAGCAGCCAGGCGGTGTCACCGGTGTCTGCGTGCGCGGCGGAGAGGAACACGGGCGTCTCCAACGTCGGTCGGGGCTCGTCAGAGGGTCACCGGTCTCCGTTTCCGGTTGCGTACAGCTGTGTTTCCGTGACGTTTCGTTGCGTCGGGGTTACCGAAAACTCACGGTGCGGCCGGGCCTCGTGGATCAGGGAGAATGGGGGGCATGAGCGTTCGCAGCCAGTCAACCGAGCCGTCGGAATCGTCGTCGGAATCGTCGAAGGCCGTCCACCGGGCGGGCTTCGCCTGTTTCGTGGGCCGCCCCAACGCGGGCAAGTCCACCCTCACGAACGCTCTCGTCGGGCAGAAGGTGGCGATCACCGCGGACCAGCCGCAGACGACGCGGCACACGGTCCGCGGGATCGTGCACCGGGACGACGCCCAGCTGATCCTGGTCGACACCCCCGGCCTGCACAAGCCGCGCACGCTGCTCGGCGAGCGGCTCAACGACGTCGTCCGCACGACGTGGGCCGAGGTCGACGTGATCGGGTTCTGCCTCCCGGCGAACGAGAAGATCGGTCCGGGTGACCGTTTCATCGCCAAGGAGCTGGCCGGGATCCGCAAGACCCCGAAGGTCGCGATCGTCACCAAGACCGACCTCGTCGACTCCAAGACCCTCGCCGAGCAGCTGATCGCCATCGACCAGCTCGGCAAGGAGCTGGGCTTCGAGTGGGCCGAGATCGTGCCGGTCTCGGCGGTCGGCGACAAGCAGGTGAGCCTGCTGGCCGACCTCCTCGTCCCGCTCCTCCCCGAGGGCCCGGCGCTCTACCCCGAGGGCGACCTCACCGACGAGCCCGAGCAGGTCATGATCGCCGAGCTGATCCGCGAGGCGGCCCTGGAGGGCGTCCGCGACGAGCTGCCGCACTCCATCGCCGTCGTCGTCGAGGAGATGCTCCCCCGCGAGGACCGCCCCGCCGACAAGCCCCTCCTGGACATCCACGCCAACCTGTTCATCGAGCGCCCCAGCCAGAAGGGCATCATCATCGGCCCCAAGGGCAAGCGCCTGAAGGAGGTCGGCATCAAGAGCCGCAAGCAGATCGAGGCGCTGCTGGGCACACCCGTGTTCCTGGACCTGCACGTGAAGGTGGCGAAGGACTGGCAGCGGGATCCGAAGCAGTTGCGGCGGCTGGGGTTCTGAGGCCTCAGAGGCCTCTGCGGGTTCTGAGGGTTCTGCGGGGAACTGCGGTGCCGCCGGGCGGGCGGGGCCGGGAGGGCCCCTGCGCCGCGACGGATCTCTGCGCCGCGACGGATCTCTGCGCCGCGACGGATCTCTGCGTCGCGACGGATCTCTGCGCCGCGATGGACTGCTCCCCTGTGTACAACCTTCCGCGAGGCCGCAGGTCTGAACAGGCACACACCTACGCGAACTACCGGGGGGTAGTCATGCGACGCATACGACGCATAGGTACTGCAGTGGCCGCGATGATGCTGGCCGGCGGCGGTCTGCTGGCCGGCACGGTGCCGGCGGTGGCCGCGCCGACGGCCGTGGACTGTGCCGTGACCTGGGGCAGCCTCGACAAGACCGCTGACGCCGCCGCCTCCAGGCGGCTGACCGACGTGCGGACCGGACAGCACGAGTGCTACGACCGGCTGGTCTTCGACGCCCAGGGCACCTCGGCCGACCCGGTCGGCTACTACGTCCACTACGTCGACGTCCTGCACCAGGACCCGTCCGACGTCGTCGTCCCGATCAAGGGCGGCGCCATTCTGGAGATCTCGCTGTTCGCCCCGCGCTACGACCCGGTGACCGGGCAGCCCTACCCGGCGCTCCCGTCCGTCGACGTCACCGGGTACCGGACCTTCCGGGAGTTCAAGGTCACGGGCGGCTCCGAGGGCTACACCCAGGCGGGCCTCGGCGTCCGCGCCCGGCTGCCGTTCCGGGTCTTCCAGACGGCCAACCACCTCGTGGTGGACGTGGCTCACACCTGGTGATCCCGCACGGCCGCGCTCAGGTCCTGCAGCCCCACCACCCGCAGCAGCTGAAGGCGTTCGTAGGACTCCGTGCCCGGGCGGGCCGTGTGGATGACGAGGTGCTGGTGGGTCTCGGTGTTGATGAGGACCTCGCAGTCCAGTTCCAGGAGGCCGACGGCCGGATGGAGGAAGCGCTTCGTCGTCGCGCGGCGCACCGCCACCTCGTGTTCGGACCACAGGCGCGCGAACTCCTCGCTGCCCGCGAGGAGTTCGGCGACCAGAGCGGCCGGGACCGGGTCGGCGGGGCGGGCGGCGGCCACCGCCCGGAGGTTGGCCACGTGTTCGCGGGCCCGTGCCGGGCGGTCCTCCGGCGGGAAGACGCCGTGCGCCGACGGGTCCAGGAAGTAGCGGCGGAGCAGGTTGCGTTCGCGCGGCGGGCGGGCCAGCACGTCGCCGTTCAGCGCCCGTGAGAGGGCGTTCTGGGCCAGGACCTCGCCGCAGTCGGTCGTCACCAGCGCCGGGGTGTCGTGCAGCCGGTCCAGGACCAGCAGCAGCCCCGGGCCGACATGGGTGCTGGTCGCCTCCCGGCGCGGCGGCTCCTCGCCGGTCAGGTGGAACAGGTGGTCCCGTTCGTCCTGCGTGAGGCGCAGCGCGCGGGCCAGTGCCGTCAGCATCTGGCGGGACGGGCGCGGGCCCCGGGACTGTTCGAGGCGCGTGTAGTAGTCGGCGGACATGCCGGCCAGCGAGGCCACCTCCTCGCGCCGCAGCCCGGGGGTGCGGCGCCGGGCGCCGGGAGGCAGGCCCACGTCGGAGGGGTCCAGGCGGGTGCGGGCGTGGCGGAGGAAGTCGGCGAGCTCGGGGCGGTTCACCTCTCCAGGGTGGCCCGGGGCGTCCGGCTTATCCAGGGAGTGCCGCTCCCCTGATCGGGAGGTCTCTCCCGGCGGCGGAGGACCGGGGCGAGGGTGAGGGGACCAGAGCGAAGGAGAAGGTCATGATCACTCTTGTCACCGGGGCGACCGGACAGGTCGGGCGGCGGTTCGTGCCGCGGCTCGTCCAGCAGGCCCGGGCGGACGAGCAGGTACGGGTCCTGGTGCGGGACGCGGCCCGCGGGGAGCCGTTCGCCGCGCTGGGCGCCGAGGTCGTCGTCGGCGACCTGCGGGACGAGGAGGCGCTCGGCAAGGCCGTCGCCGGGGCGGACGCCGTCGTGAACGTCGCCGCCGCCTTCCGCGGGGTGCCGGACGAGGAGGCCCGCGCCGTCAACCGGGACGCGGCCGTCGCTCTGGGCAGGGCCGCGGTCTCGGCCGGCGTACGGCGGTTCGTGCAGGTCAGCACCGGGCTCGTGTACGGCACCGGACGCGGCCGCCCGCTGACGGAGGACGACGAGAGCCGGCCCGGCGGTGCGATGTGGGGCGCCTACCCGGAGTCCAAGGCGATCGCCGAACGGGAACTGCTCGCCCTGGACGGCGGCATGGAGGTGCGGATCGGGCGGCTGCCCTTCGTCTACGGCGAGGGCGACCCGCACCTCGCGAACGCCCTGCAGTGGGCCGCGCGCTGGGAACCGACCCAGCGGCTCCACATGGGCCACCACGCCGACGTCGCGCAGGGGCTGCTGCGCCTCCTGTACGCCCCGGCGGTGAACGGGCCGGTGTACAACATCGCCGACGACACGCCCGTCACGGCGGTGGATCTGCACCAGGTCAACGGGGTCGAGCTGCCCGAGGGCATGGGCGGCCGCAGCGACCGCGATCCCTGGCTCGGGATCATGTCCACCGGGAAGATCCGCCGGGACCTGGGCTACCGGCCGATCTATCCGAGCGTGTGGACGGCCCGGGACGCCGGGGCTCTGTAGGACAGGGCCGTGCGCTCTGCGGGAAGTGTCGCGACATGCCGTCTGCCGACTGCGGCGCCGTCGTGGCTGGTCGCGCAGTCCTCCCCCGGCCTTCGGCCGGGGGCACCCCCAGCGCCCCTTCGGGGGCGCTAGTCAACCCCTCTGATCCGCCCCACCAGCCACGCCCCCGCCAGCCCGATCACCGCCGCCACCAGGTACAGCACGCGGTAGCCGCCGAGGTAGGTGACGATCGGTGCGGCGAGGGCGGGGGCCGCGACCTGGGGGAGGGCGTTGGCGACGTTGATGACGCCGAGGTCCTTGCCGCGGTCGACCGCCTTCGGCAGGACGTCGGTCATCAGCGCGAAGTCCACGGAGGTGAAGACCCCGAAGCCGATGCCCAGCACGGCGGAGGCCACGAGCGCTCCCGGCCAGGTCTGCCACACCGCCAGCAGCGCCGTCGCGACCGCCATCAGCATCCCGGACCAGATCACGAACGGCTTGCGGCGGCCCACCCGGTCCGACCAGACCCCGCCGACCACGACCGTCGCCATCAGGGTCAGCCCGTTGACGGCGGTCAGGATCAGGACGCCCTGGTCGGGGTCGGAGTAGTGCAGGCGGTCGCGGAGGTAGTAGAGCAGGTACAGGAGGACCAGGGAGTTGCTCAGGTTGATCAGGAAGCGGGTCAGCCAGGCCCAGCCCAGGTCGGGGTACCGGCGCGGGCTCAGCCAGAAGCCGGTCAGGAAGGCGCGCCAGGACCAGGGCGGCCGGTCCGCCGGCGCCAGCCGCAGGTCCGGGTGGCGGAGTACGTACGGCAGGACGCCCAGCGCCGTGAACACCGCGCACGCGACATAGCCCGCCCCGATGCCCCCGGCGGCCGTCGCCAGGCCGGTGCCGCCGACCACGCCGAGGATCTGCGCGGCCCCCAGCCAGCCGCCGACCGAGCCCCGCTGGAGCCTCGGCACCCGGTCCGGCACCGCCGCCGTGACCGCCGCGAAGGCCGCGTTGAGGGTGAGCTGGACCAGGCCCCAGCCCAGCATCATCGTCCACATGCCGCCCGCGCCCGCGAGCAGCAGCAGGGACAGCGCGCCGCCCGCCGTACCGGCGACGATCCACGGCGTACGGCGGCCCCAGCGGGACGTCGTCCGGTCCGACAGCGCGCCGAAGACCGGGTTCGCGGCGAGCGACACCACCGCGCCGACGCCGGTCACCCACGCCAGCATCGTCTCCTTCGACATCCCGGAGCCGGGCGCGAAGTCCTTGGCCTGGGAGGCGAGGAGGATCTGCAGGGGGCCGTACCAGCCCACCCAGATCGCCCCGTTGGCGAGCGAGAGCGCCGACGTCCAGCCCCGGCCGACCCGCTCGACCGGCTCCGCCAGGGCGGCGGCCGGCTCGGCCGGCTCCCGGGTCGTCGTCATCTCTGCGCCCGCAGGACGTCCCGGTACCAGGCGTACGACGACTTCGGCGTCCGCGCCTGTGTCGCGTAGTCGACGTGGACCAGGCCGAAGCGGCGCTCGTACCCCTCGGCCCACTCGAAGTTGTCGAGGAGCGACCAGACGAAGTAGCCGCGCACGTCCACGCCGGCCTCGACCGCCTTGTGCAGTGCCCGGATGTGGCCGTCCAGGTAGGCGATGCGGTCCTGGTCGTCGACGCCCTGGTAGGAGCAGCCGTTCTCGGTGATGACGACCGGCGGGAGGCGGTCGCCGTAGCGGTCGCGGAAGGTGGTGAGGAGTTCCGTGAGGCCCTCGGGGACGACCGGCCAGCCGAAGTCCGTCACCGGGACGTCCTCGATGTCCTGGACGGAGAAGGGGAGTTCGGCGGGGAGGGTGAGCCCGCCGAACTCGATCTCGGTGCCCTGCGGGGCGCCGACCCTGGTGGGGGCGTAGTAGTTGATCCCGTACCAGTCGAGGGGTTCGGCGATCACCTTCAGGTCGGCGGCGACGTCGCCGGGCATCAGGTCGCCCATGCCGTCCGGGTACTCGCCGAGCAGGAGCGGTTCGGCGAACAGGCGGTTGAGGAGGAGGTCGTAGAAGGCCGCCGCCTCCAGGTCGGCCGGTTCCTGCGAGGCCGGCCAGGTCGGGCCGTGGGAGTTGGCGATGCCGATGTCGGCGGCGCCGGCCGCGCGCAGCGCCCGTACCGCCAGGCCGTGCGCGAGGAGCTGGTGGTGGGCGACCGGGAGCGCGTCGAACATCAGCTGCCGGCCGGGGGCGTGGGCGCCCAGGGCGTAACCGAACAGGGTCTGTTCGGCGGGCTCGTTGAGGGTGATCCACTTCTTCACGCGGTCGCCGAGCCGGTCCGCGACCGTCGAGACGTAGTCGGCGAAGTGCGACGCCGTGTCGCGGTCCAGCCAGCCGCCCCCCGCGGCGGAGCCGCTGTCGGACACAGTCTGAAGGGCCGTCGGCAGGTCCCAGTGGAAGAGGGTCGGGACCGGGCGGATGCCGGCCGCGCACAGCTCGTCCACCAGGCGGTCGTAGAAGTCCAGGCCGCCCGCCGAGCGCACCCGCGGCCAGGAGACGGAGAAGCGGTACGCGTCCACGCCCAGGCCGGCGAGCAGGGCCACGTCCTCGGCGTGGCGGTGGTAGTGGTCGCAGGCCACCGCCGCCGTCGAGCCGTCCTTGATCCGGCCCGGCTCCGCCTCGAACACGTCCCACACGGACGGCTCGCGCAGGTCGGCCGCGCCCTCGATCTGATGCGCCGAGGTCGAGACGCCCCAGAGGAAGCCGTCCGGGAAGCGGGGGAAGCCGGGGATCGGATGGACCGAGTCTGTCGCCATGGCCGGGATCATCCTTACCACCGGTAACGTAAGTCAACGCCCGGGCGTGAACTACCCGTTACGGGACCCGGTCACGCCCCTTCCTTCAACACCCGCGAGATCAGTTCGCGTTGGTCCTCGGACAGCCGCGGGTCGGCCGCGTACACCGTCCGGCCGTCCACCGTGATCTCGTACGCGAACCCGTCCGGCACCCCGGGCGGCGGGGAGCCCCGGCCGGCCGCGAGCGCGCGCTCGGCCAGGGCCTGCCACTCGGCGGCGTCGGACCGGCCCGAGGTGTCCACCTCGGCCCGGCGCTCGATGCCCGCGAACCCGCCCGTGCGCCTCACCTGAATACGCATGGGTCCCTGTGTAGTACGGAACCGGGCGGTGCGCATCCCCGCCCCTGGGGGGGCAGGAGTCCTGCACGGTCCGGTCAGGAGGCCTGTACCCCGACCTGGGCCCAGGCCTTGAGGGCCGCCTCGCTCTCCTCGCCCGTCTGGTAGCGGGTCCTGGCCGCGGCGACCGTGAGCTTCGCGAAGTCGACGAACGTGGCGTCCGACTGCAGTTCGCCGCCGGTGAGGACGTCGTACCAGATCTGCCCGGCCCGCTCCCAGGCGTTGCCGCCGAGGGCGGTGGCGAGCAGGTAGAAGGCGTGGTTGGGGATGCCGGAGTTGATGTGCACGCCGCCGTTGTCCCGGCTGGTCTTCACGTAGTGCTGCATGGTCGCCGGCTGCGGGTCCTTGCCGAGGCGCGGGTCGTCGTACGCCGTGCCCGGGGCCTTCATCGAGCGCAGCGCCACCCCGTTCACGCCCGGGGCGAGCAGGCCCTCGCCGATCAGCCAGTCGGCCTGGTCCGCGGTCTGGCCGAGGGAGTACTGCTTGATGAGCGAGCCGAAGACGTCGGAGACCGACTCGTTGAGGGCGCCGGACTGGCCGTAGTACTCCAGGTTGGCGGTGTACTGGGTGACGCCGTGGGTGAGTTCGTGGCCGATGACGTCGACGGAGGTGGTGAAGTCGACGAAGATCTCGCCGTCGCCGTCGCCGAACACCATCTGGTCGCCGTTCCAGAAGGCGTTGTCGTAGTTGACGTCGTAGTGGACGGTCGCGTTCAGCGGCAGCCCGTCGCCGTCGATGGAGTTGCGCTCGTACGCCTTCAGGTACAGCTCGAAGGTGGCGCCGAGACCGGCGTAGGCGCGGTTGACGGTGGCGTCCTGGCCGGGCTCGGAGCCCTCCGCGCGGACCTCGGTGCCGGGCAGGGCGGTGCCGTGCTCGGCGTCGTAGATCGTGCGGTGCGGAGCGGTGTCGGGGGCCGCCGGGGCGGCGACGGCGACGGCCGTGGTGCGGACCGCGGTGATGCGGCGGCGGATGCGGGCCGCGGAGTCGTGCTGCAGGGTGCGCAGCGCGGAGTCGGCGAGCGCCTGGTCCTCGTGGGCGGCGAGGTGGTCGAGGATGTGCGGCGGCACGATCGTGCAGAAGACGGGCGTGTGCGCGCAGAAGGCGGACGTGCGGTCGATGACGGGCTCAGAGCCCCCGTTGGTCGTCATGCACCGCACCCTCGCACTGAGTCACTCGACTGTCACTACCCGCAACCATGATTGGTGAAATACCGTGACAATTGGCCACTCTCTGTAAGGGGGAGTGGTATGGCGCACTTTTTGTCCTGTTTGTTCCAGCGGTCCCGCATACTGATACGGCGCCCCGCGTCCGAAGGGGCTCGGCTAGCATGCGGAGCATCATGCGTTTCGGGCTGCTTCTTCTTAGCTGCCGCGGCGAGGGCCTGTAGTCCAGGTCGACTCCCTCCCCGCGGAGCTTCGCGTTGCGTCGTCGGCCGTCCTTCCGGACACCCACTAGGAGCCCCGCAATCATGGCGAACCGCCAGCAGCCCAGCACCATGCCGATCCACAAGTACGGCCGCTACGAGCAGGTCGACATCCCGGACCGCACCTGGCCGGACAACCGGATCACCGTCGCTCCCCGCTGGCTCTCCACCGACCTGCGCGACGGCAACCAGTCCCTGATCGACCCGATGTCGCCCGAGCGCAAGCGCCGGATGTTCGACCAGCTGGTCAAGATGGGCTACAAGGAGATCGAGGTCGGCTTCCCGGCCTCCGGCCAGACCGACTTCGACTTCGTGCGCTCGATCATCGAGGAAGAGGGCGCGATCCCGGACGACGTCACCATCTCCGTACTGACCCAGGCCCGCGAGGACCTGATCGAGCGGACGGTCGAGTCCCTGAAGGGCGCCCGGCGGGCCACCGTCCACCTGTACAACGCCACCGCCCCGGTCTTCCGCCGGGTCGTCTTCCGCGGCTCCAAGGACGACATCAAGCAGATCGCCGTCGACGGCACCCGCCTGGTGATGGAGTACGCGGAGAAACTGCTGGGCCCGGAGACCGAGTTCGGCTACCAGTACTCGCCCGAGATCTTCACCGACACCGAGCTGGACTTCGCGCTGGAGGTCTGCGAGGCGGTCATGGACGTCTACCAGCCGGGCCCGGGCCGCGAGATCATCCTCAACCTGCCCGCCACGGTGGAGCGTTCGACCCCCTCCACGCACGCCGACCGCTTCGAGTGGATGCACCGCAACCTCTCCCGCCGCGAGCACGTCTGCATCTCCGTCCACCCGCACAACGACCGCGGCACCGCTGTCGCCGCCGCCGAACTGGCGGTCATGGCCGGCGCCGACCGCGTCGAGGGCTGCCTGTTCGGGCAGGGCGAGCGCACCGGCAACGTCGACCTGGTCACCCTGGGCATGAACCTCTTCTCGCAGGGCGTCGACCCGCAGATCGACTTCTCCGACATCGACGAGATCCGTCGCGTGTGGGAGTACTGCAACCAGATGGAGGTCCACCCGCGCCACCCGTACGTGGGCGACCTGGTCTACACGTCCTTCTCCGGCTCCCACCAGGACGCCATCAAGAAGGGCTTCGACGCCATGGAGGCCGACGCGGCCGCGAAGGGCGTCACCGTCGACGACATCGAGTGGGCCGTGCCGTACCTGCCCATCGACCCGAAGGACGTCGGCCGCTCCTACGAGGCGGTCATCCGGGTCAACTCGCAGTCCGGCAAGGGCGGTATCGCCTACGTCCTGAAGAACGACCACAAGCTGGACCTGCCGCGCCGGATGCAGATCGAGTTCTCGAAGATCATCCAGGCCAAGACGGACGCCGAGGGCGGCGAGGTCACCGGCGCCGCCATCTGGTCGGTCTTCCAGGACGAGTACCTGCCGAACCCGGAGAACCCCTGGGGCCGTATCCAGGTCCGCACCGGGCAGTCGACCACCGACACCGACGGCACCGACACCCTCACCGTCGAGGCCACCGTCGACGGCGAGGACACCGTCCTGACCGGCTCCGGCAACGGCCCGATCTCCGCGTTCTTCGACGCGCTGCAGGGTCTGGGCATCGACGTACGTCTCCTGGACTACCAGGAGCACACGATGAGCGAGGGTGCCTCCGCGCAGGCCGCCTCCTACATCGAATGCGCGATCGACGGCAAGATCCTCTGGGGTATCGGCATCGATGCGAACACGACGCGTGCGTCGCTGAAGGCGGTCGTCTCCGCGGTGAACCGCGCCGCCCGCTGAACCTTCTGACCAGCGACTTCACGGCCCCGACCGCCTCACCCGGCGGTCGGGGCCGGGTCGGTTCCCGGCCAACTCGATGTGCAGGTCACGGACAGGTCTCGTACGAGGTACTGACTCCGGCTCCTCCATGTGGCTAACATCACGCCAGCGGTGGCGATGTTGCCACGGGGTTACGGAGGTGCGACGTGCTGCCAGTACGGGGACGAGACGGCCGAACCACCAGGCCTGCCCGCATCCTGGGCACCCGCACCGCGTGGACACCCGTCGGCGACGGCGAGTTCTACTGCCCCGGCTGCGGAGGCGACCGCAACTACCAGCGGCTCACCGGCCGTCGCCGCTTCACCCTGCTCGGCGTGCCCGTCCTGCCGCGCGGCACCACCGGGCCGGTCGTGGAGTGCGCCGCCTGCCGCCACCACTACGGCACCGACGTCCTCGACCACCCCACCACCTCCCGCTTCTCGGCGATGCTCCGCGACGCCGTGCACACCGTCGCCCTCGCCGTCCTCGCCGCGGGCGGCACCTGTTCCCGTGCGTCCCTGGAGGCGGCGGCGGGCGCGGTCCGCGCGGCCGGCTTCGAGGAGGCCACGGAGGAGCAGCTGGGCGTACTGGTGGAGGCCCTCGTCGCCGACACCGGACGGGTCTTCGAGCAGCCGTACCGCGCGAGCCTGGCGATAGAGCTGCACGAGGCCCTCGACCCGCTGGCCCCGCACCTCGCCCCCGCGGGCCGCGAGTCCCTGCTCCTCCAGGCCGCCCGCATCGCGCTCGCCGACGGCCCCTACACCAACGCCGAACGCGAGGTACTCGGCACGGTCGGCGCGGCCCTCACCATCTGCGCCACCGACGTGACCCGCCTGCTGGCGGCGGCGCGTCTGCCGTCCTGAGCGCCGGTCTCCGGGCCGCCGTATCTGACGGGACGACAAACCGTGTGACCCGTTTGGCCGTTGCGGGGGTGCGGTGAAGGTGATGAGGGGGACCATGGAAGAGTGAGCCATGTGTCTCCTGTGACCCGTGCGAGCCGGATCTCCCTCGCCGCCGCCCTGCTGCTCGGGGCGTTCACGGTCGAGCCCAGGGCATGGGCGGCCGGCTGCGAGTCCTCCGTGCCGTACGTCTCCGGCGAGGGCGGCTACGCCCAGTACCGCATCCCGGCCGTCGTCCGCACCACCCACGGCACGCTGCTCGCCTTCGCCGAGGGCCGGCACGCCACCGCCGGGGACAGCGGTGACATCGACGTCGTGCTGAGACGTTCCGCCGACGGCGGCTGCAGCTGGAGCCCGCTCCAGGTGGTGGCCGACGGCAACGGGGACACCCGCGGCAACCCGGCGCCCGTGGTGGACCCGAAGAGCGGCGAGGTCGTCCTGGTGACCTCCTACAACGACGGCTCGGTGAGCGAGGCGCAGATCATGCGCGGCCAGGTCACCGAGGCGCAGAGCCGCCGGGTGTACGTGCAGCGCAGCCGCGACGACGGGCGCCACTTCACCCGCCCGCGCGAGATCACCGCCCAGGTGAAACCTTCCGGCTGGCGCTGGTACGCCACCGGCCCCGGGCACGCCGTCGCGCTCACCCGGGGACCGCACCGCGGCCGCCTGGTCGTCGCCGCCGACCACTCCGCCGCCCCGCGCGCCGGCTCCGGCGACACCGGTCAGGAGGCCAGGTACTACGGCGGCCACGCGATCTACAGCGACGACGGCGGCCTTGCCTGGCACCTCGGCTTCGTCGACGACTCCTACACCGGCAACGACAACGCCAACGAGACCACCGCCGCCCAACTCCCGGACGGCCGCCTGTACTTCAACGCCCGCGACCAGAACGGCCTCAGCCCCGGCAACCGCCTGGAGGCCTGGTCGAGCGACGGCGGCGAGACCCTGGACGCCGCCTACACCGTCCAGCCGACCCTCGCCCGGGTCCCCGTGGTCGAGGGCTCGGTCCTCCAACTGCAGGGCTCCGAGGCCCCGTTGCTCTTCTCCGCCCCCTCGGTCCCGACGGCCCGCAAGGCCATGGCCCTGTGGACCAGCACGGACCAGGGCATCACCTTCGGCAGGCTCCGCACCCTGTCCGCCCGGAAGGCCGCCTACTCCGACCTGGTCCAGGTGGACCGGAGCACGGTGGGCGTGCTGTACGAGACGGGCACGAAGACCGCGTACGACACCATCGAGTTCCGGCGGGTCGCGGCCCCCTGAGCGGGCCGGGCCGCCCCGGCCCACCGGGCAACCGAATCCGGGGGTCCGGTGGTCTGGAGGGCGAGGGGGTGGCTGATGCAGGCCGAACTAGAGGCCCAGTTCCAGGAATTCGTCAGAGCACGGTGGTCGCACCTGGTGCGGACCGCCTATCTGCTCACCGGTGACCCGTACCACGCGGAGGACCTGACGCAGACCGCGCTGGCGAAGGCCTACCGGTCCTGGCGGCGTGTCTCCCGGACCGACCATCCGGAGGCGTACGTCCGCCGCATGCTGGTCAGCTGCAACAGCGACCGGTTCCGCAAGCGCCGGGTCGCCGAGTCGCTGACCGCCGCCCCGCCGGAGCGCGCGGGGCACGACGACGCGGTGTCCCGGGCCGACGAGCGCGGCACGCTGCTCGCGGCCCTGGCCGGGCTGCCGCCGAGGCAGCGCGCGGTGGTGGTGCTGCGGTACTGGGAGGACCTGTCCGAGGCCGAGGTCGCCGAGGTGCTCGGCTGCTCCCCGGGCACGGTCAAGAGCCAGGCGTCCAAGGGCCTGGCGAAGTTGCGTACGGTTCCGGGACTCGCGCAGGCCATGAGCCACGCGGCGCCCGCGCAGGGAGGCAGCAGGTGAGCGGTCAGAAGCAGGCCGGGGCGACCGAGCCGGAGTTCGAGGCCCGGGTGCGGGCGCTGCTGGCGGGGGACGCGTCCCTGGTCCGGCCGTCGGCGGTGCCGTACCCGGAGATCCGCCGCAGGGGCGTGCTGGAGCGGCGCCGCCGCCTGGCCGTGGGCGGGGCGGCGCTGGCGGCCCTGGCGGCGGTACCGGTCGGCGCGTACGCGCTGGGCGGCGGCAGCACCACGACGAGTCCGGCCGGGCCCAGCCCCACCGTGCTGACCAGCGGGCGCCCGGCACCGACCCTGTCGGCCAGTGCGTCGGCGAGTGCGTCGGCCAGCGCGTCGCCCCCGGCACCGTCGGCGCCTTCGACACCGTCGGCCACCCCGACCGCCCCGGCGCGCCCGGCGTCCGCGGCGCACCAGTTGCTGGACGGGATCACCTTCGACCAGGCCGCCGACGGACTCGGCAAGTGCCTCGACTACAACAAGGCGCACCGCCTGCCCAAGGACCCCGCCTACATCGACCTGGGCAGGCCCGCCGACTACCGGATCATCCTGGCGATGCGGAGCACCGGGGACTCCAACGCCCCCGGCGACGGCTACTTCGTGGTCGCGGTGCGGGAGAAGCCGGTGCCGGCCCGGCTCATCTGCACCGTCAAGGACGGCCGGGCCGAGGGGCTGAACACCAGCAGCGGCGATCCCTTCGGCGACGCGGGGACGCGCGTGGTCCCGGACATCAACAGCGGCAAGCTGTACCAGGAGTCGGTCATCGACAAGGGCAACTGGAAACTGCCGTTCCGCTGGGGGATCATCGGCGGCTACCGCGCCTCGGTGGCCACGATGACGGTCTCCTACGGCGGCGAGGCGGGCGAGGTGGTCCTCGACCACGGCTGGTTCGTCGCCACCGGCACCCTGCACAAGCAGGTCACCGCGGCCCCGCACCTGAAGGGCTACGACGCGGCGGGCAAGCTCGTCTACGACTCCGACCGCGACGCGTCCTACGAGAAGACGCTGCCCTAGCCGGCGCACCGGGGCCGGGGCTCTTCGGGCCCGTTGTGCGGTCGGCGGCCGCGGTCGGCGGCCCAGGTGTCAGCCGGAGACGGCGGAGACGGCGGCGAAGAGCCAGTGCTGCGGAACGTCGTACTCCGGGGCGGTGAAGAAGCCGTGGGTCGCGTGGCCGAGGTCCTCCAGGGTGAGGGATCCGTCGCCGTCGCGGTCGAGCCGCGCGAACTCGCCCGCGGCGCTCGGGTCGGTGACGTTCCGGGCCTTCAGGTACTTCTCGAACTCGCTCTTGCCGACCTTGCCGTTCCCGTCGGCGTCCATCAGCGCGAAGACCCCGGCCGTGACCTCGCGGATGTAGGCGGGGAGGTCGGCGGCCGACTTCCCGACCATCGTCCTCTCCACGCACGAGGACATCTCGGCCCTGGTCAGCCGGGTGTCCATGTTGGAGTCGCCGGCCTTGACGACTCCCGTGATCAACGCCTGCACGATGCGAGCCCGCTGCGCCTCCGCACCGGCCGCGTCGTCGGCGGTGCGCGGCAGGTCGCCGCGGTCGACGTAACCGTTCCTGTCGGTGTCGATGAGGTCGAAAAGGCGAAGAACCCTCGTCTCGTACCCGCCCATGGTGGTCGTCCTCCCGTGAGACGCCGCTGCCCGGATGATCACCAGGAAAGCTAGGTCGTGACCGCGCGGACGCCGCTGCGACGCCACCCGTGATCACCCGAAGGTGTGCCGTACAGCTGCCGCCGATACGCCGTGGGCCGATCCGGCGGACCGGCCCTAGCCCTCCGTCTCCGTCTCCTCCCGCAGCGCCGCATCGAGCAGGGCCCCGGCCGCCCGGCGCGTGACGTCCTTGGCCTCCTCGGGGTCCAGTTCGCAGACGTCGCGGGTCGAGACCAGGGCCTCCACGCCGTAGACCAGGGTGAGCGCCATGGTCAGCCGGCGCAGTGCGGCCGGCGGGAGGGTCGCGGCGAGCGGGTCCAGGGCGGTCCGGGAGAGGTCGAGGCGGTTGCGGCTGCGGGTCGGGAAGCGCTCCTCCTGCCCGTCGGTCTGCCGGAAGTACCGCTCCAGGCTCGCGCCGAGCATCGCCCGCCACACCGGCTCGTTCGCCAGCTGCATGTCGGCGACCCGGGAGACCACCGCGTCCACCCGTCCGGCGGGATCGGCGGGCAGGTCGGCGGTGACGTCCGGGGTGCGCAGCAGGGTGCGGGTCTCCCGGATCAGCTCCTGGGGGCTGGAGAAGTAGCGGTAGGCGGTGGCGGGCGAGACCCGGGCCCACATGAGCGCCGAGGAACGCGGTGATCCGGAGGGTTCGGTCGCCGTCTACACCGACGACGTCGAGCACGACGTCGTCGGCGACCCGAACGGCCCGAAGCGCGGCATCCCGGCGGCGCTCGACTTCTACCGGCAGCTGTGCAAGGACTTCCACGCCGAGAGCGAGGAGCGGACCCGCACCTACTACTCCGACGACGCCGTCACCATGGAGAACGTGATGACGGGGACCGTGCCCGGCTCCATGCTGGGCATCCCGGGCGGCGGCCGCCGGGTCACCTTCCGGATCCTGCACGTCTTCGAGTTCCGCGACGGCCGGATCTCCCGGGAGAACGTGTGGCTGGACGGCGCCGCGGTGGCCGCCCAGCTGACGGCTCCCGCGTAAGCACCCCGGCGCCGGCCGCCGCCCGTGCGGCCGGCGCCGACTCGCGCGCGTCCGCCCGACGCCAACTCCTGCGCGTGCGCGGGGCCATGGCCCCGCCGCGGCCCCGCCATCGTGGTGCCATTGGTCCCACCTCTGGCGGTTTACGCCATTCGCGTGCGTTGCCTTGACCGTCCCCGAACCCCCTCTTATGGTCGCGCTTACACAGGATGTCCGACGTCTCCGTTCCCCCACACTGGAGGCACCGTGCGCGACGAGGCGACCCACGCCCGCAGGACGTTCCTGACACTCACCGGCGCGCTGGGCGCGGCAGCGGCCCTGCCGTCGCTGACGGCGTGCGGCCCCAAGTCCACGATCGACCTCGGCGGCGACGGCTCCGACCGCACCCTCACGGCCGTGATCGGCTACGGCAACGACGGCAGCTGGGACCCCACCCAGACGGCGTCCGCGTTCGCGATGGCCGCCAACAACCACATCTACGAGGGCCTGGCCGACACCGACCCGATCACCCGCGCCCCCTACCCGGCGCTGGCGACCCGGCTGCCCGCCGACGCGAACGCCACCACCTGGCGGTTCACCCTGCGCCCGGGCGCCACCTTCCACGACGGCAGGCCGGTCACCGCCGACGACGTGGTCTTCGTCTTCGACCGGATCCTCGACCCCGGCACCCGGACCCTCGCCCAGGGCTTCTTCGCGAGCTGGCTGAAGGAGGCCCGCAAGGCCGACGCCCGGACCGTCGACCTGGTCCTCCGGTTCCCCTTCCCGGACGGGCTCGCCCGCCTCACCCTCGCCAAGATCATGCCGGCCCACGTGTTCTCCCGGCCCGGCGCCTGGGACGACGCGATCAGGGGACTGGCGATCGGCTCGGGACCGTACCGGCAGACCGCGCACCACCCGAAGTCGAACACCACCTTCGCCGCGTACGAGCACTACAACGGCCCCCGCAGACCCGCCTTCCGGAAGATGAACTGGCTGACGATCGTCGACGCCGCCTCCCGCGTGGCCAGGATCTCCGGGGGCACCGCCGGCGCCCAGATCTCCGACAACATCCCGTACGCCAACATCCCCCGCCTCGAACAGGGCGGGCTGTCGGTCGGCGGCGGCGCCGGGATGAACAACGCGTTCCTGATGTTCAACACCCGGCACAAGCCCTTCGACGACGTCCGGGTCCGGCAGGCCCTGCACTACGCCATCGACAAGGCGAAGATCGTCGAGGTCGCCCTCAAGGGCCACGGAAAACCCGCGAGTTCGTTCCTGAACGAGACCAACCCCGCCTACCGGCCGGCGAAGACGGTCTACGACCACGACCCGGCGAAGGCCCGGGCCCTGCTGAAGGCCGCCGGAGTCAGCGGCCTCCACGTGAACATCCTCGCCGTCAACGTGAGCTGGCTCGTCGACTGCCTGCCCACCATCAAGTCGTCCTGGGACGCGATCGGCGTCGCCACGACCCTGTCCCCCCAGGAGACCACGGCCGTGTTCACCAAGATGGACCAGAAGCAGGACTACCAGGTCGTCGCCGCCGTCTCGAACCCCAACCAGTTCGGCCTCGACGCCGACCTGATCATGCGCTACAACTACGGCCCCGAGAACCTCTGGACGGGCTACGCCCGCTGGTCGGACGACGCCGTCGCGAAGCAGCTCTTCAAGGACATGGACGCGGCCACCCGCGAACCGGACCCGGACAAGAGGACGACGATGATCCAGGACTACATCGACGTCGTCGCCGAACAGGCCGTCCTCTACCCGGTCGTCCACAACGAGCTGATCACCGCCTGGGACCCGCGCAGGCTCACCGGCATAAGGGCCCAGCCCTATCCCGGCATCAACGTCCTCACCGCCAAGTGGGCCTGACGGCATGACCGCCGTCCTGCGCATCCTGCTGCGCCGCACCGCCCTGCTGGTGCCGCTGCTGCTCGGCATCGCCCTGTTCGTGTTCCTGGTGATGCGCTTCTCCGACGTCGACCCGGCGTCCGCGTTCTTCCAGGGCGCCAACCCCACCCCGGGGCAGCTCCACGACTTCCGCGAACGCAACGGCCTCCTCGACCCGCTGCCCTTGCGCTACGCCCGCTTCGTCGGCGGCCTGCTCCACGGCGACCTCGGCACCAGCGCCCTCACCCGCACCCCGGTCCTCGACCAGGTGCTCACCGCCCTGCCGCTCACCCTCCAGCTGACCTTCCTCGGCCTCGGCATCGCCGTCGTCCTGGCGCTGGCCGCAGGCGTGACCGCGGCCATCCACCGGGACCGGGCCGCCGACCAGGTCATCCGCGTCCTCTCCCTGGTCGGGGTCGCCGCCCCCGCCTTCTGGCTGGCGCTGCTGATGATCCAGTACCTGGCCGTCGACCGGGGCTGGTTCCCGTCCGGCGGCTACATCAACCCCGAGGACTCCGTCACCGGCTGGCTCAGGACCATGGCCCTGCCCGCCCTCGCGCTCTCCCTCCCGGTGGCCGCCCAGCTCACCCGGATCGTCCGCACCTCGGTGGTCGAGGAACTCGACAAGGACTACGTCCGCACCGCGATCGGCAGCGGCCTGCCGCCCCATGTCGTGGTCGGCCGCAACGTGCTCCGCAACGCGCTCGTGAACCCCCTGACCGTGCTCGGCCTGCGGGTCGGCTACCTCCTCGGCGGCGCCGTCGTCATCGAGACCGTCTTCGCCCTGCCCGGCATGGGCAAGCTGATGATCGACGCCGTGCAGAACGGCGACCCCGCCGTGGTCCAGGGCGTCGTCCTCACCACCGCGACCGGCTTCGTCGTCGTCAACCTCGTCATCGACATCCTCTACCTGCTGGTCAACCCGCGCCTGAGGGAGGCCGTATGACGACCCGCACCCGCGCGGCCCTCACCGCCGCGCTCGCCCGCCCCGGCGTACGGCTGCGCAGGCTGTCGCCGTCGTCGAGGACGGCCCTCGCCCTGCTGACCGTGATCGTCCTGGTGGCCGCTCTCGCCCCCCTCCTCGCCCCCGACGACCCCCTCGCGCAGCAGGCCCCCGTCGACGGCACCGGCCACCCCTCCGCCGGACACTGGATGGGCCAGGACAGCCTCGGCCGGGACATCCTCAGCCGGCTGATGTACGGCGCCCGCTGGTCCCTCGCGATCGGCCTCGGCGCGACCGCCCTCGCCCTGACCGCCGGAGCCCTCCTCGGCGCCCTCGCGGCCACCTCCCGCAGAGCCGTCGACGAGACGCTGATGCGCTGCCTGGACGTGGTGATGGCGTTCCCCGGCATCGCCCTGGCCGCCGTCCTCGTGGCCGTCTTCGGCGGCGGCATCACGGTCCTGATCTGCGCGATCGCCTTCCTGTTCACCCCGCCGGTGGCCCGGGTCGTCCGCGCCAACGTCCTCGACCAGTACGGCGAGGACTACGTCACGGCGGAACGCGTGATCGGCGCCCGCACCCCGCACATCGTCGTCCGCCACGTGGCCGTCAACTGTCTCGCCCCCGTCCTCGTCTTCTGCACGGTCCAGATCGCCGAGGCCATCGTCTTCGAGGCGTCCCTGTCCTTCATCGGCGCCGGTGTCCGGCCCCCCGACCCGTCCTGGGGCAGCGTCATCGCGGACGGCAGGAACATGGTCCTGACCGGCGGCTGGTGGGCCACCCTCTTCCCCGGCCTGCTGATCCTCCTCACCGTCCTCTCCCTGAACATCCTCTCCGAGGGCGTCTCGGACGCGTGGGCGTCACCGGCCGGAAGGGAGGTGGAGCCGACGGAGCCTGCGGAGGTACTCGATCCGGGCGAGGTCCTGGAGCTGCCTTCCTTGGCCGAGGCCGCCGACCGGCTACGACGACGTGCCCGGCCCCTGCCCTCCCGGGAGGGACCGCCGGTCCTGTCCGTGAAGAACCTCGCGATCGCCTTCCCGGACCGCCACCGGGGGGTGAACATCGTGAACGGCATCAGCTTCGACGTGTATGCGGGCGAAGTCCTGGGCCTGGTGGGGGAGTCGGGCTGCGGCAAGTCCCTGACGGCCCTGACGATCATGGGTCTGCAGCCGAAGGCGGCGCGGGTGACGGGGCGGATCGATTTTCATCCCGGTGAGGTGACGCGCCCCAAAGGGGCGCGGGGCTGTACTGAATATGCGGCTACCGCCGCGCGGGCGCGACCAGCCCCCCCCCCCCCCCCCCCCCCCCCCCGCCCGCCCCCCCCCCCCCCCCCCCCCCCCCCCCCCGCCCCCGGGGGGGGCGGGGCCCCGGGCAGCCAGAAACC